>JAPOKA010000055.1 GCA_029977865.1 bacterium
ACTACTACGGGCTCTCCGCCCATCTCAAGCGTGCCCGCCGCGCCGTGGTGGAGCTCGATCCGCACGGACGCATCGCCGCGGCTCGCGAGGAGGCGCTGGCGGCGAGGCAGGCGATGGAGACCTCGATCCTCGCCGGAGCGGAAGCGTTCGAGATCGCGGGCGACGAGGACCCCGCGGCGATCGAGGGGTTGATCAGCGACTTCGCGATCCCGCTGCCGGAGGGCTTCTCCACCACCGGCCAGGCCTTCGCAACGAGCCCCGAGGAGTTGCCCCGCCTCGAGGTCCGAGGCGAGACCGTGACGCTGGCGCCGCTCGGCATCGCCTCGAGCCGTGCCGCCGGTGATGCCTTCGCGGGCACCCTGCGCTCGCCGTCCTTCGAGATCGATCGGCCTCGACTGCACCAGCGCATCCGCGGCAAGGGCGTGGCGCGAGTGATCGTCGATGGCTACTTCCTCGACGAACGCAACGCCCTGCTCTTCGACGGCCACCGTCGCGTCATCGATTCGCCAGAGTCGTTCACGGTGGTCTCGTGGGACCTCTCGCGCTATCAGGGCCGCCGCGCCTACCTCGAGTGGATCGACGAGGGGCCGGGATTCCTCGAGGTCGACTGGGTCGCGGTCGGCGCCGATCCGCCCACGGTGACCGAGGCTGCCACCGCACCGACCATCGCCGCAAGCGAAGAGAACCTCCTGATGCTCGCCTCCGCGGTCGCGACCAGGCCTCCCGATCCGGTGCGGGTGCTCGCGGTCGCGGACGGCACGCCGTGGCCTGAACACATCCACATCCGCGGCGACGCCCACCGCCCCGGCGACGAGGTCGACCCTGGACTCATCGCGAGCCTCGGATCGGACGCGGCGGCCGATCGACTCGCCCTGGCCGAGCGCATCGCCGACCCGAGCAATCCGCTCACCGCACGAGTGATGGTGAATCGCCTGTGGCACCATCTCTTCGGCCGCGGCATCGTCGCAACCACCGACGACTTCGGGGCCTTGGGCTCGCCGCCGGCGAATCCCGCCCTGCTCGATCATCTCGCCGATCGATTCCGCAGCGATTGGAGCGTCAAGCGACTGCTGCGCGACCTCGTGCTCTCGAGCACCTACGCGATGTCGATCGACGGCGACAAGCGCGCACTCGAAGTCGATCCGCTCAACGAGATCCCCCATCGCGCCTCGATCCGACGACTCGATGCCGAGTCGCTTCGCGATGCCCTGGTCCTGCTCTCGGGTCGCTTCGATCCGAGCATGGGCGGACCGGGCGTGGCCACCCACCTCACCGACTTCATGGAGGGACGCGGCCGCCCCGGCAGCAGCGGGCCCGCCGACGGCAACGGACGGCGCAGCGTCTATCTCGAGGTGCGCCGCAACTTCCCCGACGCCTTCCTGCAATCCTTCGACCTGCCCATTCCCACCAGCACCGTCGGGCGGCGCAATCGTTCCAACGTCCCCGGCCAGGCCCTCGCCATGCTGAACTCGCCGCTGGTGCATCTGGCCGTCGACGGCTGGGGCGAGCGGATCTCGGCGCTTCCCGGCCCCGATGCGGCGCACATCGGGAGGATGTTCCTCGAGAGCCTCGGCCGCCCGCCGACCGACTCGGAACTCGCCGCCTGCGCCGCATTTCTCGAGGGCGAGCGCGGAGCGGCCGGCGCCGAGAATCCCGCCACCGAGGCCGCCGCGTTCGCGGGCCTCGGGCATGTTCTCGTCAACAGCAAGGAATTCCTCTTCCTTCAGTGAACCCCACCGTTCCTCGAACAGCACCACCGCGATGAGCCACCACCGACGAACCGACTCCCACCACTGCGGCCGCTTCCGCGAACGCGGAGTCACTCGCCGCGAGATGCTCTCGTCGTGCCTCTCGGGGTTCGGTGCGATGGCCGCAGCGGCGCTCACGGGCGACCGCGCCTTCGGCCTCGCCGGCGACGCGTCGGCCACCGGGCTGCACCACCGGCCCCGCGCCACCCGGGTGATCTTCCTTTACATGGACGGTGGCCCCGCGCAGATGGACACCTTCGACCCGAAGCCGCGGCTCGTCGCGGAGCACGGCAAGCCCTTCGGGATGAGGATGGAGCCCACCCAGTTCAACAACAACGGCTCCACCTTCGCGGGGCCGTGGGCGTTCAAGCCCGGCGGTACCTGCGGCACACCGATCAGCGATCTGTTCCCGCAACTCCGCGAGCTTGCCGACGAGTTGCTGGTGGTGCGCTCGATGACCAGCGAGTTCAGCGAGCACACCAACGCCAACTACTTCCTGCACACCGGCGCCGGCCTCGCGGGCCGACCAAGCATGGGGGCCTGGACCTCCTACGGCCTCGGCAGCGAGAGTCGAGATCTTCCCGCATTCGTGGTGCTGCACGGCGGCCTCATTCCTCCCGGCGGCATCGAGTGCTTCGGGAACGGCTTCCTTCCCGCGACCCACCAGGGCTCGCTGGTGCTGCCGCGCGGCAACGGGCTCGCCGACGTCTCGCCGCGGGAGGGCGACCCCGGGGCGCAAGTCCGCAAGCGGCAGCTGCTCGAGGCGCTCGACGGTTCCTTCGCCGCTCGCACCGGTCATGCCGACACCATCGAAAGCGCGATTCGCAACTGGGAGCTCGCCTTCAGCATGCAGGCCTCGGTGCCGGAGTTGATGGATCTCTCCGGCGAGAGCGCGGAGACCCTTGCCCTTTACGGCGTCGACGATCCGAACGTGCCCACCGCGACCTACGCGCGGCAGTGCCTCCTGGCGCGGCGGCTGGTCGAGCGCGGGGTCCGCTTCGTCGAACTGACCTGTCCCGGCACCGGCAACGACCGCTGGGACCAGCACAACGCGATCGTGAAGGGTCACGAGCAGAACGCCCGCGCCGTCGACAAGCCCATCGCGGGACTGCTCACCGACCTTCGCCGCCGCGGCCTGCTCGACGAGACCCTGGTGGTCTGGGCCGGCGAGTTCGGTCGAACCCCCTTCGCCCAAGGCAGCGACGGCCGCGACCACAATCCATTCGGATTCTCGATCTGGCTGGCCGGCGGCGGCGTCAGGGGCGGAACCGTGTTCGGGGCCACCGACGAGTACGGCTACAAGGCGGTCGATCGCCCCGTCGACATCCACGACCTCCACGCCACCATGCTCCACCTGCTCGGCGTCGATCACAAGCGGCTGGTGCATCGCTTCGGTGGCCGCGACATGCGCCTCACCGACGTGCATGGGCATGTCATCGGAGACTGGATCGCCTGAACGCGGCGCGACGAACTCACTTGCCCGAGAGCGGCCCCCACTGCGACAGCAGCAGCGACAAGTCCCCGAACCCAACCGTGCCGTCGTGATCGAGGTCGCCCTTGGGTGGATCGGTATCGCCCCACCAGCCGATCAGTTCCGCGAGATCCACGGCGTTGACGATCCCGTTGAAGTCGAGATCGCCGCGATCGGCGGCAGCATGCTCGAGCTGTTCGTAGGGCGACTTCAGGCTCGCGAACCAGAACTCCGCGTCGCCGCTGACCAGGAATTCGCTGATGGCGAATCCGTTCAGCGCCGGATCGGCGCTCCAGTTCCAGGTCCATCCCAGACCGGTGTAGGGGAACGCCCGATCCGCGTCGAGGTCGTAGCTCATGTTGCTCCAGGTCGCCATCCACGCCGCGAACTGCCTCGGGCCGGCGAAGACATCGAAGGGCCGCTGCCACACCCCGGCGCGGAGCACGGTCGGGGCGAATCCCATGAACTCCGGTGAAGGCGACGAGGGCGTCGTGGTCCACTCGTACGAAGTCCCGTTCCAGATCGGCGCGACCGCTTCATCGATCGCGGGAGCGAAGGATGGGCGGGTGACGAATCTCGGCTCCACATAGAAGGTCAAGACCTGGGCATCCTCGCCCGGCAGCATGCCTAGTGCCTGAAGCATCGAAGACTGTATTCCCTCCGGAGAACCGATGGGGAGATCGTGATCGAAGTAGTACTCCGCCACGTCGCCGGCGACTGCGGTCCAGATGTTGCTTCGGTAGTAGCCGTCCGCGTCGACCGTGAACGAATCGAGCGGCTGGGCGTTCTCGTAGGGGACGACGTAGCTGGTGAGCGTGACCAGGGCGATCACCTCGACCTCACGCATCCCGCCCTGACCGTCCGGCACCGTAATCGTCTGAAGATCTTCAGGCCCGATGACGCGAAGACTCTCGAAGACCTCGGCCGGCTGCTCGATCCATCGCTGCGAAGACGCGACGAGGATCTGGGTCTCGTACTCGCCTTGACCTCGCCTGGCCTGCACCACCGCGGTCACCATCAAGGTCGCTGCGACCACGGACGGAAGCAGTCGCCGGGGAATGGCTCGATGCATTGGGACCGACTCCAAGAAACCAACGGGGGATCGCGGGACGCCGCGGTCGACGACCGCTGATGGAGCCTATCCCGAGCGCAAGCGAAGGCATCGAGAACCTTCCAATTCCGTGTCGATCGGATGGCCTATCCGCCGAGAACCTCTGCGAAGGAGGCCAGGCTCGCCGCAGGTGGCGAGGGCGCTGCGACCGGCGGCGCCGCGGGCTGCGCTGTCGACCGTGTATCTGACCCGGGCCGCGGACCTGTCCGCTCCGGGCCGCGCACAAGACGGCGGCCCGAACACCAAGGTCCGGGCCGCCGGGAGTTCGCGACCGACTGGCTCACGCAGCGAACTGTCGCTGCGGCGAGTCGAGAGGCTTCCGATCAGTTCTTGGCGTACTTGATCCCGCAGCCGTAGGGCTTGGTGGAGCTGGGCGAGATCGCCTCGCCGGCCTTGAGCGCGTTGACCGCGTTCACCACGTAGTTGGTCTTGGCTCCGCCATTGCGGCCATCATCGAGGGCTCCCTGGTAGACGAGCACCCCATCGGCATCGATGACGAAGCAGTGCGGGGTGGTCTTGGCACGGTACTGCAGGCCCACGGCGCCATCGGTGTCGAGCAGCGCGGGGATCTCGATCTTGTTTGCGGCGAGATAGGACGCGGTGGAGGAGAGGCTGCTCGGACGAGCGGCGCTCGAGTTGATCGCCACGTACACCGCATCGGGGTAGGCGGCCTTCACGCCCTTGATGGTGTCGGCGAGCACCCCGGTTTGGCAGACCCGAACACAGACCGGGCACTCGGGGTTGACCCACTCGAGCACCACCACCTTGCCCTTGGCGTCGGCGAGGCTCCAGTCCTTGCCGTCGGTGGTCTTGAGGGTGAAGTTCGGCGCGGCCTTGCCGACGACGGCGCCCTCCGACTTGGAGTCCGAGCCCTTGGTCGGAGCCGCGGACTGCTGCAAAGGCGCTGCGGCGAGCAGGCTCGCGGCAAAGCCGAGCGCGGCGAGGGTGGCGGTGCGACGGGCGATCGAGCTGAGACGGTTCATGGAATCTCCTGTGCGTGAGTCTGGTCTCGGGGTGTTGTTCATCCGAGGGTTGCCGGCGCCCGGTCCGCGATCGCCGGCGAGTCCATTCAACTGTTCAAGGCGGGCCTTGTTGCGAGGTCTTCCCGACCGGGACCGAAACTTCAAAGGCGGGGTCTTCCCGATTTTCTCCGAAGACGAGGACCCCGGCGAGCGTGAACGCTTCGCCTCGAACGTCGGCCGGACGCAGGGAAACCGGAACTTCGAGGCGGAAGCGACCCTCGGAGGCCTTCACTTCGAGCGGAAGCCCACCGTGGAGTTCCGTTCCAAGCTCGGCATCGGGCAGGAATCCGATCCGCTCGAATCGGCTCGGCCCGCTGAGGATCAGGGTGCCCTCCTCCGCCGAGGTCGGCTCGAAGCGGACCGTGATCTGCGAATCGGGGGGAAGCGGCCGCGGAATGCGTTCGACGAGCCTTCGCAGTTCCGGGTCGGCCGGCGGCAGATCGTCATCGGCGTCAACCGATGACCCCTCCCGCTGCGCCGGTGGGGCCGGAGTCACCTCCAACTCGACCGCAACCGTTCCACGACCCATGAAGCAGAGGTCCTTGCAGACCATCCAACTCGCTTCGAGCTCAACCCGGTGGCGGCCCGGAACGGCATCGGCAGCAGCCTCGATCGGGATGACCAGTCCGACCTGGCGCTCGTAGCCGATGGTGGTCTCGACCGGCGATTGAAAGACCTGCGGTCGCGGCCAGCGAATCGGTCCCGCGACGACTCCGGCCGGCAGGCTCCACTTCAAGGAGGGCGGCACTCCGCTGTCCCCGGGGTTCCTCCAGTAGACGTGCCACCCCGGATCGATCTCGAGCACCACCGCGGCAAGCACCCGCTGCCCGGCCGGCACCACGATCGTCCTCGGTGCCACGCGAGCACGCACGAGCCGATCGCCAGCAGGAATCTGCTCGTCGCTCGACGGCCGCAGACCGGGGAGGCGGGGAACTCCCTGCGCGGCTGCGTCCGACACTGCGACCACCACCGCGATCAGCGACAACATCCACGCGACGACCTTCTGGCGACTCGGCCGCGGAAGCAGGGTTTGGAAGTCGTTCACGCGTGCGTTCCCAGGAGCACAGATCTCGATGGCCTCAGGAGGCCCGAGCCGATGCTAGTTGGGCGACGAGCGCCGCGACAGGGCCGCCGTCCGTTTCGCCTACCCTGACCAGAGTCCCGGCCCAGAGTCCTCGGCCCCGTAGAGAGGAAGAGACGCCCATGGCATCACCTCGACGACCACGATCGAACTGGCTCCACGCCGCCGCGTTGCTTACGGCGGCGCTCGCAGGAGGTTGCGAAACCAAGACCAGTGATCGCGATCTGGTCTGGGTCGAGCCCGCGGAGGCGATCACCGAAGGCACCAAGTCCCACGGGATCTTCGCCTCGGGCGGCAACCGCGTTGCCTGGCTCGATCCGCGAATGCCCGCCGAGTATGAGAAGGAGCACATCGAGGGGGCCATCAACATGCCCTTTGCCACCATCAGCGACGAGGCCTCGAGCCGGCTCAGCGGGTTCGGCGCCTTCATCGTCTACGGCACCGACTACGCAGACCCGATCGCCGCGTCGGCGAGCAAGCGACTGATGGAGATGGGCTACAAGCGGGTCTTCACGCTGCGGGGCGGACTGCGCGCGTGGAAGCGCGATGGCCAGCCGGTGGTCAGCGGCGACTCGCCGAACGGATCGGGCTGACCCACCTCGAGGTGCGCTCCCGGTATCCGCGGTCCCAGCCGCGCCAATCAGACCACTCAAGTCAAAGAGCCCTCCGATCTCGGAGGGCTCTTCGAGTTTCAGTGGCGGCCCGGCGACTCAGGACTTGAGGTCGAATCCGGCCACGGTTGCGGTTCCGTTCTTCTCGAAGTCGATCCAGAGCTTCGAGCCGTCCGGGAGGGGGTTTGGCACTTCGACATGCACATGCCAGTGATCGCCCTCGAGATCGGCACGGGCCTTGACCGATCCCTCCGCGCTCTCGAGACCGACCCAGAACCGGACCGAACTGACTCCACCCGCGCCGCCATCGATCCACACATCCACCGGAAGATCCTCGCCGGGAGTCAGTTCGTCGTCGTAGGAGGCGCGGACCGCGACACCATCCACGGTAACGGTGCCGAGATCGACCACCACACCCGAGTGGTGGTCGTGCTCGCCGGCATGGTCGGCGGTGTCGCCGTCGTGGTCGTGATCGGCGTGGTCGTGATCGTGGTCATGGTCGTGATCGGCGTGGTCGTGGTCGTCCGCGGCATTGGGCTTGGACTCGACGCCACAGCCGTTGAGGGCGAACAGCCCGAGACTGAAGGCGGCAAGCAGGCACGCAAGTCGGGTGTTTCGATCGATCATGGAGTCCTTTCGTAAGCGTGGCCCGCCCCACGATGGGCCGGGGGTGAACGGAGATTCTCGCGGAACACCAGTTGCTCCGCAGAGCGATGAGGCCCGAAGGCACTCGAGGAGCAGGTCGAGTCCGATGGCTTAGGTGGGCACGATCTCCGGATCCGCGGCGGAAATCGAGGTTCCCGCCTTCGCGTAGACCAGAGCGTATCCCGCCGGCACCACGAACAGATTGAGCACCGTCGAAGAGACCAGTCCGCCGAGGACCACCACCGCCAGCGGCGCCAGCAGTTCGCTCCCGGGCTGACCAGCCGCCAGCGCCAGCGGCACCAGGCCCAGTGCGGCGGTCAGAGCGGTCATCAGGATCGGCACCAGCCGCTCCATCGACCCGCGGCGGATCGACTCCGCAAGCGACTGGCCTTCGTGCCGCTGCAGATGGTCGAAGTGGTTGACCAGCAGGATGCCGTTTCGCACCGCGATGCCGAAGAGGGTGACGAAGCCCACCAGGCTGGCGATCGAGAGCACCGGAGCGATGTACCGCCCCTCTCCCAATCCCGCCAGCGCCTGCAGATTCTCCAGCACCGCGGGAGACTCGCTGACGAAGACCGCCACCACGCCGCCGATCAGGGCCAAGGGCAGGTTGAGCATCACCAGCAGCGCGGTGGCAGCGCGGCCAGTCGTGAACTGCAGCAGCAGGAACATCACCACCGCCACCACCGAGCCCATCATCAGGATGGTGCGGCTTGCCGCCTGCTGGGCCTCGAACTGCCCGCCGTAGCGCACCGTGAACCCCGCTTCGGCCACGATCGGATCGACCTTGGCCCGCACCGCCGTCACCAGATCGCCGAGGTTGTAGCCCGCAGAGACGTTGGTCGAGATCACCGCCTTGCGACGAGCGTTCTCACGGGCGATGAGGTTGCTGGTCATCTCCGGGCCGAAGTCGGCCACATCCCGCAGCCGCACCTTGGACCCATCGACCCCGCGGAGGACGAGCTCCCCGATCTGCTCGAGGCGCTCGCGACCGGAGTCCTCGAGGCGGACCACCAGTTCGTACCTGCGGAAGCCCTCGTTGATCTCGGCAACGGTCTCGCCGTAGAGCGCCTGCCGGACCTGCTCGGCCGCCGACGCCGGGGTCAGCCCGAACGAGGCGAGCTCCTGCAGGCGGTATCGAATCGGCACCGAAGCCACGAGGATCTCGCGATTCGCCGCGACATCTCGGGTGCCGGGAATCGACCGCAGGGCCGCTTCGATGCGCTTGGCGACGGTCCGAAGCCCATCGAGATCACTCCCGTACACATCGATCGCGATCGCCGCGGGCGTCCCCGAGAGCAGGTGCGACAACCGATGCTCGATCGGCTGCCCCACCATGGTGGTGATGCCCGGCACGCCTGCGAGCACTGCGTCGATCGCCTCGCGCACCGCCTCGTGGTCGCCCTCGGGCGCCACCGTGACCTCGATCTCGGAGAAGCTCACCGGCTCCGCGTGCTCGTCGCGCTCGGCGCGGCCGGTTCGCCGGGTGACGCTCATCGCCCCGTCGATCTCGACGAGCCGGCTCTCGACTCCCCGCGCCAGCCGGTCGCTCTCGGCAAGCGAGGTACCGGGCGGAGCCATCAGGAAGACGGTGTAGGTGCCTTCGCGGAAGGTCGGCAGGAACGAGGTGCCGAAGGTCGACGCGAGCATGAGCGACGCCGCGGCGAGCAGTGCCGCCCCCGCCAGCACCGTCCAGCGTCGGCGAATCGCGCCGACGAGCAGCGGTTCGTAGCGGCGCTTCAGCCAGCGCACCAGCGCTCCGTCGCCGTGCCGATCGGGAGCGTCGCCTCCGCCGCCGCGCGCGAAGGGTCGGCTGAAGAGCAGCCGGCAGAGCGCTGGAGTCAGGGTCAGCGCCACCGCCAGCGACGCGAGGATCGAGGTGATGTAGGCCACGCCGAGCGGGCGGAAGAACCGACCCTCCAGGCCTTCGAGGAAGAGCAGCGGCAGGAAGACGACGCAGATGATCACCGTCGCGAAGACCATCGCCCCACGGATCTCGTTGGAGGCGTCGTAGATCACCTGCGTGAACGGCAGGCGCTCGCCCGGCGATCGTCGCGCGTTCTCGCGAAGGCGGCGAAGGACGTTCTCGACGTCGATGATCGCGTCGTCGACCAGGCCGCCGATGGCGACCGCGAGTCCGCCGAGCGTCATCACGTTCACCGAGAGTCCCCAGGCCCACAGCACCAGCATGGCGACCGCGAGCGAGAGCGGCAGTGCCGTCAGGGTGACCAGGGTCGCCCGCACATTGACCAGGAACAGCACCAGGATCACCGCGACGATCACGGTGGCTTCGAGCAGGACCTTGGTCACGTTCCGGACCGATCGCTCGATGAAGCGGGCCGCTCGGAAGGGATTCCGGTTGAGCACCATCCCCGCAGGCAGCGAGGCCTCGACCCCATCGAGCACTCGATCGATCTCGCGGGTCAGTTCGAGCGTGTTGCTGCCGGGAGCCTTCTGCACGCTGAGCACCACCGCCGGCATCCCGCGGTCTGCGGCGGTGCCGCGGGCCGGCGCGGGCGCGAGCCGCACGTCTGCGACGTCGCCGATCGTGATCGCCGCCCCGTCATGCATGGAGACCAGCGTCTCGCGGACGTCTTCGAGATCGCGCACGCGCGCCATCTGTCGGATCGGCATCTCGCGACGATCGACGTCGCCCAGATAGCCGGCGCTCGCGGTGCTGTGGGCTCCTCGCGCCGCCTCGACCACGTCGGCGATCGAGAGATCGTGCAACGCCAGGCGATCCTGACTGACATCGACGCGGTACTGCGGAAGTTCCCCGCCGATCGCCACCACCTGGGCGACGCCCGGAATCGCCAGCAGCGCGTTGCGCAGTTCGAACTCGCCGTAGGCTCGCAGTTCGAGGGGCGTGGCCGTGCCGTCGGGCGACGAGAGCGCCAGCAGCATCACCTCGCCGGTGATGCTGGTGGTGGGTGCGATCTCCGCGTGCACCTCGGGAGGCAGCCGTTCCTCGACCGCGGCCAGCCGTTCCGCGACGAGTTGGCGGGCCCTTCCCAGATCAACGCCCCAGTCGAACTCGACCCAGACGATCGAGAGGCTGGTGGCGCTGGCCGAGCGGACCCGCCGAGTGCCGGCAAGTCCGTTCACCGCGGTCTCGATGGGGAAGGTGACGAACGCCTCGACCTCGTCGGCGGCGAGTCCACCCGCTTCGCTCATCACCACCACCGTCGGCGCGTTGAGTTCCGGGAAGACGTCGACCGGCATCTCCCGGAGCTTGAGCCCGGCGAAGAGCAGCAGCAGTCCGGAGACCGCCACCACCAGCGGTGCGCGTTGGATCGAGAATGCGATCAGGCGTGCGAACATCAGTCGCTCTCCGCGTGGAAGGTTCCGTCGGAGTGGAAGTGCCCGCCCTTGGTGGCGGTGCCGCTCATCGCGAGCATCAGCGGGTAATTGCCGGAGACCACCACCTCGTCTCCCGCCTTGACTCCGGAGAGGATCTCGACGTACCGGCCATCGCTCGCTCCGAGATCCGCTTCCAGTCGGATCGCCTTGTTGGGATCGCGGGGGTCCCGTCGGAAGACCACCGCCACGATCCCATCGAGCAGCACCGCCCGCTGGGGAATGGCCAGCTCGGTTCGACCTCCGTCAAGCATGACCTCGAGCGAGGCCACGATGCCGTCCCGCGCCCACGACGCCAAGGTCTCCGGCTCGGCGATCACGTCGATGGTGCGTCCGTCGGGATCACCGGCGAGCCCGAGCATGATCGAGGTCTCGATGGGCTCGAACCGGCCGCTGTCGTCGGCGCTCGCCGCGGCGATGCGAGCGGTCATTCCGTTTCGCAGGCGGTCAAGGTCGCTCTGCAATGCGTGGGCGCGGAATCTCAGCCGATCCGGCTGCACCACCGAGAGCACGAGTCCGCCCTCTTCGACCTGTCCTCCCGGCGTGACCGAGAGGCTCTCCACCACTCCAGCATCGCGGGCGCAGACGACCAGTCCGCCCTCCGGCCCCTGCTCGCCGCCGCACCCAGCCTGCTCGATCAGCAGATCCCGCCGCGCCTCGAGGGCCCGCAGCTCGGCTTCGAGCACCCGCTGGTTCGCCTCGAGTTCCGCGTCCTTCTCCATGACCTCCGCCAGTTCGGCCTGCGTCGCATTGAGCGTCGCCTGAGCCTCGGTCACCTGCGACGCGGCCCCACCTCCGGCCTGTCGCAACTGCTCGAGCTGGATCAGGCGAGCCTTCCACAGCTCGACCTTCTCGGCGAGGCTCGCTTCATGCACGCGATGGGCCTGCCGGACCGGCCCCATCGACTCGAGCCTCGCGCGAGTGGCGAGGATCTGCTCCTCGAGTTCGCGCCAGCCGCTGCCGACGACCCGGTAGAGCGGCGTGCCCGCATCCACGGCCTGATACTGATCGACGAGCAGGTCGATCTGCCCCTCGATCGGCGCCCGATGCTCGCGCCGCGCGGTGGGCAGCAGTTCGAAGCGGCCCGGCAGGCGCATGGTGCGCTCGACCTGCCGCGGCTCGACCCGCGCGAACTCGATGCCGAGGTTCCGCCGCACCGGCTCTGGGATGTCGATGCGATTGGTCGGCGCCATCGCTGCTTCGCCGGCGTCCGCCGGCGGCGGCTCGGGCGATCGCGTGCAGGCCTGCACACCGCTCAGCAGCGGGAGTGCCGCCGCCAGCCCGGAGAGAAGACCACGCCTGAGGATGCTGAGTTTCATGATGAGGACTCCGTGTCTTGCGCCAAACGATCGACCGTCGGCTCGGGGCCCGCGATCGCCTCGAGGGCGATGGCGGCGAGTCGTTCGTCGCGGAGAGATTCGATGAGGGTGATTCTGGTCTCGAACTGCTGCTTCAAGCCTTCGAGCAGGATGAAGGTGTCGACCTCGCCGAGGCGGGCCAGTTCGCGTGCTTCGGCGTATTGCTTCTCAGCGAGCGGCGCGAGATCGCGCTCGACGATCTCCCGCTGCTGCGAAGCCGCGGCAAGGCGTTCGCATGCCAGCGCAGACGCGGCCACGATCGCCTGCACGGTCCGGTCCACTTCAAGCTGCGCCTGTTCGCGATCGGCAAACGCCACTTCGATGGCCTGGCGATTGCCGTTGAAGATGGGAATGGGGAGCGAGAAGCCGAGCGTGAACTGGCGAATGCCGTCCTGCGATCCATACCCCGGGGTCAGCCCCAGATCCGGCCACTGCGCTCGAATGGCCTCTTCGAGCGACTTCTCCGCGACTTCGTAGGACGCCGTCACGATCGACAACTGCGGACTTCGCTCGAGCGCCAGCGCACGCAAGTCCGCTTCGCCGAGGCCCGGCGTCACCGCCGCCATCGGTTCGGCGACCAGCGGCGGGGACGAGCGCGGCGGCAGCCCCATCGACTGCTCGATCGCCAGCCGGGCCGCTCGTTCGTCGGCGGCGAAGCGAGCGTGCATGAACTCGGCCTGCAGGCGCTCAAGATGGAAGAGCCTCGCTTCGACCCGCGTCAGCTCTCCCAGCCGCTCCATCGCCTCCACCACTTCCCGCAAGGCATCGACCTGGACGACGAACGCCTCCGCAGTCTCTGCGAGGGCTCGGGCGGCCGTCCACTCCGACCACTGCTCCCGAAGTCCGATCCGCACCGCCCACTCGTCGGCGGCGACACGGAACAACTGCTCGGCGTGCGCTGCTCCGAGCCGCTCCTTCTCGACTTCGAGCCGGCCGGAGATCGGAATGGTGAACCCGAGAGTCCCGAAGAGCTCGTTGGGGTTGAGCGACGACTCGAGGAGATGGGTCCACTCGAGCCCGAGGGTCGGGTCGGGCCAGAGTCCCGCGTGTGCCGCCGCGACCTCGGAGACGCGGGCGGACGCGCGAGCGGTTCGGAGTTCGGGATTGAAGAAGAGGGCCACCACTTCCGCCTCCTGCAACGAGAGGCCGTCGTCGACGGCAAAGCGGCCCGGCGGGCTCGCTTCCCCGAGCCGCGCGGCGAAGGCCTCGAACTCCGCGGTGTCCGGGGTTCGCTGCAGGAAGCTCGACATCGCCTCGGATGGCTCGAAGGGCGCGGGCTGGTAGGTCCGGCAGCCTGTGATCGCAGCCCCCGCCGCCATCGCGAGGGCGATCCCTGCGGTCCGAGAGGCCCGAGAGCACCGTGTTTGATGGTTTACGCCAGTCATGCGAAGTCCTGATTCAAGCGGTTTCGGCCCGCCAGCCGCTGCGCCGCGTGCGGCGCTCCGCCGCTGCTGGCAGTCGCGGAGAGGTCGACTTGGAGTTGGAAGTCCGACTCCGAGCACGCTGCCGCCCTCGTTGGCTCGGAGTCGTGCCCGAACGCGAGAGATGCAATCTGTCGGCGTCGCGCAGAGAGACGCGGCGCCGGAGTCGGTGGATGGAGGTCGCGACTTGCTAGACCACGATCGAGGCGACGTCGATCACTCGTCGCTGGTCGGATCTGGCCCAGGTCAGGTCCGCGTCGAGCGGGTCGCACCAGCCATCGCGGATCGGGCGATTCGAGGCGATCCGCACGGCCAGCGAATCGCGAATCGCCGGAACCACCGGCGCATTCGAACTCGAGGAGAGTTCAAGGCCGCTCAACTCGATGTGGATGTGGCAACCGCAGGAGTCGTGCGAGGAGCTCGGATGAAACGCGACATGGTCGCCGTGAGCCTGGCCCGCGCTTGCATGCCGATGCTGATGGTTGCTCTCTCCGCCATGGTGGCTCGCGTGATGCGAGCAGGCGCTGTGGCAGGAGCCGCGCTGCGCGACCTCGTGCACTTCACCGCAGGCGATCGGAATGCACATCGCTCCCCCGCGAGCGAGCGACGTCACCGACTGCAGAAGCAGCAGGACGGTGGCAATGATGCGGAAGAGGTTCGAGGCCATGATCTTGGGCCGGCTGGTTCGGCGGACGGGAAGCATATCGGCCTCGAACACGACGGGATCGCGACCGCGGAGGGACTTGGGCGGATCCGAGCGGGCGCGGCAATCGGACCCGCGCCGCCCAACGCGAGGGCAAGACCGAGAATCTCGCCCCTGAGGATGCATGTCCCCCCCTTCGACCAGACCTCCGCGAGGCGATCCGGCCGCACGCGGCGAGCACCGCGGTGGGGCCCCGAGCGCCGTGGTCCTTCTGCGCAGCAGGCGGGGCCCGCAATGCGAGCCCCGCCTGCACCAAGGAGAAACTCAGGAGAAGGAGACCGATCAGGGCCCGGTGTTCCCGGGGATGAAGACCTCGAGGTCGGCGCGGATCTCGCCGAGCCGCTGCAGGGCGTACTGAGAGGTCAACTCGACGAGGAGCTCGAACAGGGCCGGGTCGGTCCAATCAGCCGGCTCGACACCATCGAGATAGTCCTGCGTGAAGGCATACCGGGTGTCGATCTGGCCCTGACCGAGATCGGCCGCCGAAGTGGCCGCACGCGGGTAGTAGGTGAATCCGGTCCAGAGCGCCACGCCGTCGGCACCGTTCAGGAGCATCGGATGCACCTGATCCGAGAGCAGTTCCGCGATCGGCGTCTGCTTCATGTTGTATTCGATGTTGCCGACCTTCCAGAACATCGGGCTCACCATGGCGATGGTCGGCTTGGCGGCCTGTCCGCTGGACTGGTTGAATCGATTGCAGACCTCCATCTTGTAGTGCCGCCAGGCCGCTTCGCGCTCGCTGATCGCCGGCTGCTGCTCCGGCGTGTAGAGCGCCAGCTCGTAGCGGTCGTAGACGCTCGGGTTGAGCCAATCGCACTCGGCGAGCACCGGGAAGAAGGCCTCAAGCCGCTGCGCGATCAACGCCTCACGCTCTTCCTCGCTCATGGTGTTCCAGCTGTAGCCGCCGTTCGGGCTCCAGTAGGGAAGCGAGGGCATGCCGTACATGGTCCACTGCACGCCCGGATAGGCGGCCTTCACCTGCTGAAGAAGGTTCACCACGGTGTCGACCGTCATCTGCCAGTTGGGGTCGCTCGGGCCGGCTTCGAGTCGAGCCATGAACGGGAACTCGAAGTCGAGCACTCCGTATCCCGAGGGCGAGGGCCCCTCCTGCTCGAGGATCGCCTGAATCACGACCTCGGCATTGATGACACCGGTCGCCTTGGCATCGGGGTCGACGCCCTGATAGATGATGATGTACCGCTCGAAGCCGTCATTGATCGCCGCCTGATGGGTGGCGTCGTGCGGCAAGCGGTCGAACATGATCAGCGACGCATCCGAGGGTCGCGGGGTGTCGGGGACGACCGGGGTCTGCTCGAAGGCGGCCCGGATGTTCGCGCTGGTGGCGAGCCCGAACGAGCCCGCGGTGAGGAAGACGCTGAAACTGCCGGTGGTGGTCGATCCGGTCTGGGTGGGCGTGAACTCGACAAGGTCGCTCTTGCCGCCCGAGTAGCCCGAGACGGAGATGTTGCCGCGGGTCGAGAAGGTGATGCGGCCGTCCGGCTTGACGAAGGCTGAGTCGATGGGCTCCTGCGAGTTGTGGGAGAGCCCCACGTCCGAACCATCGAAGTGCATGCTCCAGGTGCCGCTGGTCACGTCGCCGAGCGACAACGGCTCGAACCGCACAAGGTCGTGCTGCTTGAAGGCGCCGACGCCGGCGAGGCTGCCGCCGTTGAGCGTGGCGATCAGCAGTGATCCGTCGGCCATCGAGCCGATCGCTCGGATCGACTGGTTGGCACTGCTGGAGAGCCCGACATCGGAGCCGTCGAAGTAGAAGCTCCAGGCGCCCGAACTGGAATCGCCCAGCGAGATCGGGGTGAATCGCAGGATGTCGAACTCGTCGAAGTTCTCCTCATCCGGTCCGCCGAGCAGGCCGGGCAAGGTGCCGGGAGCCTCGAATGAGAGCAGCAGGTCGCCGTCGGGAAGGACGGTGGCGGCCGCGATGGTCATGCCGGAGAGGCCGACGTCCGAACCGTGGAGATACATCGACCACAGGCCGGTGCCGGTGTCGAAGGCCGCGAGGTCGCAGGCCTCGACCGCGACTCCGCCGGGAAGGCCGTAGGTGGTGCCGAAGGCCGCAACGACGAGGGGCGTCGGCAGGCACGGCTCGCAGAGGGCCGCCGCTGCGTTGACGCAGTAGTGGTCCCAGCCGGCATCGCAGCAGACCGGGTCCACCGCGCACACCGCCTCGCAGCAGGTGCCGTCGGCGCAGTAGGGCGTGTTGTGGACGATGCAGCAGCTGAGGGCGAGCGGATCGCCGCAGGTCGGCTCATTGCCGCCGCCGCCTCCGCCGTCGGGCGGACGCTGACCGGTCGGGTAGCTCACCCGACTGATGAAGATCGCGGACGAGTTCGCGCCGGCGGAGAGTCCCATCGTCGACGCCGAGAGGTACATGTTGAAGTTGCCGCTCGTGGCCGTGCCGAGGGTCGTGGGAATGAACTCGAAGATGTCTCCTCGACCGCCACCGAGCTCGTAGACGGTGAAGTTGCCCTTGGTCGACAGCAGGATGGTGCCATCGGTGTCGACGCACGCGGCGTCGAGCTTCTCGTTGTTGGTGGTGAGGCCGACGTCAGCGCCCTCGAAGAACTTCTGCCAAGACCCGTCGGTGACGCTGCCGTACGAAGCCGGCGTGAAGGCCATCAGGTCGTAGGCGGTGAACGAGCCCATGCCGGGCAGGGAACCGCTGCCCTTGAGGCCGATCACCAAGCCGTTCTCGATCACGCTTGCGGAAATGATCTCGTACGAGGTCGAGCCGCCGAGACCGACATCGGAACCGTCGAAGAAGAACGACCAGGTTCCTGAGGTCTGGGAACCCAGCGTGGTGGGCGTGAAGCGAAGAAGGTCCTGGCCGTCGTAGGCATTGCCCACCGGTGCATCGACCAGGTCGGCAAGCACGCCGCCGCCGGAGATCGCGAACAGCAGGTCGCCATCGGGCAGCCGGCTGGCCGCGGAAATGGTCTTGCCGGAGAGTCCGACGTCGTCGCCATCGAAGTAGGTGGCCCACACCCCGGTCTCGGGGTTGTAGGACGCGAGGTCACATGCATCGATGGACGTGCCGCCGGGCACCACCGTGCTTCCCCCGAAGGCCATCACCACCACCGGCGTCGCCTCGCACCCGGCACAGAGCACGCTGGCGGCGCCTGCGCAGTACTCGTCCCAGCCGACATCGCAGCAGAACGGGTCGACCTTGCAGACGGTCATGCAGCAATCGCGATCCTCGCAGCCGGTGTTGGTGTGCGGCGCACAGCACGTGCCGGAGCCGGGCTCGCCGCACTGTGCGAACGCAGTGGACGCAAGTCCGATCGCGGCGAGCGCTGTGATCGAGAAAAACAGCACGCGAGAGGGAAGGTCCGAGTCGATGCGGCGGTAAGAGTTCGACATGGCGATTTCGATCCGAAGGCCCGATGAATGGCGAACGAAGATGCGGCAGGTTTCGAAGCGGTGAACTGTGTTCGGAGTCGGTGTGCCGCATCACCCCACGACCCCATTGGTCGCGGAAGAAGCATCGCTCCGAAT
>JAPOKA010000056.1 GCA_029977865.1 bacterium
GGATGGCCTTCAAGCCTCGCAGCGAGCCAAGGCGATCCTGCTCGCCGAGCACGGCCGCGAAGATCCCCTGGTGCTCGAGGCGGTCACCATCGAGTTCGAAGCCCTGCAGCAGCTCGGCCGAGGTGAGGAGTTGACCGCCGAGATCGCAGCTGCCTGGGCCACGGCGCAGGCGGCCCTGAACCGCGCGGACCCGCTGCGCAGCAGCTGCGGCCTTGCCTACGCCGAGAGCTTCCCCGAATCGACCGAGGGCTACGAGCAGCAACTTGGGATCCACGACACCTTGGACCGCGAGGCCGACGAAGCCGGGATCGCGCGGGATCTCCGCGTCGCCGATGCGCGGGCGGCGGCGCTCGAGAGCCTCGGGCGACTCGAGCAGGCCCTCGAGGTGCGGAGATCGCTCGCCGCCACCATCGAGTCGGGCGATCTCGCCGGCGTGAACGAGCCGCTCCGCCGCGGAACAAGTCGATTCATGATGCGACTGGGCTTCGTCAACAGCCTCTCCGACCTCGGGGATGTGGAGGAGGCGATCACCGAGTGCGAGAGGCTGCTCGCGGAAATGGCCGCGGAACTCGGGCGTGATCATCCGAGCACGCTCATCGCCCAAGGCGACTACGCAGTGCTGCTTGGAATCGCGGGCCGACTCGAGGAGGCCGCCGCGATCGAGGAGGAAGTGCTCGCGAAGCGCCGCTCGCTGCTCGGCGAGCGGCATCCCGGGACCATTCGCGCCATGCAGAATCTGGCGATTCGCAAGCGGCGCCTCGGACTGCTCGCGGACTCGGAGGCGCTCTACCGCGAGGCGCTGACGTTCGCGGCGGAGGTGATGTCGTCGACCGATCCCGAGCGCATGACGATCGAGGTGAACTTCGGCGCCCTCCTGCAGTCGGCGGCCCGCAGCGACGAGGCCCTCGCCATGCTCGAAGGGGTCTATCCCCGCATCGTGGCGACCCACGGCGAGGCCCATCCGATGGCGGTCACCACGCGACGAAACGTCGGGGTCGTGCTCAACGATCTCGGCCGCTTCGAAGAGGCCTTGCCGATCTTCGAGGAGGGACTCCTCGCCACCGAGCGGAACAACGGCCCCGACGCCCTGACCACCATCGTGGCGATGGCGAATCTCGGCGGCGTCTATCGGTCGGTCGGTCGGCTCGACGACTCGCTCGCGACGCTCGACGAGACCCTGGTCCGCGCACGCCGCACGCTGCCCGCGGACCACTGGAACATCGGGGTCTTCCTGATGTACCGGGGACGAACCCTTACCGAGATGGGGCGGTTCGCGGGGGCGGCGGAGAACCTCGAGGAAGCCGCGACGCTGCTCGAAGCCGAATTCGGCCCGCAGCACCGTCGATCGATCGAGGCGAGACGAGGGCTCATCGAGAACCTCGAGCGCTGGCACGCCGAGGATCCGCAGGGGGGGCACGATGCGGACGCGGCACGGTGGCGATCGACGCTGCCTGCCGATGGGTGATCCAGTTGGCGGCCTTCAAGAGACCGCCGCAAGGCCCAACACTTCAGATCGGAGCGCAGCCTCTCGACGCGGACTGCCGCGCATCGCGAGACGCGTCTCGTGGGTTCCGACCGTCGTCGCTACCCCGCCTCGCCGATCAGGGTCTCCCGCAGCGAGGCAAGCTGCGAAGGCAGTTCGCGTCCGGCAAGCGCGGCGAGGTGTTCGCGAGCGCGGGCCGGCTCTGCGAGTCGCCGCAGGCACTTGGCGGCGAGCAGCAGGCGCACTTCATCGCGCCGCGGCGTGAGCGGATACCGAGCAAGCAGCCGTTCCCACGCTTCGACCGCCTCGACGTCATCGCCGGCGGCGGCCAGTTGCGTCGCGATCTCCTCCTGCGCCTTCTCGGCGAGCACGGTCTTCGGGGCATCGCGGCGGAGTCGCCGGTAGGCGGTGATCGCCTCGTCGAACCGGCGCTGCTCGAGCAGGCTCGCGATCTCGGCGCGACGCGAGCGGAATGGATCGTCCGCCTCGCGACCGCGGCTTCGCGGCGATGGGGACGCAGCGGCCGCCGCACCGGAAGGGGGTGCGGGGGCACTGCTCCAAGGTGATGCGGCACCACCGATCGCTCGGCGCATGGCGCGGCGGCGACCAGCCTGCTTCCACAGAAAGAGCATGTCGAACTCGCCGCGGGGCACGAGGTTGCTCCAGAGCAGGGCCATGCCAACTGCGAATCCGAAGAGATACCCGCCGAGGTGGGCGGCGTAGGCGACGCCGCTGCTTCGGGCCCCCAACGCGCCCAGCACATCGAGCACGACATAGAGGCCGATGAACCAGCCTGCGGGAATGAGATAGACCCCGATCAGCAGGAAGAAGAGCAGGGCGCGGATGCGGGTTCGCGGAAAGAGGGCCAGGAACGCACCGGCGGTGGCTGCGGTCGAACCGCTCGCACCGATCACTCCCGCCGGACTCGTGGCAATCTGCGCCAAGCCCGCGACGGCGCCGCCGGCGAGGTAGAAGGTGAGGAAGCCGAAGCGTCCGAGGCTTCCTTCGACGGCGTTTCCGAAGACCCAGAGGAACACCATGTTGAAGAGGAGGTGGGCGATCCCCCACGGGTCGTGCAGAAACTGGTAGCTCAGCAACTGCCACCAGCGGAACGCCTCGCCCGAACGCAGCATTCCCGCGCTCGAGAGCCGCTCGACCGGCCAGCCGAAGAGGCGTTCACCGAAGAGCCCCACCGCAAAGATCGCGACGTTCGCTCCGACGATCATCGGCACCACCAGCGGACTTCGCCGCGGCGGGGGATCGGTGCCCAGCGGAATCAGCACGATGCTCGCCTCACCGGGAAGTTCCGATGGGAGCCTCGCCCGCGTCCTGCGGATAGACGAGCACCCGATCGTGGCAGAGCAGCACGAGGTCGGCCCTGCCGTCGCCGGTCACATCCGCCACCAGCATCTGATGCGGCTCGAACTCGCGGACTTCCCCGGCGCTGAAGATCTTGGTCTCGAAGATGGGAAACCCGGTGGCATGGACGAGGCTTCCGTCCTCGGCGAAGGAAAGCAGGTCGAGGGCCTGCCGGCCCGCGTCGGCGACCGCGAGATCGCTGAATCCGTCGCCGTTGAGATCGCCCGCGACGAGATCGTGATGCAGCGAGCGAGAATCCTCGGGACGCCACGAACCGACCTCGCGCAGGGTCGGCCCGCCGCCGGCGAGCCGCACCACCGCGAATCCGTCGTCTGCGATCACCAGGACATCCTCCGCTTCATCCCCCGAGAAGGAGCCGCTCTCGATCGAGCGCACCCGAAAGCCCTCGAGGTCGACGGAAGGCCGCTGCGACCACCGCTCGCCGTCGCGGGAGAAGACCACCAGACGGTCGTTGCCGCGATCGGCTGCGACGATGCGGTCGGGGAAGATCGCGAGCGACACCAGCTTCGAATCGGCGCGATCCGCGTTGAGTTGGCCGACGATCTGCCAGCCCGGGGTGGCGCCGTCGGCGGGATCGGGGTCGTAGCGCAATCCGCGAATGAAGTTGCGGTCGGCGACGAGCAGTTCCGGGCGTCCGTCGCCGTCGAGGTCGGCAATCGCGGTGTTGTCGGCGCTCGCCGCCTGCACCAGACCGAACTGCCCCATCTCCGCAGAGGTGACCACCCGCCAAGGCTGCTGGCTGCCGGGAGCCTGGGCTTCGAGCATCACCATGGGCCGATCCGGTGTCAGCAGCAGAAGGTCGCGGCGGCCGCTTCCATTGGCATCGAGGGCGAGGATCGAAGCCGGCGGCCTGGGTAGGTCGCCAAGCTGGACGCTGGTCGCCTCAGCCCGCGGGCCCACCAGATCGAGGGTGTAGGCCCGGTTCTCCCGCGACACGATCGCCGCGGTTGGTCCGGCATCGAGTTCGACCGCCGCGACCGCCACCGGCACATGGCCCGCCGAGAGTGGCAGCGCCTGCGGGAACGAGAGCGAGCCTCCGGCCCATCGCGCCACGCCCGCGACACCTTCCTTCTCGCTCTGCACGAGGATCTCGGCTTGACCGTCTCCGTCGAGATCGCGAACCGCAAGCCCGTCGAGGTCTGCGTAGGCGGGGAACGAGGCGGCCTGCTCGAAACCGCGGCCCGGCACCTGCCGGTAGACCACCACCGCGTTGGCGTCGATGTTGCTCGCGACGAGATCCTCGCGTCCATCGCCGTCGACATCGCCGACTGCGGTGAAGCGCTTGCGGGCGGTGGGGTCGTCGAAGCCGAAGTAGCGCAGCGAGCCGCGACCGCCGCCGGCTGAGTCGGCGTCGGCGGCAAGCTGGTAGACCGCGAGCCGCTTCGAGGCCCGCTCGAGCACTGCCAACCGCGCCGCCGCATCGCCGGGCAGTTGCACGGCGCCGACATGACGCAGGGCGGGCATCTCGAAGCGAAGTTGGGGACCAAAGGCGCGGGCGCCCGTGGCAGGATCAACGGTCGCGAGCCAGACTCGCAGCGGCGCGCCATCCTCGGGAATGATCCCGACGAGGTCGCGGTGGCCATCGCCATCGACATCGGCCACCGAGAATCCGGCGATGTTGCCGGTGCCGGCCGAGAGGACCGTCGGTTGCCCGAGCCTCCAACCGGGCTCGATCGGCCAGACCTGCAGGCGTCCACCGACGATCGCAGCCACCTCGAGTCCTTCATCACCCACCAGGTCCGCCACCGAAAAGCCCTCGGGCGATCCGACGAGTCCCCGGACCGGCTCACGACGGGCGAGTTCGAAGCGGCCGGCTTCGGGCTGCTCGAGGAAGACGATCGAACCGGGCTGTCCGGCGTAGGCGAGTTCGAGCACGCCGTCGCCGTCGAAGTCGCCGGCCTCGAGATCGGAGACCTCGTGCCCGACCGGCACCCATGAGCGCTCGAAGCGCCAGTGATCGGGGAACTCGTTCACCCGGTTGGGCGGCACCACGGGGTCCTCCGGCGAGGCGCCAGGCTTCTGGCGGAAGATCTCGATGCGGCTGAGCCGGTTGTTCGCGACCACCAGGTCAAGCAGCCCGTCGCCATCGACATCGGCCGCCACCGCGGGACCGGCGCCGGAGCCCACCGGAAGAATGTCGAGACCGTCGAAGCCGAAGTACTCGCCGAGCGGTGGTCGGTCCTGAGTCTCCGACGCCGGGGGATCATCGCCCCACGCAGACGCGGGGGCATCCGCAAAGCCCGGCAAGGGAGCGACCAGCATCGCGACGGCGGCAGCGGGCGCCGCGGCGCCGCGAAGAGTTGAAGTCATCGGTGTTCCTCGTTGTTCGCGGCGGAATCCGCACCGCGAGCGTCCCTATAGTACGGACCCTCATGCACGCCATTGCCCTTCGAATCGCGATCGTTCTTGCCGCCGTGCTCGTGACCTCGTCATCCGGACTCGAGGCTCGCGCCGCGGCCGGCGACGACGAGACCGTTCCCTCGGGCGGTGACCGCCTGATCCTCCGCGGCGGCGCGACCGTGGCGGGCGAGATCGTGAAGCGAACCGACACCTCGGTCTGGATCGACGTCGGGCCCCAGGTCCTCGAGTTCAAGGTGGCCGACCTCGCGGAGATCATCGAGGGCGACGGAGCGGTCGAGGTCGATCGCGACGAGTCGGCGCTCTACTCGACCCTCGAATCGCTCCCCGAGCGGAGCGCCCGCGAGCAGGCGAGGCTGCTCGGTCCGGCGGTGGTCAAGGTGGCGACCCCGCGCGGACTCGGGTCGGGTGTGATCATTCATCCAGACGGCTATGCGGTGACCAACGCCCACGTGGTGCAGGGCGAGACGGCGCTGCGGGCGACGGTGTGGCTGCCCGAGCCCGACGGCACCCTCAAGCGCACCACCATCGAGGATGTCGAGCTCATCGCGGTCAACAACCACTACGACCTCGCGCTGGTCCGCATCACCCACCCCGATGGCAAGCCATTCGACTTCTCCCTGCTCGAGCACGAAGACGCCCTCGTGCCCGGCCAGCCGATCTTCGCCATCGGCAACCCGCTCGGTCTCGAGCAGACCCTGACCGAAGGGGTCGTTTCGACCCGGACCCGCGAGATCGGCGGACTGACCTACATCCAGATCGATGCCGCGATCAATCCCGGCAACTCGGGCGGGCCGCTCTTCAACGCCCGCGGCGAGGTGGTCGGCATCACCAACATGGGAATCCTCTCGATGGAGGCCCTCAACTTCGCCATCCCCGCCCGCTACGTGAAGGACTTCATTCGCCATCGCGACGCCTTTGCCTTCGATCCGAGCAACCCCAACTCCGGTCACCGCTACCACCCGCCGCCGCCGCGACGCCGCGCCGGCATCGCGCCGGAACTGGTGACCGGGCCGCCCGCCACCGAAGTATCCCGCTGAACGTCGCCAGCCTGTCGCTGGCACCTTGGAATCCCCGACCATGCTCCGCCTTCGTTCGCTGCACCTCGCCGCCTCGACGCTCCTGCTCGCCACCATCTCGTTCTCCGCCACGGCGGAGCCGCCGCTTTCGATTCGCAACTTCGCGCCGGCCTCGTCGGCGGTCGTGATCGGCTCCGACGACTTCGCGGGCGCCTGGGGCCGCTTCCAGAAGACTCCGCTCTGGGGCCTGTGGGAATCCGAGGAGTTCCAGGAGGCCCTCAAGCCCGCCATGGCGGAGCTCGAGGAGTCGATGTCGGAGATGGCCACCGAACTCGGTCGGCCCGACGACCGGCTCTCGGCACCGGCGTCGTTCGGCGCCGCGATCTTCATGCGGATGGACGAGGAACTCGGCCTCGAGCGCGAATTCGTGCTGGGGTTCATCGACTGGGGCGACGCCGCCGGCAGCACTGAACTCGTCGAGGCGATGATCGACCGTGCCGAGAAGGACAACCCCATGATGTCGCGCACCGACCTCCGCGACGAGGTGGTGCGGACCATTCGCTTCCGTGACGAAGACGAGGAGGACATGCCCGACTTCGGCGATCCCTTCGGGATCGATCCGATGGCGGCGTTCACCGGATTCGATGCCATGCACATCCTGCGGCGCGGCAATCGCCACCTCTTCGCAAGCGACCTCTCGGTGCTCGAGGAGATGCTCCTCACCCTCGACGGCCGCCCCGGAGGCGAGACCATCGGCGGCCTCGACGACTTCAAGGACACCATCGAACTGCTCGGTGAGCCCGACCTCTACGCCATGCTGCTCACCGCAAACTTTCAGAAGCTCCTGGCCATGGGAGACGGCGCCTTCATGCTGGCCATGGTGCAGCCGATGCTCACCAAGGCCTTCGGCGACATCCGCGCGCACGCCCTGGGCGTGAGCGTCGGCCGCGACGGCTCGATGATCGACCAGCGGATCGCCACCACGGTGCCCGGCGGCAAGAGCGGTCTGCTCGCGCTGATCGACGCCGACTCGGCCGTCGAGGCGCCGCCGGCGATGGTGCCTGCAGACGCCATCTCCTACGGCCGCTTCAATGTGCGCTTCGATGCGGTGATGCCGACCATTCGCGAGATCGTGGCGAGCCTCGGCGAGATGGAGCGTGAGCAGATCGAGATGATGCTCGCCCAGATGGGGCCGATCCTCGAGAACGCCTTCTCCGCCCTCGGTTCGCCCGTGCACGTCTACAGCTCGGTGCGGCATCCCATCGACTTCGACAGCATGGAGACGGTGATCGCGATTCCCAGCAGCGATCTCACCCAGATCGAACCGATGGTCGCCCTGATGGGCCCGAGCATGGGCCTGCTCCGTCGCGACTTCCAGGGGCAGGCGATCTACAGCGACGAGTTCGCTCCGATGGCGATCGGGCTCGGGCATGGGCATGTCTTCGTCGGGCCCGCCGCTGCGGTCGAGCAGGCCTTGCGTGGCCCCGCCGAGGGCGAACGCGAGGATGCCGCGATGTCACGGGGGCTCGACTCGATCGCCGGCCGTCGCGTGGTGGGCTTCGGGGTCAGCGACCTCATGGCCTCCATCGAGGTGCAGCGCGAGATGATGAAGGAACTCGATCCGCTCGAGGAGATGGAGATCGGTCTCGATGGCGAGGACGGCGGACTGCCCGACTTCGACCTCGGCGAGATCGACCTCGACCGGCTGCTCGATCCGGCGCTGTGGCGGCGCTTCGTGGGTCCGGCGGTCTGGGACTTCTCCTCGGTCGATCGCGGATTCGTCATGAGCAACCGCCTGCTCGCCCCGCCCGCGGAGTGATCCTCTCGACGAGCGGATATCCTCGCCGCGCATGAACCGACCGGTCGACTCGCGGCGAGTTGCGGCCACCGCCCTTGCCCGAGGCGAAGGGTCGGTCGCGTGAGCGATCAGGTCCAGTCGAGTGAGGGCGGCGGCATGCTGTTGCGACTCGCGCGGCACCGCGATCTTCAGATCACGGTCTTGGCCGGGCTGCTCCTGCTCGCCGGCTGGCTGATCGAGACCTTCGCCGCCGAGGGCCGTTCACCGCTGGTGTGGGTGCTCTACGGAGGGTGCTACCTCGTCGCCGGCACCGAGGTGCTGCGAAACTCGATTCGCCTCGCCCTCAAGCTCCAGTTCGACATCGATCTGCTCATGATCATCGCCGCGGTCGGCGCCGCGGCGGTGGGCCATCCCGAGGAAGGCGGCCTGCTGCTCTTTCTCTTCTCGCTCGGCCATGCGCTCGAGCACTACGCCCTTGGGCAGGCTCGCAAGGCGATCGAAGCGTTGGGGAAGCTCTCGCCACCCACGGCGCGACGCCGTCGCGACGGGCGCGAGGAGATCGTCCCGGTCGAAGCGCTCGTCCCCGGTGATCTCGTCTCGGTGCAGCCGGGCGAGCGGCTGCCGGTCGATGGTGCGGTGACCGAAGGCGAGTCCGAGGTCGACCAGAGCCCGATCACCGGCGAGAGCAGGCCGGTGGCGAAGTCGATCGGGAGCGAGGTCTTCGCGGGCACCGTCAACGGCGACGGGGGATTGGTGGTCGAGGTCCGTACCCTCGCCTCCGAGACCCTGATGAGCCGCATGATCCGCCTTGTCGAAGAGGCGCAGGAGCAGCGATCGCCGAGCCAGCGCCTCGCGGAGCGGTTCACCCGGGTGTTCGTGCCGATCGTCCTGCTCTTCGTGACCGGCATGATCTTCCTGCCGCCGATCGTCGGATGGCTCGACTGGAGCGAGTCGTTCCTGCGGGCGATGACGGTGCTCGTCGGCGCCTCGCCCTGCGCGCTGGCGATCTCGACGCCCGCGGCGGTGCTCGCGGGAATCGGGCAGGCGGCCCGGAACGGCGTCCTCGTCAAGGGCGGCATCCACCTCGAGGAACTCGGCACCATCCGGGCGATCGCCTTCGACAAGACCGGCACCCTCACCGAGGGCGAGCCGCAGGTGGTCTCGGTCCATCCGATCGAGGGCACCGAGGAGGACTCGCTGCTCGCAGTCGCCGCCGCGGTGGAATCGCACTCGCCGCATCCGCTCGCCAAGGCGGTGATTCGGGCGGCCGAGAAGCGATCACTCGACGTTCCCGCTGCGAGCGACCCGCAGGTGCGTCAGGGCCGCGGGCTCGAGGCGACGGTGGCGGGGGAACGGGTGCGGGTGGGCAGCCTCAAGTTGTTCGACGGTGCCTCCGGGCCGCGCGCGAGCACCGCGATCGAGCAGCAGGCCGCCGCGGTCGAATCCTCGGCGCAGACGGTGATGGTGGTCGCACACGGCGATCGCTTCCTCGGCGTGATCGGTCTCGCCGATCGGCCCCGCGAAGGTGTTCGAGAAGTGCTCGACACGCTGCGAAGGATGCGGATCGAGCACCTCGTGATGCTCACCGGCGACAACCGCGCCGTCGCCGAGTCGATCGCAGCCGAGATCGGCGTGACCGAGATCGAGGCCTCGCTTCTGCCCGAGGACAAGATCAAGGCAGTCCGGGCGATGCTCGAGCGCTTCGGGCGCACTGCGATGGTCGGAGATGGCGTCAACGACGCCCCGGCGCTCGCAGCAGCCACCGTCGGCATCGCGATGGGCTCGAAGGGCACCGATGTGGCCCTCGAGGCTGCGGACCTGGCCTTGATGTCCGATGACCTCACCCGGCTTCCCTTCGCGATCGGCCTGAGCCGCGCGACGCGAATGCTCATTCTGCAGAACGTGATCATCTCGATGGGGGTGGTGTGCCTGCTGATCCCCCTCGGAATCCTCGGCATGACCACGGTCGCGTGGGCGGTGGTGCTGCACGAGGGAAGCACGGTGGTGGTCGCGCTCAACGCCCTGCGGCTGCTGCGGTATCGATTGCGCACCTAGAGCCTCGTCGCGACGACTCGACTCCCGGACTGCCCGCAGATTCCGCCAGGTTCGCCAACGTGGCGACCGAGTCGTGTTCAACGGCGCCACGAAACCGTGGTCCCGATTGACGCGGGCCGCCCGCCCGAACGCATGCCGCGATTCGGCGTCGCGGTCAGCAGTTGCCTTGCCGCATGCGGTCGAGGCTCTCGGGGAAGGGGAAGGTCGGATAGACCCCGGTGGTGCCGAGTTCCCACATCCCCGGCGGCGGATAGACGTCGCCGGTGAAGCCGCCCTTGTACATGGCGTCGAGGACCGACTCGAAGCTTGGACTCTCGCCGCGATGGTCGATCAGGCGATTGCTCTTGGCCCCGAGGAACGAGACCGTCGCGGCGGGTTGGCGATCACGTCGGCCCTGCAGCATCTTGGCGACGGTGCGGAACCCTCGGAAGAGGTCCTCGAGGGTGAAGTGGTCGCGGCCCGCGGGTCGCAGCAGGGCGAGGATCAGCAGCCGGTCGAGATCGAACTTGAGCACGTAGGGCTCGCGATCCTCCGCCGCGTGCATCGCCACAGCGTTGCGGAACATCTTGGCGTAGCTGGTGGCGCTTTCGAGGGTCCACTGGCTCGTGGGGATCAGCTTCAACAGCTCTCCGAGCACCCCACGTCCGTTGTCATCGTCGTTGATGCCGCAGACCACGGTGCGGTAGCGACCGTCGAGGAGATCCGAGAGCAGGTGCTGCCCCCAGACGATGCGAAGCCGATCGCTGACTGCGGCGGATCGAGGGTCGCCCGCGGGCACCACCACCACCTTCTTCGCCACCTTCGCGGCGTCCATGAGCAAGTCGCCGTCTTCGTCGTAGACCTTGAGTTCGTCCATGGGGCGAAAGGTACCCAAACCGAAGGTGCTTGGGTCTGGGGCAGGGTGACCCGCCTGGCCCAACGCACGGCCGGCCAGAGGCCCGGGCGTCAGACCGCCCAGGGCGCATCGACCAGCGAGGTCGAATCGAGCGTGGAGCGGGCGAAGTCGAATCCCTTCTGCACCGCGAAGCCGCCGCAGCGGCCGTCGCGATCGATGGCGAGGATCCCCACCTGATAGGTCTTGGGGTCGGGGTTCTTCGCGATCACGCGGGCGATCGCAGCTTCGCAGGCGGCCTGCGGCGAGTCGCCCGCCCGCATCCGTTCGACCGCGAGGAAACTCGCAAGGGTCTTGAGCACGGTCTCGCCGAGTCCGGTGCAGGTGGCGGCGCCGACCTCGCCATCGACGTAGATCCCCGCCCCGATGATGGGACTGTCGCCGACCCGCCCATGCATCTTGAAGCCGAGGCCGCTGGTGGTGCAGCTTGCGGCGAGGCGGCCGTCTCCGTCGAGGACGATCATGCCGATGGTGTCATGGTCGTCGGGACCACCGCGCAGCGAGGCTCCTCGACCCGCCCCCGAAGTCTGATTCTCGATGTTGACGACCGGCTCGTAGTGGCTCTCCTCGAGCCAGGCCTCGTAACGACGCCGAGCACCGGGGCTCAACTCGTTGGCGAGGATCTCGAACCCCTCCGCACGCGCGAACTGCTCGGCCCCGGCTCCGGCGAGGAGGACGTGCGGAGTCTTCTCCATGACCCGACGCGCCAACGCGATGGGGTGGCGGATCCCTTGCACGAAGCAGACTCCGCCCGCCCGGCCGTCGTGATCCATGATCGAGGCGTCGAGGGTGACGATGCCCTCGCGATCGGGCAACCCCGCGAGACCGACCGAGAGGTTCTCCGGATCGCGCTCGGTCACCATCACTCCGGCCTCGGCTGCATCGAGCGCGGTGCCGCCGGCCTTGAGAGTGGCGACCGCCGCTTCGTTGGCAGGCACGCCATGCCGCCAGGTCGAAAGCACCAGGGGCTTGGCGGGCGGGAAGGCAGAGGCCTTGCGAGCAGCGGCCAGTTCCTGCGAGAGCGCCTCGGGTGTGCTCGGGACCGCGAGCTCGGGCGAGTTGGCGGCTCCGTGCTCGTCGGCTCGCGCCCACGGTTCGCGGCTTGCAAGCAGCGGCGCAGCGACCGCGCCGAAGGCCATGCAGGCTCGACGCCGCGAGATGGGGTGGTCGGTCGGAGCGGTTTGAACGGAGGGGCGAGGCATGAAGGACTCCAGCCAAGGGAGCGAGTGGCGGGCAACCGATCTCTCGGGAAGGTGTACCTCGCGAGAGCCTCTCGTGCGAGCGGAACCCTCGCTCAGGGGAGACTCGCCTCGCGCTCGGTGGAGGAGCGGCGCAGATCCGCATCGCGATGGGACAGCCCCTTCGCCGATGAGGACCGAATGCCCCATCGACGGCCAGACGATCGCTCCCTCGGATGCGGACGCTTCCTCGAACTGCTCGACCGCGGCAGTTGGGAGTTCGTGACCCGACTCCGCGGCCACGAGGTGGTCGGAATCGTCGCTTGGACCGACGACGACCGGCTGATCCTGGTCGAGCAGGATCGCCCCGCAGTGGGCGGTCGCACCATCGAACTGCCCGCCGGGCTCGTGGGAGACGAGGCCCACCTCGTCGGCAACGACACCGTCGAAGCGGCGGCAGCGCGGGAACTCCTCGAGGAGACGGGATTCGAAGCCTCCGAGTGGTCGCCGTTGGTACGCGGAGCTTCATCCTCAGGGCTCACCGACGAGATGGTCTCGATCGTGGTGGCACGTGGACTTCGTCGGGTCGGCGAGGGCGGCGGCGTCGGAAACGAGCGCATCGCGGTGCACCTGGTGCCACGCGCAGAAGTGCCCGCGTTCCTCGACCGCCGGCAGCGAGAAGGCCTGGTGCTCGACATCAAGGTCGGTCTGGCGCTTCTGGTCCCGCCCCTCAAGTCGAGGTGAAGTTCGCCGCGACAGGCGCGGTGCTTCCGCGTATCGTTTCCGCCCCGGCCGGGAAGCGCCACCGGCACTCAGGAGACTTCACGCGATGAGCGGATTCGACGATCGACTCAAGGGCTTCGAGGCCAAGTACGCCCACGACTCCGAGCTGCAGTTCAAGGTGAATGCCCGCCGGGACCGGATCCTGGGCATGTGGGCCGCCGGCAAGCTCGGGATCACCGGGGAAGCGGCCCTCGACTACGCCGCCGCGGTGGTGCTGAGCGACCTCGAGAAGCCCGGTGACGATGATGTCATCGCCAAGGTCCTCCACGACTTCAAGAAGAGCGGGGTGGCGATCGACGAGGCCGGCATCCGCGCCGAACTCGAGCGCTGCCAGCATCAGGCCAAGGAGCAGGTCGCCGCGGAGTCGCACTGAGCACTCGGAGCAGCGAGGTGTCCGACTCGTTCCACTGGCTCGACGTCGATCGAATCGCGGAGGAACTCGCGGAACACCACCCCGAGGTCGATCCGCTCACGATCTCGTTTCCCGTGTTGCGCTCGATGGTGACGGCGCTGGAGGGGTTCCGCGAGGAGCCGGGGCATCCTCCGAACGAGCGCATTCTCGAAGCGATCCAGCAGGCGTGGATCGACGAACGCGAGTGAACCCAACCGACTTCCCGTCGACTCCACTCGTCGACGGCGGGTCTTCGAGCCGTGACCGAAGGCGCGAGAAGGCGGGGGGCGCCTGCCTGTTCACGCTCGAGGCGGAACCGCCATCCGGTACCTTTCCGTGGCGATGATCGAGCGCTACCACGCCGCAGCTTGCCAGACCGCCTTCGACTGCCCGCGACACCGCGAGGAGATTCGGTCGCGCGTCGATCGCATGATCGCGATCGCCGAGCAGACCATCGCCGGCTACGAGCCGTTCTTCCCGGTGCGGCTGCTGGCCTTCCCCGAGTTCGCGCACGCCGTGCCGACCATCGACTCGGTCAAGGGTCTCCGCGAGAACCTCGCGGTCGAACTGCCCAACGAACACACCGACCGCTACGAATCCTTTTGCCGCAAGCACGGCTGCTTCATCCAGACCGGGACCTTCCTCGAGCGCGTCGCCGAGCGCGACGATGTGGTCTTCAACACCACCTTGTTGATCGGACCCGGCGGCGTCCTTTCTCGCTATCGCAAGGTGAATCCCTGGATTCCCTGGGAACTGCACGCGAGCCCGCACGATCTCGGCGTCGACGGCGACGAGGCCTTCCCGGTGGTGGAGACCGAGATCGGCCGAATCGGTTGTGCGATCTGCTACGACTGGCTCTTCCCCGAGACGATCCGAGCCCTCGCGTTCCGCGGCGCGGAGGTGCTCATCCGGGTGAGCGCCTACATGGACCCGTGGGGCGCGACGCCGCCGATGGACTGGTGGACCCTCTTCAACCGCGCTCGCGCCGCAGAGAACACCGCCTTCGTGGTCGCGGCGAACCAAGGGGCGCACTTCGAGCAGTATCCGCCGTTCTCCTGGCCGGGCGGCAGCATGGTGGTCGACTTCGACGGCCGCGTGCTCGCTCAGGCCGATCCGGGTCCCGGCGAAAAGGTCGTGGTGGCCCCGATCGACCTCGCGGCGTTGCGCGAGGCCCGGGCGACCCGCCGAGGCCACGACATGGTGGCGCACCTCCGCCGCGAGATCCACGCGTTGCCGACGGATCTCGGCCTCGCGCCGGCATCCGCCCACCCCATCGAGCGATCGGAGATCGAACGCCGAATCGCAGACGCCAAGCGGCATCGACGAGGAGCGCACCCATGACGTCCCGCCGGATGCTCGCCGGCTCGGCCCTGGCTCTGATGGCCATCGCCGGCTGCGGCGACGACGCTTCCTCGCCTCCGCCGGATCCCGCCGCGGCCGTGGTGCCGTACCCCGAGTACCGCAGCGCGATGAACCTTGCGGCCGGGCTCATGAACCAGTTCGAATTTGCGCCCGCCGAAGAGGCCTACCTCCAGATCATGGAGGCGTGGCCGGCGTCGCGCGACGCCCGCCGCAACCACGCCATCGCGGTGCTGAACCAGTCCGAGCCCGACGCGCAGGAGCGGGCGATCGCACTGCTCGACGCCATGACCGCGGAGTGGCTTGCCGCAGACGGATCCGACCGAGGTCGCGATCTCTCGGCGCTCTACATCAAGGGGCTCGGCCTTCTCTATCTCGGCGACAGCGAGGCGGCGCGGGACCTCTTCATCGAGTGCGCCACCCGCGCCTCGACCGACGCCTACGCAGCGTTCTTCGCCGGCCAGTGCCTCGAACTCGAGGGTCGCCACGAGGAGGCCTTGGCCTGGTACCTCCGCGCCATCGAGCTCGACGAGTATCTCCGCAGCCCGCTGCTCGGCGCCAATCGCTGTCTCGCCCGGCTCGATCGCGCGGAGGAAGGTGAACCGCTCCTCGAGAAGTTCCTTGCCCTCGGCGACAACCCCCGCGGGAAGTTGGCGGAGTTCAAGTACACCCGCATGGGTCCGCTCGGCGAAGCAAGGGCAGCGCCGGACCTCGAGCGGGCCGCGGTGCCGCCATCCGGGCCGCTCTTCGCCGAGCCGACGCCGATGCCGGTCTCGGGGGTGCCCACCGGATGCTCCGCCCGGCTCGAGCCGGCGGCGGATCTCAATCGCGACGGCATCCTCGACTTCGTGGCGATTTCGTCGCCGCCCGAGGGCGTCCCGCTCGAGTCGTTCGCGCTCTCGAACGGTGCCGACGGGGGATCGGTGGCCTGGAGCCTGACGCCCTGTGCGGATGCAGCGCTTGTCGGCAGGGATGCTGAAGTCTTCGGACTCGCCTCAGGCACGCACTTCTGGGCGGACTTCGACAACGACGGGCTCACCGACGTCGCGATCGGCCCCACCGACGGCAGCGAGCCCTACTGGTGGCGGCAACGAGAGGACCTGCGGTGGTCGAGGGAGTCGTTTGGCGGAGGTGATGCGGTGGCTCCGGCGGATGAGCGAAGCGAGCCGGGCGAGGCGAGGCTCCGGCTCCTCGCCGTCGCCGACTTCGATCACGACGGCGATGTCGACCTCCTCGCGAGCGACGCAGAAGGCACGCGGCTCATGCTCAATCGCCGCGACGGCGATGCGGACCGCGCGACCACGTGGGTCCATCGCCCGCTGGCCGATTCGATCCCGAACGCTTCGTCGGCTGCGCTTGGCGACTTCGACGACGACGGTGATCTCGACTTCATGCTGCTCGGGGCAACTGGTCCGGCCCAGCTCTGGCTCAACGACCTGCTGTGGTCGTGGCGCCGCGACGATCGCTTCGCGCCGATCGAGGCGACATCGCCGATCGAGGCGGTGTGGTTTCGCGACGACGACTCCGGCGATCCGAGGCTCGCGACGCTCACGGGAGACGCGACCTCGCGGCAGTTGACGATCTGGTCGCTCGACGCTGCCACTCCGCAGCCGGTCGAGCCGGCGACCGCCGTGCCCGCTGCGGCTGCACTGGCGGCGATCGATCTGGCTGGCAGCGGCCGCACCAATCTCCTGTGCATGCGTGAGGTCGATGGCGGCGGGAAGGTGCTGGAAGTCCATGACGCCCGCGGCAACTCGATCGAGTCGATCGGCCCCGTGCCGTCATCGACGTCGCTGGCGGTGCCGGATGGGAGGGGGGCGGTGCTGATCTCGAGCGGCGACACGCTCGAGTGGCGTGACGCCGGGCCCGGACGAATGCTGCTTGCGGCGCTCTGGTTCAGCGGCCGCATCGATCCCTCGCAACAGATGCGCACCAACGCGAGCGGAATCGGGGTCCGTGGCGACGCGCGAACCGTCGGCACCTGGCAGTCGCGCACCGCGCTGCCATGGCGGGGCGGAGGCGGGGGACAACCGCTCGAGCCGGTGCTCTACGGGCTCTCCGGCCATCCGCGCATCGAGTTGCTCTCGATCGACTGGACCGACGGGGTGCTGCAGAGCGAGGTCGATCTCGCGAGCGGTGTGCAGACCGTGGTCGAGACCCAACGGCAGATCTCTTCCTGCCCGGTCATCTTCGCGTGGAACGGTGACCGCTTCGAGTTCGTCACCGACGCCCTCGGCGTCGGCGGACTCGGCTATCTGGCGGCGATCGAGGTGGCGGACGATGGCTCGCTGATCCCGATCTACCCCGAGCCTCGGCCGCTCGAGTCGGTGCTTCTCGGCAGCGACGACGCCATCGCACCTCGAAACGGACGCTTCGAGATTCGTCTCGGCGAGCCCATGGAAGAGGCGTGCTACCTCGACGCCGCGAGGCTGATCGCGTGGGACCTCCCCGAGGGCTGGTCGATCGCCCTCGACGAGCGGCTCGGAATCGGCGGCCCGTCGCCCACCGGTGAGGCGAGGTTCTTCCGCCATGCGATGCATGCCGACGAAGCGACGATGGCCTTCGCCGACGACGTGGTCGACGTCGCCGCCGAGCTCGCCGCCGCGGACCACCTTGCGGCCGATCCCGGCGCAGCCGATTCGCGCTTCATCGGCCGCACCGCGCATCGGTGGACATTGACGCTTTCGTTCCCGGAGGCACTTGAGAGCCGCGGCGGCGATCTGGCGCTGCTGCTTGATGGCTGGGTCGAGTATCCCTACTCCTCCACTTCGTTCGCGATGTGGCAGGCGGAGGCGTTGCCGGAGGCACCGACCTTCGAGGCGCTCGATCCTCGCACCGGCGCATGGGTGGTGCTCGTCGCAGAGTTCGGCTACCCCGCGGGCATGCCGCGACAAGCCTGCTTCCCGCTCGACCGCGGCTCGATTCCGCCCGGATGCGACACCCTGAGAATCCGCTCGAGCAACGAGATCTACCTCGATCAAGCGCAACTGGCCTGGTTCGAACCCTGTCCGTCGGCACGGCGAACGAGCCTGCCGCTTGCCGAGGCGTCGGTGGCCGATGCGGGCTTCGCCTTCCGTCC
>JAPOKA010000057.1 GCA_029977865.1 bacterium
ACCGGGCGGCCGTGGTCGTGGGCGACCGTGAGGATCCGTCGCTGCAGCGGCGGCACCGCTTCAAGGCCCATCTCGGCTCCGAGATCGCCGCGTGCCACCATGATCCCGTCGCAGGCATCGACGATCGCCTCGAGTCGGGCGATCGCTTCGGGGCGCTCGATCTTGGCGAGCGTCGCCGGCGCCAGTCTCCCTCGGCCTGCTGCCTTCCGCAGGCGACGGCGCAAGTCCTGGAGGTCCTCGGCGCGGCGAACGAAACTCAGCGCGACCAGATCGATGCCCTGCCGCACGCTCCACTCGATCGCCTTCTGGTCGTGCGGTCCGATCGAGGGCAGCGAGAGTCGGCTGTCTGGCAGATTGACGCCCTTGCTGCCGCTGAAGCGCCCGCCGATCTCGACTCGGCCTGTGACCACGCCCCGCTGGCACGACTCGACCCGAACGCACATGGTGCCATCGGCGATCAGCACCCGATGGCCCGGCGCCAGATCGGCAAGCACCGCTGGCTCGCTCAACGCCAACCGCAGCGACCGCGTTCGAGTTCCGCGATGGGCGTCGCGGGCGAACTCCACCGCCTCGCCCGCCTTGAGCCGCACCGCCGGTCCGGCCATGGGCACCAGGCGAATGCGAGGTCCGCGCAGATCACCCAGGATCGCCACCGTCCGACCGGCAGCCTCTGCGGCATCCCTGGCCATCGCCAACTGCTTCGCGTGTCCCTCGAGCGTGCCGTGGCTGAAGTTGAGCCGAAGGATCGAGACCCCCGCCTCGATGACGCCGCGAAGTCGCGCCGGCGTCGCCGTCGCCGGGCCGAGGGTCGCGATGAGCCTCGTCAGCGGCAACGCCTCGCACTCGCCGCGGTCGGCATCGGAGCGGCTTCGCGGCAGCTTCATGTCGTCGGCATCCCCGCCGCGAGATCGAGGATCTCGCGGTACTGCGCTTCGAAGAACTCGCCGGCCCGCTTGCGAAACTCCGTGGGCGGCGCCGCATCGGCCGGCCAGAGTGCCGCATCCCGCCAGCCTCCCCGCAGCCAACCTTGCTTTACTTCGTCCCGGCCAGCGCGATCACCGATCGACCAGGTGCCGCCGTTCGGACCCGGGAAGATCGGCATCGCATCGAAGCGCTCGAGCATCGCCTTGAGGGTGGGGTCGTCGACTTCGGCGGCACGCACGAGGGATCCGTCACGGGGATAGGCGGGATGGTCGACGATCGCGTCCCAGGCGGCCTGCAGCAGCGGAGCGCGATCCATCGCTGCCGCGGCGAAGAGCGGTGCGATGTAGCTGCGCATCGAGGAGTCTGGATTCTCGACCGCGCTCGCGACTGCGTAGGGATCGACTTCGTCGACCATGCGATCGCGGAATCGGGCGTAGAGGTCTCGCCGCACCGGCATCCGTCGCAATTCGAATCGTTCTGGGCCGGCCGGCGCTCCGGTCGCGGCGTCCGCGGCTGCGCCGGCACGGAACTGCCAGAGCGCCTGCCCGTCGAGTTCGAGGCAGAACTCGATGAACCGCCGCGCGAGCTCGGGATCGGGGGCACCGGTCAAGAGTGCGATGGGATCGGGATCGATCACGGTCTGCCCCGGCGGATCCACGTAGCCGAGCCGATCGAGTTCGGGATCGCCGATAGCCTTGGCGGCGTCACGGAGGCTCTGCGCCTGATAGCGGCCGTAGAAGTCGATGCACAGGCCAGCCGCCGCATCACCGAGGCTCACGTCGATCGGCGCCTTGGCGGCACTCGACACGAACGAGCGACTGTTGGCGGCCATTCGCCGCAGAATCGCCCAGCCCTCGTCCCAGCCCCGGCGCTGCAAGATTGCCTCCATCGCGGTGGTCACCGAACCGGACTGCCCCGGGTTCGCCAGCACGATCCAACCTCTCAGCCTTGGCGTGCAGAGATCCGCCCAGACCTTGGGATCGGCGACGCCAAGCTGGGCGAGAATCGGGCGGTTGAAGACGATTCCGAATCCGCTCAGCGCGACCCCGAACCACATTCCCTTGGCATCGAAGAGCCGCTCGTCGCCCACCATGCCGTCGCCGTAGACCGCCTCGAGGAGCGCAGGCGGGAACTCGACCGGCGCGAGGATCGTCGCCGAGCGGGTCGCGCCATCCACCTCGACCGACACCGGTCGCGCGAGCTGCTTGAACTCGTAGGAGCCGCCACCGAAGAGCAGATCGGCGTTGCCGCCGATCGGGCGCCCGTCGCGAAGCGCCGCCTCGGTCGAGGCGACGAGCATCTTGCGGATCTCGCTGGTGCCTCCGGGGGTGCTCCACGCGACCGCCGCCGGCTCGCCGAAGCGTGCGAGGTGCCACCGAGAAAACCCGTCTCCCAGTTCGGTGCGGATCTGCTCGTTGTGCGGGGAGAGGATCACCAGCTTCCGACCCGACGAGGCGGCGCGTTCGCTGCGGGCGAGCAGCGGCACGCCCAGCAGCACCACGAGCGCGGCCCCGATCAGCCAACGAGCGGCGTTCACGACCGCGTTCCGAAGGCGGTGCGAAGTTCACCCGCAAACGAGTCGGCGGCCTCCGCCACCTGATCGGCCCAGTGTTCGGCGGCGCGATCGAAGGCGTAGATCACCGAGCGGCTCGCGGTCACCAACGCCCCCCGCCCGTCCGCGGTGAAGCACGGGCGCACGTCTTCGATCGAACCGCCCTGGGCGCCGTACCCCGGCACGAGGAAGAACTGCTGCGGCATCCTCGCCCGCAGCGCGGCCGCGTCGTGGGGCCGGGTCGCCCCGACCACCGCACCGAGGTCGCTGAATCCGCAGGACCCGACGCTCGATGCGCCCGCGGTCGCCACCAGGTCCGCCATCGCCTCGGCGACGCTGCGGCCGTCGGCCAGTTGCAGGTGCTGCACCAGGTCGCCGTCGGGATTGCTGGTGCGGACGAGCGCGAATGCACCACCGCCTCTGCGAAAGGGCGCCAGGCACTCGGGACCGAAGTAGCCGTTCACCGTCACCCACTCGCCGCCGAGGGTCCGCGCCGCCTCGGCGTAGTGCTCGGCGGAGACGCCGATGTCCCCCCGCTTGGCATCGAGGATCACCACCAGGCCCCGCGCCCGGGCCCGAGTTGCGATCTCCCCCAGCAACTCGAAGCCCGCGGCCCCATGCCGCTCGAAGCATGCAGACTGCAACTTCACCACCGGCACCTTGCCGGCCACCGCGTCCACCACCCCTTCGCAGAAGCGCCGAATGGCCTCGACCGGAGCGAGGTCGCCAAGGACCTGCGGCAACTTCGAAAGCACCGGATCGAGACCGACGCACGCAGGCGTGTCGAGGGCCTCGATCGCCGCGGCGAGGCGATCGGCGGGATGGTCCGCGCTCGCAGGCGACGAAGTCACGGATCCGGCGGCCGCGGCGACTCGAGGAGTGGTTGGAGCGGGCATCGCCGGATGCTACCGACCCACGATGCCCCTTCCGTGCCGAGCCGCACGAAGTGCCGTTCCGGACATCCCTACCATCTCCGCATGGGCCCCGACTCCCAGCCCGGACCGACGCGGCTTCACCTCGATCGCGCTCGCGGTCTCGAGGTCGAATGGGCCGACGGCACCAACAGCTTCTACCCAGTGGGTTTCCTTCGCCGGATGAGCCCGTCGGCGGATGCCCGCCACCTGCGCGACGAGATGGCCCGGAATCCGCTGACGGTCCTGCCCGCAGGAGGTGGCGGCACGCTCGAGGCGACGTCGGCTGAGCTGGTCGGTCGCTACGCCATTCGCATCGAGTTCTCCGACGGACACGCGACCGGCATCTACTCGTGGCGCTACCTGCGCGAGATCGATCCGGGCACGGCCGCGGGCGAATCGGAGCACGCTCGTGACTGAGGCGGCGGTCGACGCGATCGCGCCCGAAGGCGCCTTCGTGCAGCGGTTCGTGGTGGAGCCCGAGCAGCTCAGCACGCTGGTGCCGCACCTCAACAACGTCGAGATCGTGCGCTGGATCGATCGCGTCGCCGAGGCCCACCTCGACCACGCTGGATGGCCGCGGCGCACTCTTGCGGCGGACGGAGTGATGTGGTTCGTCGCCCGCCACGAGATCGACTATCGCGGCGAGGCGTTCGCGAACGACGCGATCTCGGCGATCACCTGGGTCGAGTCCTACGGACGAACCACCTGCCTCCGCGCCACCCGACTCGTGCGCGACCGCGATGCTCGATTGCTGGTCGCAGCGCGAACCCGTTGGGCCCACGTGGATCTGTCCTCTCGGCGACCGACTCGAATTCCTGAAGCGGTGCTGCGAGCGGTGCCGGCACTGGGCGAGTTCGGAACCGTACCGCGATCGAGGGAATGACCGATGCGGATCCTCGAGTGGATCGATCAGGATCGCTTCGACTCCGAGTCGCTTGCCGATGCGGCCACACTCGCTGCCCTCCTCGAGGACGGCCATCGCATCCTCCGGGTGCTGCCGACGAATTCCGGAGGCGATCCGACCGAAGCGACGCTGCCTTCGAGCCGATCGCTTCGGCGCTTCGAGTGGGCAGGCGCTTCGCGTTGGCGTGAACGCGGCGAGGTCGCGCGACTCTGCGATCGCTTCGAGGAGAGCACCGTCGATGTGGTCTGGCTTCGCGGCCGGGGGGTCTGGTCGCCGGGGCGGCGCGCCGCTTCGATGCTCTCGACGGGGTGCTGGATCGAGTTGGGATCCCTGCAGGAAGCGACCGCCACCCGATCGCTCCGCGGCGGCGACGATCTGGTGCTGAGCGTGCCGGTGCCGAGTTTCTCGACGTCCCTGCCGGCGGAGATTCGACGCCGGGTCGCCCATGTCGAGCCGCCGACGGGCTCGGCACCGGAGCGCGGGGGAAGAACGCCACTCTCGGTGCCACCGCCGCTGCAGCCGCCAATGCCGATCACTGCGAGTACCAACACCGACGGTCCGTTTCCCATGGTGGTGCTCTCCGGCGGCCGCAGCGCTTCGGACCGTGGTCGAGATCGCTGCCTCGCCGCGATCGCAGCGATCGCTCGCAAGAATCCCGGGGCGTTCGAGGTGTTCCTTGAGGACCCCATCGTCGAGGTGCCCGGGGTGCGCAAACTGCTCGCAACCTCGGGGCTCCAACCCGTGGTCACCGCGATCCCATCGATTCGGCGCTGCCGCGGCATGCTGGCGCAGCCGGCGATCCTGGTGGTGCCAACGCCGGTCGGCCGCTTGGAACCCGCAGTGCTTGAAGCGGTGTCGCGAGGGGCGCGAGTCGTGGCCACCGCAGATCCGGCGCAACGCGACTGGCTCGGCGATCGCCAGCGCGGCGTGGTGGTGCCGCCGCGAGCAAGCGCTGGCCGGTGGGAGTCTGCGCTCGTCGAGGCGATGGCGTCGCCTCCGCAGCCGGCCCCTCCGATGATCGAACGATGGCTCGATCCGGCACTCCGAATCGAGGCGGTGCGGTCGGTCCTGCGGCGTTTTGAGGGCCCGATTCGAGTTGGTTTCAGGCGATCTGGCCGCGAAGCCGCGGGTTCCCGCTGACGCCAGCTGCCGCAAACCCATGGCAGACGGTCGCTTACAGTGGACGTCGGCGTGAACCTGGGGAACTTGGGTCAATCACGAAGTTTTTCCTCACAGAACTCAAGAACCATCCGCGTCCGTGACGAATAACACTCCGGACTGGTAGTGCAGTCCTCCTACTCCGCATCTTTCTCCCCTCCGCCCCGTTGACGCCTCGTGCTTCAACGGGGTTTTTCGTGGGCCGCCGCCACGAATGGGCGAGGCACCTCGGTCAAAACGGAGTCGGATTCCGCTCCCAGCGGCCCAACCGCCACACCGCCCATCGCCGCCCGACCGCCGTACGCTGCGGCGATGTCAAGCCAAGTCCAACCATCGCTCGATCGGTGCAGGTGGATGCTCTGCGCCGCCCTTCTGATCGCTGCTACCGCCTTCGGCAACCCACCTCGCCTCGATGGCGTGTGGAGTCGGGATGCCGACGGTGCGGCGACCGAACGGCAGCGGGTCGAGGTCGAGACGCCGAATCGGGCGCTTCGGATCGCGATCCTGCCCGATCGAACCACCGGCCGCGATTGGGGCCTGCCCTACTTCGCCGCTGCGGTCGAGGACCTCAAGCGGCTGCGACCGGACGCGGTCTTCACCGTCGGCGACATGGTGCAAGGCTACACCCGCTCGACCGAGACCTGGAACGCGGAGGCCGCCGAGTGGTTCGCCATCGCCGATCGCCTGCCGTGGCCGATCTGGCCGGTGGCAGGCAATCACGATGTGGTGAGCGGAACTCGCGATCCGAAGGACAACACCTTCGAGGAGCGCTACCGACGCACCTTCGGCCCGCTCCGTTACGCCGTCGAGTTGCCGGATGCCACCGTCATCGTGGTCTACAGCGATGGCCGCCGCGCCGAGGAAGGTGTGGCATTGTCGCCGGAGGATCTCGACTGGCTCGAGGAGTCGCTGACCGCGGCCGAGTCTCGCGACAAGCCGATCCTCCTGCTCATGCACAGGCCGATGTGGCGATCGAGGTCTGCTCGATGGGACGAGTTGGTGCATCCGATGCTCGTGGAGCATGGCGTCTCCGCGGTGATCGCCGGCCACTTCCACGCCCTGCAACGGGATCCCGATCGCGATGGCGTGCAGTACCACATCCTCGCAGCGTGCGGGGGCATGATCGATCAGCATCCCCACACCGGGCAACTGCAGCACCTCACGTTCGTCGACGTGCTGCCCGAGGGTGCCGTCGAAGTGCACCATCAGCTGCTCGGGGTGACGCTGCCGCCGGACCATGTCACCGCCGCAGACCAGGAGCGGGCGTGGCGCCTCAAGCAGTCTGCGGAGGCGGTCTCGTTTCGCGATGCCATCGTGGAGCCGCTCACCACGCCGACGCGAGGCTCGCTCGAGATCGAGCTCTTCAATCCGCTCGACATCCCGATCCGCTGGAACTGGAGCGGCCTCGATGCACCGCCTTCCGCGGAAGTCGTTCCACCAGCTTTTCCCGGTGCCATCTCCTGGAACTCGCGGACGCCGGTCGACACCTTCAACCCGTTCACCATGCTGGTCGACTCGCCGCTCGCGATCGAGCCGGGCGGGCCGGTCGAGCTGGCGCCGCTCGAACGCAAGCGGATCCGCTTGGGGTGGCGCATCGAGAGTGCCGTGGCCACGCCGCTGCCTGCCACCGAAGTGCGCTTCCGCGCGATCTACCGCGACGGGCTCGATCGCGAAGTGCCGGTGACGGTGATCAAGCGGGTGCCGATCGCGAGGACCGCCGCGATCGCAGCCGTCGGAGAGTCCTCGACCGAGTCGTGGACGCGTTCGCGCTTTCCCATCTCGGCATGGGAGTTTTCCCCCTATGACTCCCTCGAGGCGGATGCTTCCGCGCGGTTCGGTCTCGATCGCGATGGGAGCCTTCTTCTGGACGTCGAGGCACCCGACGAGGTCGTTTCGACATCGATCGAGGATCCAAGGCTCGACCCTTCGCGACTCGACGACCCGATGCTCGACTCGATCCGGATCGATCTCTCGCGCGGCGAGTCCGATCGTTCCTGGCTGCTGGAGTTTCCTGCCGAGGGCGAGCCCCGCGGATTTCTGCTCGAACAGGATCTGGTGTCCGCATGCGGGCTCGATGGCGTGAGCGGACCTTTGGTCTCGTGGACTCGCGAGGAGGGCCGGTGGCGGGCCACCGTGCGGATCGCTCCGCGGCTCTGGCCCGCTGGGGAATCCGACGGGCTGAGGCTGCAACTCGGAGTGGCGGACAACGACGAGACCTACCACACCCAATGGAGGTTCCTTGCCCCGGAGGGGTACCCACTCCGGCTTCTGCTCCCGCCGATGGCGGAGCCAAATCGCTGAACCCCGCAGGACCCGGCCGCGATCGGGCTGGTGTTGACTTGCGGCAGGGAAGATCGTTCAATTCCGTCAGAGACGGCTCGCGTGAGTCGCTCGACCCACGCGGGCGGCGCCCCCGAACGCCGCCCGAGCGTCACGGAAACTTCGGGGCCACCCGCCTTGCCGGTAGGCAGGAAAGAGGAGTTCCCATGAAGACCACCTTGATCACCACTTTCGCCGCCATGACCTTCTGCCTCTGTCTCGTGGCCTGCGAAGACTCGGGCTCGTCCTCCGGCGTTGTCGTCGAGCCGAAGCCCGCCCCCACTGAAACGGTCGACGCCCCCTCGAGGAACTTCCAGAACCCCGAGATGCGCAACGACTGATTCGGAGTGGCCCCTGCATCGGGGCTTTTCACCGGTTCAACGATCGCCGGACGACCGTGAGTCGCCCGGCGTTTTCGTGCGCGTCAACGAAGGGGGCCGTCGGTCACGCAGCGCGGGGCGCTGTTCCCCCGACACCGTGCCCGTCGCTCCGATTCCGATTCAACCGCGAAGGAGGCGGGAGAGAATCTCGAGCCCTTCGCGAAGGTCGCTCTCGGCGGCTGCGAAGCTGAGCCGGAAGTGGGTGTCGCGATGGCTGAAGACTCGCCCCGGGATCACCAGCACCCGATTGGCGATCGCCTGTTCGCAGAACTCGGTGCCGCTCAGGCCGAGATGGGGAGGCACCTCGACGAAGGCGTAGAACGCGCCACCCGGCCGCGCCACCGTGGTGATGGGCTGCAGGGCTTCGAGCACCAGGTCGCGACGCCGGCCGAAGGCCTCGACCTGCGGACGCATCGAGAGCCCGAAGCTCGCCAACACGCCGTATTGAGCAGGAGTGGGCGCACACACGTAGGTGTACTGCTGCAACTTGTTCATCTCCGCGATCAGCGCCGCTGGCCCTGCCGCGAAGCCCATCCGCCATCCGGTGCAGGCGTAGGTCTTGCCGAAGCCGCCGAGCACGAGCATGTCTTCGCCGAATCGGCTCGGAGTCGGGCAGACGCCGTGTTCGAGGGCATCGTCGAAGACGAACTCGTCGTAGATCTCGTCGGAGATGAGCAACACGCCGCGGTCGCGGCAGAGCTCGACCACATCGCGAATCTCCGCCTCGCGAAGCACCACACCGCAGGGGTTCGACGGGCTGTTCAGCAGCACCGCCTTGGTCCGGGGGCCGAGCAGCGGCTCGATCCGCTCGGCGGTCATGCGGAAGTCCGGGTAGGTCGAGCAGGTGACCACCCGACTGCCGGTCAGCGGACCGAGCGAGGGATACATCACGAAGTAGGGATCCGGCACCACGATCTCGTCGCCGGGATCGAGCAGCACCATCACCGCGAGCACCAACCCGCCGCTGGTGCCGCTGGTCACGGTGGTCGCGATCGAAGGATCATCGATCCGCCACCCGGCACGATCATGCAGTCGCTGGCGAATCGCCGCATTGAGCGGCGCGATGCCCTGGGTCGGCGTGTAGCCGTTGCGGTCGTGCTCGATCGCTTCGATCGCCGCTCGCTTGATCGCCTCGGGCACCGGGAAGTTCGGCTGCCCGATCGAAAGGTTGATGGGATTCTCGAGTGTCGCGGCGAGATCGAAGACCCGTCGAATTCCCGACGAGTCGATCGCCCGAGCGCGGTCGGAGATGAGCGGATCGACCACCAGCGTCGGCCGCCGCGGATGTGGAGAGTCGGTCGCGACGAGTCCGCGAGGATCGCTGGGAAGCGTCATGGATTCTCTCGCGCGGCGTCAGGGACGTCGCCATCCGCCGAGGCGAAGCAGCCCCGGCGCCGGCGTCACTTCTTCTTCGCGTCCTTGCCGTCCTCGGCGCCCTCTTCGGCCTTCTTGGGCTTCTTGCCGGTCGAAGCCTTGATGCTGCGGACCTTGGGCAGTCCCAGCGCCGAGGAGTTGCTGGAGTCGAAGCGGCTCTCCTCGGCGAGCTTGGTGATTCGCTCGGCGCGGGTCAGCACATTGCGATGCTGCGAGAGGGCGCCGGAAGTGGTCTTGAGGCTGGGATGGATGCTCATGGGAAACTGCTTCGGTCATTCGGACGCGGAGCCGCGGAAGAGTTCCGGGTAGGCACCCGAGAAGTCGGCGTTTCCGCGGCGATGGGACTTCCAGGCGAGTCCCACATCGCGGATCTGCCGCTCGAGCGTCTGCACCTGACTGCTTCGGCGGTCTCCGTCGGCGTAGCCGGGGGTCACGATGACCTTCCGGAGCACCCCATTATGGTCGGAGACGACAGCAGCCTCAAGTCCCCGATCGCGACAGAAGCTCGCGAGCTCCGGGGCCGACTCCGGACTGCCGTGGGCGACCACGAAGTAGTTGAGCCCTGCCCGCCTGGGATCTCCACCGATGGTGGTGTCCGCCGGACTGCCCGGGGCCGAGCCGGTCTCGTCGCTTCTGGCGGGTGCCGGCCCCGCATTTCGGCTCTCGAGGGGGTCGCGGACCGACCTCGCCGTGACTGCCGCCGCCAACGTGCGGGCCGCCTCCGAGCGAGCCTGTGCCTCCCCGCGGGAGAACCCCCACGCAAATGCGGCGACGAGAAGGGCGCAGACCACGGTCCCGGCGACCAGCAGGTAGCCCGCCGGGACCCGCAGGGCTCGCCCCGGTCCGATCGGCATCGGCTCCACGAAACTGGTCGACACCCCTTCGCCGCCCTTCGCGGGCAGTCCGCGGGTCCGACCGATCAACTCGTAGGGCACCGGTCCTCGGCGGCGCAACATGTCGGGGATCCTAGCGTGCGACTCGCGGGTGGAACTCAGCGACGGCTGGCCACCACGCTTGCGAGAGAGAATCCCCCCGCGTGAGTGAGCGAGAGGTGCCAATTCGTGACCCCCAGCCGCGCCGCGACCTCCGCAGCCTCGCCGTGCAGGGCGACGCCCGGGCGACCGTTTGCGGCCTTCACCACCTCGACGTCGGTCCAGGCGATGCCCCCGCTCCATCCGGTGCCGAGAGCCTTGAGCACCGCTTCCTTCGCCGCAAACCGCGCCGCGAGACGCTCGGTCCTCAACGAGCCGCCTCGAGCTGCCTCGGCGCGCTCACCCGCGGTGAACACCCTTGTGAGGAATCGATCACCATGCTCTGCAACCATCGCGGCGATGCGGGCATCCTCGACGAGGTCGACGCCATGGGCGACCACCTCCGGCGGCAGCGGTGCTGTCATGGCAGTCCTGCCGGACGCCCGGCCTCCATCCAGAGTCGCGCCGTCTGCAGCACGCCGCCGCGAGGGTCGCGCCACTGCCGCGGGTCGATGACCACAAGGCCGCGGAACCCCGCAACTTCGAGGGCGACGCGGTACCGAACCGGATCGAGTCGCCGCTCGCCGACCGACTCGCCCAGCGGCGATCTCAAGCCGCCGCGATCGAGGTCTGCCAGCCGCGCCGCCGCCAACGCACCCGCGGCAGCGAACACCGCTTCGCAAGGATCCTTCCCGCCCGCGAGCACCGCCACCGGATCGATGCCGACTGCGACCCCCTCGCGCGGAGTGCTCGGTTCCGCGTGATCGGCGAGCGAAACCCCGAGCCGATCGGCGATCGCGACCAGTGCGGCGACGGTCGAGGCGAGGCTCTCGGAGTCCGCGTCGCTTGCACTCGGAAGTCGTAGGCTCACCGGCACGCGGCCGAATTCAGCGGCGAATCGCAGCGACTCCTCCACCGCCGCCACCGCGCGATCGACCCGCGTGGGGTCGACGAAGTGCTCGGGCGGAATCCAGAGGTCGACGCCGGCCATCACCAGTTGTTGGCGCCGAAGAGTCGCCTGGAGATCGCGTCGGCCGCTCGCATCGAGATCGCGCGGCCTGACGCCCGATCGCATGGCCGGCCACTGCACACCGCGGATGCCGATCGCGCCGAGCCACGCCAGCGCCTCGCGAATCTCGAGGGCGACGGTCTCGACTGCCACCGCCACCTCGAAGCGCTCGTCGGTGGCCGGGTTGCGCAGGTCCTGCGACATCGGCGGAAGTGTACGAGCCGCCGCCGACGCGACGGGCCGTAGCATGCGGGAATGAACGAGTCTTCCCTTCTCGCTCGCGCTCCCGCCGCCGCCTGCGGATGGCTGCTCGCGATGTGGTTTGCCTGCGGGGTCTCGGTGGCGATCGCGGCGATGGCCTCGTTCCCGACGCTCGCGGGCCGCGGCGTGGTGGTGCCGGGTTTCGAGGCGCTGCTCGATGCGGAGGATGGCCGCGCCGCGTCCGGCCGGCTCGCCGCCGGGTTCGTCATGGACGAGGTCTTCGCGGCCACCGATCTCTTTCAGCTCGTGCTGGCACCGCCGACGGTGCTGCTGGCGATCTGGTGCTGGCGGCGGCAGCGCGGCGGCGCGGCAGGCGGACTCGCCCTCTCGGTGCTGCTGCTGGTGTCGGCCGCCTGCGGCTTGACCCTCGCCCACTCGCTGTCGATCGCCCCTTCGATGAACGCCTCGCTCGAGGAGTACCGCACGCTGCTCGGCTCCGGTCGACTCGAGGAGGCACTCGCGGTCCACGACGCCTTCGACTCCCGGCATGCCCTCGCAGACCGGCTCTACGGAATCCGGCTCGCGGCGGTCGCGATCGCCCTGCCGCTCTGCCTCTTCCTGCCGGGCCGCGGAGGGCCTCCATGAGCCGTGAACACGCGAGCACTCCGCCGCTTCCCCGCAAGAGCGATTCGCAGCGAACTCGAGCGGCCGCGATCTTCGAGGCCCTGAGGAGCCGCTACCCGGAGGCCCGCTGCGAACTCGACTACCGCTCGCCCCACGAGCTGCTCGTCGCGACCATCCTCTCGGCGCAGTCGACCGATGTCGGCGTCAACAAGGCGACCCCGGCCCTCTTTCGCACCTACCCGACGCCGCAGGCACTCGCCGCCGCCGGCGCCGCGAAGATCGAGCCGCTCGTCGCATCGCTCAACTTCTTCCGCAACAAGTCACGGGCGATCGCCGAGAGCATGGCCGCGATCGTCGCGGAGCATGCGGGCGAGGTGCCGCGCACGATGCAGGAACTCCTCGCCCTTCGCGGCGTGGCCCGCAAGACCGCCAATGTCGTGCTCGGCAACGCCTACGGGATCAACGAGGGGGTGGTGGTGGACACCCATGTGGGCCGGCTCGCCAAGCGCTTCGGGCTCACTCGTCACGACGACCCCGCCAAGGTCGAGCGTGATCTCATGGCGCTCTTTCCCCGCGAGCAGTGGACGCTGCTCAGCCACCTGCTGATCTTCCATGGACGCCGGGTCTGCAAGGCTCGCGGCGGAACATGCGGCGAGGACTCGATCTGCGGCGAGTTCTGTCGCGAGGCAAGAGCGAAGCCGACCCGCTCGGCGAGTTCGTCGGCGACGGCAGCGAAGGTTCGCAACGGTGCCCGCGGCGCAACCCGCGCGTCAAGGACCGCTGACTCAGCAGCGGCGGCCTCGCCCGCGAAACGAGCGAGGTCTACTTCTCCTCCATCACCCCGAAGCCGCCGAAGGCGCTGACGAAGTTCACCGAGGTGCCGACCCGCTGCGGGAAAAGGAACCGCACCGGACCATCGACGCGAACGCCGCCGATCACGCGGAATCCCGGCGGGTCTTCCTTCTCGTCCTTCGCATCCGATTCCGGCGCGAGCGGCTTGTACTGCAGCAGTTCGATTCCGCGGTCGTGGCCGATCCAGAGCGAGTTGCCGACCGCGAGAATCGTCTGCACCGTGACGCCATCGGGAGCCCGCCATTCGAAGGGGCCGAGCAGCCCCTGATCGACGGTGACGCCGCTGCCATCAGGATCGATGGTGGCGGTGCCCCAGATCGCGGTCGCTTCGACCTTCGGCGTCATCCAGGTCGGCTCCGCGATCTCGACCAGTTCCGCTCCGCGAGCAGGGTCGTATCGCCAGAGTCCGCCCGGGCCCGAGGCCACCACCAGGCGGCCATCGTGGGTCGCGTTGCGAAGGTCGCCCGGCTCGCGAGCCACCGCGAAGAAGGTGTCGCCGGGCCCTTCTGCGCTCGCCTCGAGCTGGTGGAATGCGCGTCCGAAGTGTCCGCAGACCGCGATCACGTTCTCGCGCAGCGGTGCCACATCGAGAGCGCCGATCACGCGGATGATCGATTGCGTTCCCAGTTGATCGCCTTCGATCGGATAGGCGACGATCGCTTCGTCATCGACCACCCACAGCCGTCCGTCGAAGACGCGGATTCGCCGCACGATGCCGGGCACGGGTCGCATCGCGGTGGCCCGCAGGTCCGGGCCGAGCAGACCGACCTCGGCGGCGGTGGCGCCCTGCAGCACGTAGGCGAGGCCCCCGTCGGGGCCGGTGCCCGCGGGCAGTTCCACCACCGCGGTCGCGGCACCGAGATACTTCCCGCCCTCGAGGCGGTAGAGCCGCCGGCCCACCGGCGCCGCAGGGCCTTCGACGGTCTCGACCACCGGCCCCACCGCGGCGACGTCGGCTTCATCGAACTCTCGCGTCAGCATCGCCCGACCGGGATCGGACAACGCCACCACGCCACCTCGGCCGCTCGCGTAGACCACGCCATCGATCTCGCGAACCGAGCGGGGCGCGATCCCGAGTGCGGCGCTGTCGGTCTCGAGCACGACCTCGGGAATGCCCCGCTCGTCGAGTTCGAGTTCGACCACCGCGGTGTCCTCGAGCACCGCGACGAGCGTGCCGTCGGAGCGTTGGATGAGATCGCATACCGAGCCGCCGTCGCCCGGTTCGCGCAACTCGACCGTACGCATCGCCCGGCCCTGCTTGGGCTCGACCACCACGATGGCGGAACCGAATCCGCAGTACCAGCGTTCACCTGCCGCGAGCGAGACCCAGTGGGTTCCGCCGCAGAGGTCGAGGAGCCGCGCCGCCGGGGGCGGCGGCGGGGCGTAGTCGCGTGGCGTCGGCGGCGTGAAGCACCCGGCGAGCGCCAGCAGCGACGAGATCGCGGCGACGCGAACCCACCATGGTGCAGCGGCGCGTTCCAAGTCGGTTCCGAGGCGGGCGCGAGTCATGCGGAGAGGGTAGTCGGACCGCGCCGTTCCGTAGACTTCGTCCATGGAGAACTCTCCCCGACTGCAGAAGCTCGAGCGGCTGCTCGCCGTCGAGCCCAACGATCCGTTCTGCCTCTACGCGATGGGCCAGGAGTTCGCGTCGCTCGGGCAAACCGAGTCTGCGATCGCCTGGTTCGATCGGGCCATCGCAGCCGATCCCGACCACGCCTACGCCCGCTTCCACAAGGCTCGGGCGCTCGAGTCGCTCGGCCGCCTCGACGAGGCGAAGGCATCGCTGCGGGAGGGACTCGCCGCCGCGGAGCGGACCCGCGACGGGAAGGCCCGCTCCGAACTCGCGTCGGCCCTCGACTCGCTCGAACCCTGAGGCGAAGGGCGTTCCGGAAGCGGTACCATCTCGCGATGACCTTGACCGCCGTCGCTCGCCCGATGCTGCTCGCCACCTTCGCGTGCATCGCCCTGCCGGGCTGCACCGGCGACCTCAATCGCGGCACCGGGCCGATGGGCGCGAGCCTTCCGGACCTCTCACCAGAGTTCGCCGCAGCCGATCCCGGCACGCCAAGCGAGCGTGATCCGGAGTGGGCTTGGTCGATGATCGACCGGCGAGGCTGGGAGGCCGTGGTGATCGCAGCCCCCCGCGGTCAGGTCGAGACCAATCCGACCCCCGACTTCACCCCGGCGGTGATGGCCGGACGCGAGGTCGATGCGGACGCCTACCCGACGGCCGCCTCCGCGGTGGTGGTGAAGGTCGATGGCAACCGTGAGGCGGCGCTGGGTGCGGCCGATCCGCTGCGCGCAGCATGGAGCCTCATCGAGTCGCCCTACGGACTCGTGGTCCGACCGCCTTGGAGTCGCGTGGTCGAGCCCGGCCCGACCTTCGCCATCCTCCCCGCGCCCTCGGCGAACCCGGAGCAGCCCGGTGCCTCCGATTGACGAGTTCGGCCTCCCGGCCGGCTATCGCCTCAAGCCAGACCTCGAACTCTCGCCGCGCGAGACCGCGGCGCGGCTCGAGCGTGGCGAGGTGGTGCTGATCGACTGCCGCCGCGAGGACGAGCGCCGCATCGCCTCGATCGCCGGCAGCATTCACGTGCCGCTCGATCGGTTGGGCGAGTGGATCGAGGAAGCGCGGGAGGCGGAGACGAACTCGGAGACGTCGATCGTGGTGCACTGCCATCACGGCGTCCGCAGCATGCAGGCGGTCGGCCTGCTGCAGCACGCTGGCTTCCAACACGCTCGCTCCATGGCCGGCGGCATCGACCTGTGGTCGGTCGCCGTCGATCCCTCGATCCCGCGCTACTAGTTCGTCGCATCACTCGCAGGAACCGGCCCACGTGCTTCGCCACCGACTTGTCACCGGCACGCTCTTGATCGCTCTGCTGGTCGCGGTGGTGTGGATCGACGCGCAGCCCTTCGCCAACGGCCTCGACGGGGCAAGTTGGATCGATCTCGTCGGCTCGGGCGGCACGCCGCCGCGGGGCCTGGTGCTTCTTGGCTTCACGGTGCTGGTGGTGGCGTCGCTGCTCGGGGCCGAGATCGGCAGACTCCTGCGGCAATGCGGCCTCGCGGTACCCACCGCCCTCACCGCGATCGGCGTCCCGGTGGTCGCCTTGTCGACCGCGGTCGCGGCGACTCTTCCCGCCGGCGCACTCGCGGCGATGCTCGCGCCGCTCTCGTTGCTTGCGATCGCGGGAGTCTCGCTGCTCTTCGCCGCGGCGCCGGAGCGACATCGCGAAGCGCTTGCAGCCGCAGCGGCGTGTGGGCTGGCCTGCGGCTATGCCGGAGCGAGCCTCGGGGGCTGGATCGTGCTCCGCTTCGACCACTCTGCGTGGATCCTCGGCGGCGCGGTGCTGACCGCGAAGAGCTGCGACATCGGGGCCTACTTCACCGGACGCGCCATCGGATCGCGCAAGCTCATCCCCTGGCTCAGCCCTGGCAAGACCTGGGAAGGACTCCTCGGCGGCGTGGCGATCGCGGCGCTGGTGGGAGGGCTCCTCGCCCTTGCCTCCTCGCACTTGCCGGCGGAGTCGGACCACCTGTCGCCGCTCGTCGGTACGGTGCTCGGCGCGGTGCTCGGGCTCCTCGGCCAAGCCGGAGACCTCGCCGAGAGCCTGTTGAAGCGAGCCGCCGGCGCCAAGGACTCCGGACGCGCCCTCCCGGGCATGGGAGGCGTCTTCGATGTGATGGACTCGCTGCTCCCGGCTGGACTGCTGTTGCCGCTCGTCCTCGGGTCGGGCTCGGGCTGAGGCTCGCCGCG
>JAPOKA010000058.1 GCA_029977865.1 bacterium
GGTGTTCGTTGGCGGGTCGATTCCACTTGGCGATATCCGACGAGAGATCGCATGACTCGCCTGCGCGACGACGGCTCCCGGGCAAGGATGGCGCGGAAGCCCTCGGCAACCTTCCAGTTCCAGCGCCGACGCGCGAGGCAGAAAGATCAGAGCGATGCTCAGTCTTGGCAGCGATGGCGGACGTGTTCGCGACGCCAGCGCAACCAGCGCCGCTGGCGAGCAGTGGGGGCGACCGCGAAGTTCGGCGTTCGCCGGGCTCGATCGGACCCGGGTTTCCCTGCGAGGCTCCTCGCAGCGGTGCGATTGGTCAGGCTCGAGCGAATTCGCGAGACTGCGAGAATCCGATCTCCCCAACGGAGTCTTGCGACATGGCGCAGAACCGACGAACGCTCCGATCCCTCGAGGCTCGCGGCAGGATCCGAGCGCTGCCGTGCGCCGACCAGCCCTCGAAGCCGGCGGAGCGCGTGTTCCGGGCGCTCTGCCTCGCGGTCGCCGGCGTGCTGGTGACGGCCGCGGAGGCGGCAGTCGAGGACGGCGGCTCCGGCATCACGGCGCTGCAAGAGTCGAGCGCATCGTCGCGAACCGCGACGCCGACCGAACCCCGGCTCGAGAGCCGGGGACTGCATGGCTACATCGCCAGCCGGGCCGCCGCGACGCCCGAAGAGTTCCACTTCGGCGCGGGCTTCTACGCGCCGGTGTGGCCGCTCCTCGAGGCTCCCATTCGCGACTTCCAGATCGGTCTGCCGTCCACCTGGATCCTGCCCGACAACTCCGACAACCGCACCGAGCCGCTCTGTCCGCCCGGCACCATCGCGCGAGACCACTGGCCCGAACGCGGCCCGACCTACGACACCGTCTTCCAGACGCTCGAAGGCGGTCTCGGCTACTGGGCGGGCAACCGGTTCCACGACGGCACCCCCAAGTTCAGCATGAACGCGACTGCCGACTGCTACTCGCACGAGATCGCCACGCCGGGATGGTCGTTCTTCCAGGGAAGCCGCCCGCTTCCCGACGACGAGCTCGGGATCGCGCAGATCAGCAACCGACTCTTGATCCCGCCCGATGGCATGACCTTCTCGGGCAACCCCAACGGCGAGTTGCTCGGCTACGCGTGGATGGCCCTTCCGCTGATCGACCCGCGAGACGTGCCGCAGCCGACCGGAGGATTCACCTGGACCCTCTTCCTGAATTCGGGCAACTTCAAGGGTCCGCTTGCCTGCTACATCCCCGCGTGTTGGAGCCGCGTCTCGCGAGACTATCCAACCGCGAGAGGCCGCGGACTCGACTCGCGACTTGCAAGCGGTCGGGTGGACGGATCGATGGAGATCAACACCGTACCCAAGCTGATCGCCGTGGATGGCGAGGGTCGGGTGTGGACCCGTATTCCGCGGCTGCAGTTTCCCGTCGACGCGCAGGGCCGCACGCTGCTGGTGCGGGATGTGGCGCTCTACTCGAAGGAGGCGCTCTTCGAGCCGGTGCTGGCGTGGCGGAAGGGCGGGGCGGCGCCGAGCGGGCGATTCCCCGAGGCTGCGACCGTTCGCCCCGCGATTACGACCGGACCGGTGGCCTATCGCCAGGACGGGAAGCCGCTCGCGGGTGTCAACGAACTCGCCGCGCCGACGGTCTTCGAGGACGAGTCGTTCGGGCTTGCCTGGCGCGAGCCGGTCGACGGCGGATTCGGACGCCTGCCGGAGTACTTTCGCGAGGATGGTGATGTCCGGACCGCGGTGACGGCCGCCGAGATCCCGGCGGGCCTCGGCCTCGTCGAGGCTGCCTTCCCCGGCATGCGTCCCGAACCCGAGCCCTACTCGGCGATGCCGCTCGCGGGCGGCTGGGCAACGCCCGGACCGGTGTCGCCGCCCTTCACGGCTCGATTGCGCGACGGCTCGGAAGTCACCTACCGCTGGTGGCGCTTCGTCGATCAGCCGGTCTTCGCGCAGTGCCGATTCACGCCGGCAGAGCGCGACGCCTTGCAGGCGATCGTCGAGGCGATCCACAGCGCGTGGCGAATCGACGGGGAGTACCTCGCACCGCCGCGGGCGGGCGAGTTGGTCTCCTTCGACTCCGGGCTGCTGGTCGTGCCGCCCGCGGGCCTCGAGGTGGGCTACGTGCCGATCGTGATCGAGCAACGCACCGCGGCATCACCGACCGAGTGAGGGAACTGTCGCGGCGGCGGTCGAAGCCGACAGCGCCACCGAGTCCTTGCGCGAAGATCCGGTCCGGTTCGGCTCTGCACCTTTCCCCCGGAGCGCGGGTCAGTTGATCTCGACCACGTCGCGGGGGCCGGCGATCGCCGCGTCGAGCGTTTCGATCAGCTCTCTGGCGTCGTAGGGCTTGTGGACGAGGGCGAACGCGCCGTGGGCCTTGGCCGCCAACGCCACCCGCGCCGAACGCTCGCCGGTCAGATAGATGATCGGCACACCCTTCAGCCCGCCGCCCCGCAGCGACTCCATGCGCTCATGGACGGAGAAGCCGTCGCCCGCCGGCATGTTGATGTCGAGGATGGCCACGTCGGGCTTCCATCGACTGGCGAGGTGCACCGCCTGGTATCCGTCCTGGGCGCAACGCACCTCGAATCCGGCGGCGCGGAGGCGCGTGGAAAGCGACGTCAGAAGGGTGCGATCGTCGTCGGCGACGAGGATTCTGGGAGTTCCCTGCATGGTGATGCTCCAAAGGAAGACTTCAGGCGACTCGGCCGCGATGCGGCTCGGCGGATGGGCTCGAGACCAGCGCGGCGTCGACGAGTTCGAGGACTTCGTTGGTGAGAAACGGCTTGCGCAGGAAGCTGACGTCGGGAATGCGGCGCAGCCGCCGACGGAACTCCTCGCGGACGCCGCTGATCAGGATGATCGGCACGCTGGAGGTCTTGCGAATGCACTCGGCGAGCGTGGCGCCGTCGCCATCGGGCATGTGCAGGTCGCAGATGACCAGATCCGGCGACTCGCCATCGAAGCAGGCCAGGGCCTCGGCGCCGGTCCGGGCGGTGATGCAGCGGTGGCCTTCCGCGCCCAGCCGCACCGAGAGGGCGGTGGTCACCGAGGAATCGTCGTCGGCGATCAGGATGGTGTGTTGTCGAGGTTCGCTCACGGGTTCGCTCCTTCTCCACAGGGTTCAGGCGTGGTCACGCGACGAAGCGCCGCCACCAGCGCCTGCTGGTCGTAGGGTTTTCCGAAGAACGCCTTCGCGCCGAGGGCCATCGCCTCGCCGCGCACCGAGTCCTGGACGTTCGCGGTCACCATGATCACCGGCACCTGCGCATGCCGCGGATCGGATCGCAGGCGACGGAGCACCTCCAGGCCGTCGATGTCGGGCATTCGCAGGTCGAGCACGATGGCATCGGGATGCGCGGCTTCGACCGCGGCCAGCCCCTCTTCTCCGCCCGCCGCGACCCGCGTGGTGAATCCGCTGGCTTCGAGACGAGCGGCGATGGCGCGGGAGACCGCCCACTCGTCGTCGATGATGAGAATCTCCGGCTTCATGAGTTGACCTCCATGGCGACAGGCTGGTCGCACCAGGCCTCCGGTTCGGTACCGGGCGGCCAGACTCCGACGCTCGAGAACGTCGCGGGCGGAACCGACTCGGGGTCTTCGCGGCTGCAGTCCGCGTGCATTCGTTGCAGCCGCTCGAGCCACGACTGCGGTGCGCGGGATCGGCCGATCACCTGAACTCCGTGACTGCCGCCGCCGCAGCACCCCGCCGGCAGCACCAGGTCGGTGGCGTAGCTGCACGAGCACACCCACGCATGCAGCAGTTCGTCCGCCGCGGGATCGGTCGACTCCGGCTCGACGAGGATCATGGCGACCGGATCGGTGTCGGCGGCGAGGCCGTGGATGGTGCGAGCCGCATGTCTGACCACCGCGGCGCGGTCGGCGATCGGAAGGGTGAAGGTGAAGGTGGCGCCATCGCCCTTGCGACTGCTGACGGAGAGTTCGCCGAGATTGAGCCAGGCCAGTTCGCGGGCAATGCTGAGCCCGAGCCCGAATCCCTTGGCCGTCGAGCGCCGCGCTGCGGACATCTGTTCGAATCGGCCGAAGAGGCGTGCGATCTCCTCGGCGGAAAGGCCCGGCCCCTGATCTCGGACCGAGATCGAGACTTCGTCGGGCCCGGGCCCCGGATGCGCTGCGATCGTCACGGTGCCACCGTCGGGCGAGAACTTGATGGCGTTGGTCATGAGATTGGCGAGCACCCGCCGGGCCTTGCCGTCGTCGGCGAAGACGGTCGGCAGGTCAGGCGAGATCTCCTCGCGCACTTCGATGTGGCGGAGCCGGGCCTTGGTGGCGAGGCCCTGTCGCATCGAAGCGAGCAGCTCGGGAATCTCGATGGGTCGACGCTCCACCCGCAGGCTGCCGGCCCGCAGGCGACTGGAGTCGAGAAGGTCCTCGACCATGTGATTGAGATCGGACACCGCGCCGGCGATGATGGCGAGGTACTCGCGCTGCGACTCGGTGGTGGGACCGGCGATGCCGTCGGCGATGATCGACGCGAACTCGCGAATCACCGCGAGGGGGGTTCGGAACTCGTGCGAGACGTCGTCCACCACCCGCAGCGACTCCGCCAACTGCGACTCGACCTGCTTGCGGCGGGTGATGTCGGTGAGGATCTCCGAGACCCCGACCACTTCGCCGGCGGAGTCGCGCAGCGGCGACATGGCGCTCATCACCGAGCGGCGCTCGCCGTCGGCGGCGAGGCGAGTGGTCTCGATCCGCAGGGTGCGACGACCCGCGGAGCTGCGGTCGAAGGCCTGGCGATGCTCCTCGACTCGCTCCGGCGGGACCACCGCGGTGACGTCGAGACCGACCGCCTCCTCCGCGGAGAGGCCGAGGATCCGCTCCGCCGCAGGATTCCAGCTCGCGATGCGGCCATCGCGATCGAAGGAGAGGATGGCCTCGTCGGAGTGCTCGACGATCGCGGCCAGTCGCGCGGCTTCGCGGGCGGCGCGGCGACGCTCGGTCACCTCGCCGATGAAGGCGTTCCAGACCACGCTGGCGCGAGAGCGGCGACCGATGGCGTCGAGCTCGAACCACTGTTCGCTGTGGCCGGGCCGGACCAGACCGCGAAACTCGATCGAAAGGCGACCGTCATGTGACGGAGTTCGCAGGGCGTCGAGGAGTCGTTGACGGTCGCGAGGATCGACGGCCTCGAGGAGATCGGTGCCCGATGCGGATCGGCGTGGAGCGCGAAGCACCGAGCGCAGACGCGGGCTTGCGAAGGTGATCTCAACCGAGTCGCCGCGATCGCGGACCTTCAACTCGGCGATTCCGCCGGGCAGGGCCGCGGCGATGCGGCGCTCGCGATCGAGCAGCCGGCGACGTCGGCTCGACTCGACTCCGAGGCGATGATGCCATCGGAACATGTCCAGCTGCGCGGCAACCAGTGCGGCGAGGGTCTCGAGCGCCTCGATCTGGCCACGACTCGGCGAGCGCGGCTCGCGGTCGATCACGCAGAGGCTGCCGAGGGGAAGCTGTTCGCGCGATCGCAGCGGCACGCCCGCGTAGAAGCGGATGCCCGGCTCGCCGGTGACCAGTGGATTGTCGCGAAAGCGGGGGTCGCGGGTGGCGTCCTCCACCACCAGCGGACCCTCGGAGAGGATGGTGTGGGCGCAGAACGCCTCGTCGCGGGTGGTCTCGCGACAGTCGAGGCCGCAACTGGCGGAGAACCACTGTCGGTCGTCCGCCACCAGGCTGACTGCGGCGATGGGCACCGCGAAGATCTCGCTCGCGAGGCGCACCGCCGACTGCTGCACCCGGTCCATGCTGTGATCGAGAAGCCCGGTCTCCTCGACGGCGCGAAGCCGCGCGGATTCGCGAGGGTGGATTTCAGCTCGCATCGCAGGGACCCTCCCGGGCGGGGGTTCCGCCCGATCCTGTTCTCGTGTCGATCCGCCTTGCTGGTGATGGGGGGAGTTCCCCAAGGCGGGGCGATTGAGGTCTTGCACGGCCTCGGGACGCAGGGTGGCGCTGAAGATTCCGTCTGCGCAGCACGAAACGGCCCGGAATTGCCATCGGTGGCGGTTCGGAAGCAGAGGCGCGGGGGGTTTCAGCACCTACATTGACAGGATGTCGACCGTCCCCGAGCGTTTCTCCGGATTGCACCCCGCGTGGTGCGAGGTCGATTCCGGGATTCTCGTGTTCGGCACCCAGTGCCGCCAAAGCACGAACGTCGTTGGGTCGATCCCGAATTCATGCGGCGATCCGGTGCCCTGGAAGGAGTTGGCTGCGTGAGCGAGCGGTCGAATCCCATCGGACTCGATGTCGCGGCGCTCGATGCAGCGTTTCCGTTTCGCTTCACCCTGTCGCCTGAATCGAAGTCGTGGGGGCGACTTCAGTCGGCTGGCCCCCGCCTCTTCGATGTGGCACCGCTGGCAAGGCTCGGTTTGCGATTCGAAGAGATCTTTGCGCTCGACGTGGTAGCCGGGGCGACGGCGGAAGAGCCCCTTCCCCATCCGGAGGCCGCGTGGCTGCTCAAGCCTCGTGGCCGCGACGACGCCTTCCTGCTTCGTGGTCAGTTCGTGCCCGTCGGCAACGATGGGACGCTGGTCTTCCTCGGCGCACCGTGGGTGAGCGATCTGGAGGATCTCTCCCGCTACGGCCTGTCGCTGCGGGACTTTCCCGCCCACGAATCCCTCGGCGACATGCTGCTGCTGCTGCAGACTCGAAAGACCGCGCTCGAGGATCTTCGCGAGAGCAACCGCAAGCTCTCGGAGGCTGCAGCGGCCCTCGACGAGCGCAACCGCCGTCTTGAGCAGGAACTCGAGCATCGTCAACGCCTCGAGCTGAGGCTGCGGCAGATCCAGAAGATGGAGGCGATCGGCCTGCTTGCGGGGGGGATCGCCCACGACTTCAACAACCTGATGACCGCGATTCTCGGATTCGCTTCGCTCGCTTCAGAGGCGTGCGAGCCGGGATCGGCGGCGCGGGAGCACCTCGAGCAGGTCGAGAAGATCACTCAGCGGGCCACCGCGCTTACTTCGCAGCTGCTGACCTTCTCGCGACGCCAGGTCTTCCAGCCCCGGGTGGTCGATCTGCTCGAGCAGTGCCGCGAGTCCGAGTCGCTGTTGCGCCGGCTGCTCGGCGAGCAGGTGCATCTCAAGGCCGAGCACGCGGGAGGCCCGCTTCCGGTGCGCATCGATCCCAACGCGCTGCAGCAGGTGATCATGAACCTTGCGGTCAACGCTCGCGATGCCATGCCCGACGGCGGAACCCTCACCATGCGGACCTTCGAGGTCCCCGCCGACGATCCGTCGGCAGCCCTCGCGGGCGTGCCCCGCGTGGTGCTCGAGATCGGAGATCAAGGGTGCGGCATGTCGCCGGAGACGATCGAGCGGATCTTCGAGCCGTTCTTCACCACCAAGCCGCAGGGGCAGGGCACCGGCATCGGGCTGGCCACCGTCTACGGCATCGTGCAGCAGGCTGGCGGCGAGGTCTCGGTGGAGAGCACGCTCGGTGATGGGAGCCGCTTCAGGATCTGGCTCCCTCGCTGCGATGGGGAGGTCGAGGGCGAAGCGGCCACCGGTGCCAAGCAGCAGCGGAGCCGCCCTGCGGCAACGGTGCTGCTGGTCGAGGACGAGCCGGCGATTCGATCGCTCCTTGAGATCGTGCTTCGCGGCGCCGGGTTCACCGTGCACGCTGCCGGCGCTCCGACCGAGGCGATCACGCTGAGCTCGAAGATCGAGCGACTCGATGTGCTGGTCACCGATGTGGGCCTGCCCGGCATGCCGGGGCCGGAGCTCGCCGAAGCGATCCGGGCCTGCCATCCGCACGCGAAGATCCTGTTCATCTCCGGGTACGCCGAGGACGCGGCGTTTCGCCGCAGCGTCCACAGCGGCGACCACGAGTTCCTGCAGAAGCCGTTCCAGCCGAGTGAGCTCGTCGATCGGATCGTGGATCTGATGGTCGGACGGCGATCGAGAGAGGAGCGTCTCCCATGTACGGAATGATCAACCGCGCGGTGAAGGACCTGATCGTCGAGCGTTTCGGCGCCGACACCTGGGATCGGATCCGCCACAAGGCCGGCGTGACCGAAACCGAGTTCCTCTCGATGGAGCAGTACGACGACGCCACGACCTACTCGCTCGTCGCCGCCTCGAGCGAAGAGCTCGGAGTCTCGGCCGAAGAGATCCTGCAGGCGTTCGGCGAGTACTGGATCGAGTACACCGGCGCGGCAGGCTACGGAGAGATCATGCGGGCCGCGGGCAACTCGCTGCCGGAGTTCCTCGGGAACCTCGACCAGCTTCACACCCGCATCCGCTTCGGGATGCCGCAGCTGCGGCCGCCGTCCTTCCGGGTCAGCGAGGAAGCCGACGGAAGCCTGCTGCTGCGGTACACCTCCCACCGAGAAGGGCTGGCGCCACTGGTGGTGGGACTGGTCAAGGGCCTCGCGAAGCGATTCGGCGAGACCGCGGAGGTGTCGCTGATCTCGCCGCGCTCGGAGACGCAGTCCTACGACGAGTTCAGGGTCGTGCGGAGTCCCCGCGAGACGGCGACTTCGTCGATGGGTTGAGCGATCGGGTCTTCGGGGCCGCGGGCTTCTCCACAACCGTCGACGGCCTGCCCAGTTCGCTGGCCGCGTTTCGGCAGGCACCAAGCGTTCGGCGACGACCGAGAAGCGATCGCTTCCGATCCGCGACGTTCGGTTTTTGGCGCCTTGGAGAGATCCGGACCGCATTTCGATCCATATTGTTTCGCCGTCGCCACGCTGGACGCTCCTTGGCCGGATCCCCCGACATGTCCTCCGCCGCCCACGCCCTCGCGTTCGCCGTCGCCTCGCTCGCCTTCGCGCCGATCGTCTCGGCGGAGCCGCCGACCTATCGCGTGGAGTCGCTCGGCACCGCTCTCGTCGGCACGGCGATCAACGAATCCGGCGACGCGGTCGGTCGCCAGTTGAACTCGCAGCAGATCGGCCGCGCGTTCGTCGCGAAGCGCGGGGGCGCCGTCGAACTGTTGCCGCTCCCGTCGCCGTGGCAGAGTTCGGATGCCTACGCGATCAACAACGAAGGGCTCGTCGTCGGTGCCGTCTCGACCGGAACCATCGCCTCGATCGGATCAAGGGCCGCGGCGTGGCGACCGACGAAGAAGGGATATGCGTTCGAGTTGCTCACGCCCTATCCCGGTGACCAGCACAGCACCGCGACCGGCGTCAACGATCTCGGCGACATCGTGGGCGGCTCGGGCGGGCTCGGCCTCGGGCTCTATCCGCGAGCCGTCGCGTTCACGCCCGAGGGCGCGGTGCTTCTCCCGGAACTCTCACTGCCGGCCGCGGTCAACAACGAACGGGTCGTCGTCGCGTGGAACACGCTGCTCGATCTCGACACGATGACCTCGACCACTGTCCCGCTGCCTCCGGGCAACTGGCAGGGATTCGTCGCGACGGACCTCTCCGAATCGGGCGGCTTCTGCGGATACGTGAGCGGCTTCTCCGGATGCAGCACCTTCCCCCTGCGGCATCTGACCGGAGCCGGTTGGGAGTTCGTCGGCGGCTGCGCGACTACGACTTCGGCCACCGCGATCAACGCGCAGGGCGACGTGCTTGCCTATGTCTACAACGGCGGCAACTGGGTCAGCTTCGTCGGCGAGGAGAATCTCGCGATCGGCTCGCTGATCGATCCGAGCGAGGGCGACTGGATCGTGACCGGCGGCGCGGACATCAATGACGCCCGAATGATCCTCGCGTCGGCGCGGCGTGGACCGGCCTTCACGGTGACCGAACTCGTGCGCCTCGTGCCGATCGTCGGGCCAGACCTCGATGGCGATGGCCGCGTGGGCGGTGCGGACCTCGCGATCCTCCTCGCCGCGTGGGGCACGCCGACTGCGGATCTCGACGGCAACGACACCGTCGATGGCGTCGACCTCGCGATCATGCTCGCTGCGTGGACGGCCAAGTAGCCGTCGTCGCTCGCGTGTCGCCGTCGTCAGTCCGGTGACGAATCGTTTCGGCTGAATCGTCGTTGCCCGCAGGGCGCGGCGACCAGCGCCTTCGCGGGCCGAAGCCGCTCGACGGGAAGGTTCGCGACCGGGTGCGGAGGCGATGATTCAACCGCGATCGCGGAATGCGCGACCGCGGGCGTCGGCCTCGAGAATCGCTGCTTCGACCATCGCCGCGGTGACCGGGAACGGCTCGTTGTGGGTGACCTCGCCCGGTGCGGTCGCCCGCGCGGCGATCTTCGCGAGCATTTCCTTGGAGAGATCCCCGCAACCGATCTCGCCGAGGGTCACCGGCAGGCCGACCGACGTGCAGAAGCCGAGCACCTCGTCGACGGTCGCCTCGGGAGCATGCTCGAGCATCAGCAAGGCCAGCACACCGAACGCCACCTTCTCGCCGTGCATGAACTCGTGCGTCTGCGGCGCGGCGGTGAGCCCGTTGTGCACGCCGTGCGCGGCGGCGAGACCCGCCGACTCGAAGCCCAGGCCCGAGAGCAGCGTGTTCGCCTCGATGATGTGCTCGACCGCAGGCGTCAATCGGCCGGCCTTGACATCGACGAGCGCCTGCACGCCATCAGCCAGCAGCGTGCGATAGCAGAGCTCCGCCATGGCGACCGCCGCGAGCGTTGCCGAGCCGCCGCGAAAGTGCGGCTTGCCCGCTCGCACGCAGGCACGTGCTTCGAACATCGTGCTGAGCGCGTCGCCCATGCCGGCGACCAAGGTTCGGACCGGCGCCTGCAGGATCACCCGGGAGTCGACGAGGACCAGTGCGGGGTTGCGCGGAAGCAGTCGAAGCCTCGTCGTCGACGCGCCGCGGACCAAGGTCGCCGACCGTGATCTCTTCGACCTCGAGACCGACGAGGGCGCGTCGTACGTCGAGCTGCCTCGGGGATGCCGGGTCAGGCTGCGGGGCGTCTTCGGCGACCAGTTGCACCTGACCTCGAGCGACATGCCTCGCCCGGTGACGACCACCGACAACGAGCGGCGCTATGCGTTCTCGGGCCGGCTGAAGGCCGATGCCCTGATCCACTCGATCACCGAGGATTGACGCGGTGCTCGCATGCGGCTTGCGCCGTTCTTGCGCGATCGGCCGCGCCTTGAACCATCGGTCTCCGGCCGCTCCCGTCGGCTCACCGCAAGCAACGCGCACGCATCGCGGCATCCGGGATCGCTACGCTGCCGGCATGACCATGCCCCTGTTGCCTGCCTGCGGCGGACCGACGATGCGCTTCACGCTTGCCGCGCTCTCCGTGCTGAATCTCGGTTCGGGAGCGATCGCCGATCCTCCCGCCACGGCCGCCGTCGACGAGACGGTTCTTGCTGAAGCCGACGAACTCGCCCGATGGGCCGCCGATCGCGACGAGCGCATGGCCTGGTGGCGGGAGGCGCGGCTCGGCATGTTCATCCACTGGGGGCTCTACTCCGGTGCCGGCGGTGCGTGGGACGGCACGATCTACCCGCAGCACTACGCGGAGTGGATCCAGAACTGGGCTGCGGTTCCCTGCGGCGAGTACGCGCGGCAGATGAAGCCGCGCTTCCGGCCCGCCGAAGGCTTCGCCGACGAATGGGCGACACTCGCCGCCGAGGCCGGCATGCGCTACGCGGTCATGACCTCGAAGCACCACGAGGGGTTCACGCTCTTCAACTCGACCGAGCCGTATTCGCTTGACAACGACGTGACCGGCGGAACCAACATCTCGCCTCCGGGCCGCGACGTGGCGCGCGAGTTCGCCGAGGCGATGCGGGCCAAGGGTCTTCGGCCGGGCTTCTACTACTCGCTGCTCGACTGGCAGCATCCCGAGGCCTTCGAGATGGCGCTTCCCGCCTATCCCCGCGAGCAGCGTGAGCGCGACCACGACGTCTACCGCGCCTACGTCCTGGGCCATGTGCGCGAACTGCTCGCCAACTACGGTCCGCTGGCCACGATCTGGTTCGACTACTCCGATCGGTCCCGGCAGGGTGAAGCGTGGGGTGCGGCGACCTTGATGAAGGAGATGCGGGAGACGCAGCCGGGGATCCTGGTCAACAACCGCCTCTACGAGGGACTGGAGAATCGCAACGGCGACTTCGGCACGCCGGAGAAGTACGTGCCGCCGACCGGACTGCCGGGCATGGACTGGGAGGTGAATCACACCCTCAACGAGAGCTACGGATTCAGCAGCCACGATGCGAACTGGAAGGACACCACCGAGGTGGTGCGTCTGCTCTGCGACATCGCCTCGAAGGGCGGGAATCTGCTGCTCAACATCGGCCCCGATGCCGGGGGGCGGGTGCCGGAGCCGGCGCAGGAGTCGTTGCGCGGACTCGGAAGGTGGATGCGGGTGAATGGTGAAGCGATCTACGGCACCAGCGCGAGTCCCTTCGTGAAGCTGCCCTGGGGCCGCGCGACGCAGAAGCCCGGCACGCTCTACCTGATGGTCTTCGACTGGCCGAACGATGGGCGGCTGGTGGTGCCGATGCGGGGCGCGGTGCGTACGGCACGAATCCTCGGCGGCGCCGAGTCGCTGGCGTTCGGACCGAGTGCCCGCGATGCCGGAAGACTGGTGGTCGAGGTGCCGGAGCAACCGGTCGATCCGGCGTGCACGGTGGTGGTGCTCGAACTCGAGGGCGAGGTCGAACCGATGTCGTTCCTCGTCTTTCCCTCCGCGGACGGCTGCATCGAACTCGCTCCGCACGATGCGACGCTCGAAGGGCCGTCGCTGCGGGTCGAGCGGGTGGGTGTGATCGGCGATGTGCGCCACAACCTCGGCTATTGGCTCGACCCGAAGGCCACCGCCACCTGGCCGATCGGCCTCGGCGTCGATCAGGGAGGCGAGTTCAAGGTGGCAATCGAGGTGGCCTGCAAGGACGACTCCGCAGGAGCAGAGGTCGAACTCGAGTTCGAGCCCGGCGGCACGATGGCGTTCACCGTTCCCGCAACTGGTGGATGGCAGGAGTACCGCACCCTCGAACTCGGAAAGGTGCAGCTCCCGTTCGGATCGCACCGCGCCATCCTGCGGGCGAAGTCCAAGCCCGGCGAGGCGGTCTGCAATGTGCGGGCGATTCGGCTGACGCAGGTGACGACCGCTCCCTGAAGTCCCTTCGAGCGGAACGAGCAGGAGGAGACTTCGGCAGCGTCGCGGGCTGGAGAGTCACGCGGCCGGCGCTCAGCCGCGAGCGTCCGCCGCAAGCGAGACCGAACTCGCTACTGGCAATCCCCCCAGTTGATCAGCAGCGCGGCGAGATCTCCGCCGTCGACGATGCCGTTCATGTCGATGTCCGCGAAGCCTCCGGCTGCGGCCCACTGTTCGATGAGCAGAGTCAGGTCGGCGCCGCCGACCTGCTGATCGCCGTTGAGGTCGCCCGGGCAGATCTCGAGGCAGTCCGAGATTCCGTTTCCGTTGGCATCGATGTCGACAACACCGCAGCCGCAGTCGCCGGGCTCGATCTTCTCCGGATCGTCGGGGCATTCGTCGCAACCATCGCCGAATCCGTCACCGTCGCGGTCCACCGAGCCGCATGCGGGATCGGCTCGATACCGAATCGAAAAGGTCATCTCGCTGGCGGTGCAGATCGGATCCACAGGGCTGGTGGCGGTGATGCGGAAGACCTCGCCCGCGGAGCCGCCGCCGGCGATCGCGGTGTTGAACGTGGTATTCGCGAAGACGGTGTCCTCGGCTTCCGGACGGCACTCCTGTCCCTCGCCACCGAAGACGAGTCCGAGCACCCGCCCGTTGATGCGAAGCGAGAACAACTCGCTCGAACCGTCGTGGTCGGCCACCGCGGTGACCGCGAAGACCGCGGAGGTTCCCGGTGCGACCGGCGGCAGAGGCGGCACCGCGACCTCGACCCATCCGCCGTCGACGGGCGGGATGAATCCCGGCGACTCGAATTGGATCTCTCCGTCGCTCGAGGGGATCGAGCAGCGGAAGTTCGCCATCACCGCCGCGGTCTCGTTGAGGGTGCGACCGTTGTCGGAGGAGTTGGTGCCGGTGGGCTGGCCGTCATGGATGATGGACGGACTTGAAAGGCGGGGCCAACGCGTGCCCGGCGAGTACGCCAGCACCGTTCGCCATTGCTCGCCGCTGTCGCCAAAGTAGCGATTGCCGACCGAGTACGAGAAGACGCCGCCGCTGGTGCAACCGCCGCCATCGCCGGGTGCATGGCAGCAGCCCTGGTTGTGTCCGACCTCATGGGTGAAGGTGAGGTTGCCGACCGCGCAATCCCACACCACCACCGCGAAGCCCCACGCCGGCGAGTCGGTGCCGAGCAGATAGGCGACTCCGCAGTAGGAGGGATGCTCGCCGGTGAGCAGCGTGACCAGATCGGCACCAAGCGCGTCGCGCTCGGCGTGCACGCCGTCGAGGATTCCGTCGTCGGTGGATCGGAGCGCCGACAGGACGCCGCTCTCGGCGTCGCCGCTGAACGGCTCGGTGATGCTCATGTCGACCGCCCGCATGCGAGTCGTGACGCCGCTGAGGGCGTAGACGTGATTGCTCAAGGCCACCGAGGCCTCTGCGATGGCGCGGATCGCGAGCGAACCTCCGGCCTGCGACTGGGCGTTGGGGGTCCACTTGACCAGCACATCGAGCGTGCTTCCGTCGTCGCAGCCTCCGGCGACTCCGCCCTCAGGTTGCGGCGGGCCGTCGATGGGCACGGCCCCGAGGCAGGGAGGGAAGGCGCCGGGTCGGCGCAGGATGCGAGCGAGGCCATCGCCTTGCGGAATCGCCTGCACCACCTCGCCGTCACCGGGGTCGTAGGCGATCAGCGGACCAGCGCTGGTTCCGATCTCGAGCAACCAGCCCCGCAGCGATCCTGAAGCGTCGCGGACTCGTCCCTCCCAGACCCGTTCGGTTCGCGCCGACTCGATGGCCTCGACCTCGCCGGCGCTTCCGAGCCGAAACCTCCGAATGGTTGCGGGCCCCGGTCGCGCCGTCGCTTCACCGTCGAGAACGATGCTCGCGGCATTGACGAATTCGTCGAGCGAGGCGTCGGTGACCGGCGGCGGCGAGATCTCGATTCGCGCGTTGCGAGGCGGGGCCGCGGAGGTCGAGGCGATGACGAATGCTCCGGTGACAAGCAGGCCTGCGAAGGCCGACCGGACGACGGGGGTAGTTGAAACCATCGGTTGGATTGCTCGGGTGGGGAGGGACCGAAACCTGGAACGGACCGTTGAGTGTCGCACCCAACGCCGCCGAGGCAACCCAAAAAAGCCGCGAGCCCGCCGAAGCGGGCTCGCGAGCGCGGGTCAGGGGGCTGGAGGCAAGCCCCATCCGGGGAGAGTCATTGGCACGGACCCCAGGCAAGCAGCATGAGTCCCACGTCGGCGCCGCTCACGATGCCGTCACCGTTGAGGTCGCTGCGGGGGTTCGAGGTGCCCCAGTCGAGCAGCATGATGCCGAGATCGCTTCCGTCGACCTCGCCGTCGCCGTCGATGTCCGGAGCACATCCTCGCTCGGGGTATTCGACCACTACTGACGCGGTCTCCTGCTGCGAAGGACCACCGGGGTAGTTGGCGAAGCTGAGCGATCCGGTGAAGGAGAAGGACTCCGCGGTGATGGTCGCGGGCTTCACGAAACGCCCGATCCAGGTGGAGTTGGTGGAGTCCGAAAGTCCCTGCAGGTTGCCGGGGTTCGAGTTGTACCAGCCGCAGCCCACCGGCGGTACCGCGGGAGATCCGCCGCCGAAGCCCGGATCAAGCGCCGTGGTGTTGCCCGCCGCCGGTCCCGCCTCGCCGCCGATGGTGACGAAGGAGTCGATCGCCGCGGCGAGCGGATCGGTCATGCTGGGGTTCCACGAGCCGTCCGCGAAGTCGACCTGCACGAACTCGGTCGCCTCGGAGTTGATGATCGTCGCGTTGTAGACGTTGACCACGTGCACGGTCGGATCGACGAAGACCGCGTAGAGGTCGATGACTGCGTAGGTCTGGCCTTCATGGACCACCAGGCTGGCGTCACCTTCGAAGCCGAGGAAGGTGGTGGCGCCTTCACAGGTCTCGTCGACCTGCCCGTTGCAGTTGTTGTCGATGCCGTCGCCGCACACATCGACGGCGCCGGGATTCACGGCCGGGTTGGAGTCGTTGCAGTCGGTGTTGGTGAGCACATAGCCGACCGGCTGCTCGCACCCGAGGATCGGGGTGCCGAAGGCGTCGCCGTAGCCATCGCCGTCGACGTCTGCGTACCACGGTTGGTTGCCGGAGTCGTCGACACCGCATCCGCACAGGCCGGGCGAGGTCTTGTTGGGATCGAGCGGACAACCGTCGTTGCAGTCGAGCGCCCCGTCGCCGTCGCTGTCGACATCCGGTGAACCGCAGCCGCAGGCACCCGGCTCGGTCTTGTCGGGATCGAGCGGGCATCCATCGTCGCAGTCGAGGGTGCCGTCACCGTCGCTGTCGGTGTCGGGGGTGCCGCAACCGCAGAGACCAGGCTCGAGCTTGTCGGGATCGTTCGGACAGCCGTCGTTGCAGTCGGCGGTGCCGTCACCGTCGCTGTCGGTGTCGGGGGTGCCGCAACCGCAGTCGCCGGCGACGGACTTCTCAGGATCGCTGGGGCACTCGTCATTGCAGTCTGGAGTGCCGTCGCCATCGGAGTCGGTGTCGGGAACACCGCATCCGCAGCTGCCGGGCTCGGTCTTGTTGGGATCGTTGGGGCAGTTGTCGTTGCAGTCTGGAGCACCGTCTCCGTCGGCATCCTCATCCGCCACGCCGCAGCCGCAGGCGCCCGGCGAGGTCTTGTTGGGATCGTTCGGGCACTCGTCGCTGCAGTCTGGAGTGCCGTCGCCGTCGCTGTCGGTGTCGGGGGTTCCGCAACC
>JAPOKA010000059.1 GCA_029977865.1 bacterium
ACTCGACTGCCTCGAAGGGTGCGACGACCCCTGCGGCACCGCCAAGGGAGAGTGCGGAATCGCCCACCAGGATCCCGGCTGCGCGGATCAGCAGTGCTGCGCTGCGGTCTGCGGGGTCGACCCGGTCTGCTGCGTGGAGGGCTGGGATTCGCTCTGCGTGAAGCTTGCGGTCGGCCTCTGCGGTCTTGAGCCCCCCGCGAACGATCTCTGCGCCGACGCGATCGATGTCGGACTCGGCACCTGGCCGTTCTCGACCACCGCCGCCACCACCGACGGACCGGAGCTTCCGGAGTCGTGCGACGAGGGATTCGGACTCTCGATGAACAAGGACGTGTGGTTCCGCTACGACTGCGGGTGTGACGGACTGCTCCGCGTCGAGACCTGCGGGTCGGTCGGGTTCGACAGCCGAATCGCGATCTACACCGGCGGGTGCAAGGCGCCGATCCTCGTCGCCTGCAACGACGACGCGGAGTTCTGCGCCCCCACCGGCTCAAGTCGAGTGCTCTTCTCAGCGGTCTGCGGCGAGTCCTATCTGATTCGGGTCGGCGGGTATCTCTCGGCATCCGGAGACGGCGAACTCACCCTCGAGTGCCTCAGCAAGCCCTGCCCCGTGCCGTGCCCCGGCGACCTCGACGGCAGCGGAACCGTGGACGGCGCCGACCTCACCACGCTGCTCGCCGCGTGGGGCACCGCGGATGCCAATGCGGATCTCGACGGCAACGGGTCCGTGGACGGCGCCGACCTCACCACGCTGCTTGCCGCTTGGGGCAGCTGCCCCTGATCGGCACGCTCAGTCGCGACCGGTCTCGGCGGTGAGGTGGCGTCGCATGATCTTCCCGGTGGCGTTGCGGGGCAACGCTTCGAGGCGGCGGATCTCCCGCGGCACCTTGTGCTGACCGAGGCGGCCGCGGCAGTGGCTGCGGAGCGCGGTCTCGTCGAACTCGGCGCCGTCGACGAGTTCCACGAACGCAAGTGCCACCTCGCCGCGACTCTCGTCCGCCATGCCGATCACCGCAGAGGCCTTGACGGAGGGATGGGCGTCGAGCACCTCCTCGATCTCGCGCGGGAAGACGTTTTCGCCCCCGATGATCAGCATCTCCTTGATGCGGCCGGTGATGGCGAGGAATCCCTCCGCGTCGAGTCGTCCCATGTCGCCGGTCTTGAAGAACCCCTGTTCGTCGAAGACCGCGGCGGTGTCTTCGGGGCGCTTGAAGTACCCCATCATCACGTTGGGCCCCTTGATCCGCACCTCGCCGTCCTCGCCGATGCCGCACTCCCGACCGTCGGCGGCGACGATCCGTTCTTCGATGCCGGCAAGGGCGCGGCCGACAGTGCCCGGACGATGCTCCTGCGGGCGGCACCAGTTGGTGACCGGCGCAGTCTCGGTGAGTCCGTAGCCCTCGTCGATCGACACCCCGAAACGCTCCGCGAATCCATCTGCCACCGCCCGCGGCAGCGGCTCTCCCCCCGAGACCGCGTAGCGAAGCGAGGCGAACGCGTCCGCGGGCGCCGACTTCACCAGCCGCAAGGCGTTGAACATCGACGGAATCGCCACGAACGCGGTGGGTCGGTGCTTCACCGCCAGATCGATCAGCCGACGAGGGATGAACCTCGCGGTGAACACCGCCTTGCAGCCATGGGAGAGCGGAAGCAGGGTGAGCACCGTCAATCCGAAGCTGTGGAACTGCGGGAGCACCCCGAGCATGACATCCGCCCGGGTGAAGTTCGCCCAGTCGCGACACTGCCGAACATTGGCCGCGAGATTCGCCTCCGAGAGCATGACTCCCTTGGGCCGGCCCGAGGTCCCGGAGGTGTAGAGGATGACCGCCGGCTCGCGCGGCGAGAGTCGCTTCACCCGCCTCGGCCACGGAAGTCGCCGCAGACGGTCCGTCATCTCGTCGATACGGATCTGTCGAATCTCGGCTGGCAGGCCGCCGACGAGGTCGACCATCGGACCGACGGTGACCACCGCGTCGAGTTCGGCGTCCGCGCAGATGTAGGCGATCTCGTCGGGGCTGAGCAGGTAGTTGATGGGAACGACGGTGCGCCCCTCCGTCCACGTCGCCAACGCCGCCGCCGGAAAGAGCCCCGAGGTGGGAAGCATGACCCCGATTCGCGGGCGATCGGTGACCGCCGCGATCTCGCGGGCGAGATGCCAAGAGAGTGCCAGCAGTTCGAAGCTCCGCCACTCCCGCTGATCGTCAACGACGGCGATGCGTCGAGGGTGCGTGAGCAACTGGTTGCGGATGGTGCGGACCAGACCCATGATGGCTGAAAGCGTACCTCGTAGGCGTTTCGAAGATTCGAGGCATGCTCGGTCGATGCACCCTTGCCGCGAGGTTCCCGGAGATCGAGTTCCGATGCCCACCTGCCCATCCGCACCTGCCAGGCGGTTCCGTCAGTCCACTGCGGGGATCGGAGTGCTCCTCTTCACGATCGCCGGGCTCGCCGCGTGCGCCTCGCCCGGTTCGAGCAAGTCGCTCGCCACCGCCGAGCGGTCCTACCGAGCGGGAGACTTCGAAGTCGCGGCGAGCGAAGCCCTCGCGGTCGAGGCCGCTTCGCGCGGCGAGCCCCGGGCCGAAGCCGCTTACCTCGCAGGGCTGGCGCTCGCTCGCGAAGGCAAGCTCGACGACTCCGCCGACGCCCTCAGACGGGCCGCGGCAAGCGGTGATCCGGACCTCGCGGCACGTGCCCAGGCTGCGCTCGGCTCGGTCGAACGGGCGCGGGGCCACGAGGCCGCGAGCACCGCGGCCTACCGCGTCGCGGCGCGAGGCCCCGACGATCGGATCGCTTCGAGAGCCGATCGGCTCTCGGGCGGCGGCAGTTCGTCCTCTCGGACCGCCACCACCGACCTCGAGTCGGGATTCACCGTGCAGGTGGGCGCCTTTTCCACCGAGACCGCGGCCCGGAAGCGGGCGGGCGAAGTCGCGTCGCTCGCCCGTCGCGCCGGCTTTCCCTCGCCCCAGGTGCGTCCAATCACCAACGCGCGGGGCCGGACCCTGTGGGCGGTCCAGATCGGCAGTTACGGCGATCGCCGTCAGGCCGGGGCAGCCCGCGAGCGTCTTGGGCATCCGGAGTGGGCGGTGGAGACGCTCGGCGGGGGCTGAGTTCCCCTGCCGAACGACGATTCCGACTCGACCTGAACCGCACGCGGCGTACAGTCGGATGGTCGTCTGCCGGAGCGCCGCCGCGATGCCGATCCTTGCCGCCATCCTGTTTGTCGGGGCCGTCGCGATGGCGGAGCCCCCGGTCTCGGGTGGCGACGGCCCGGGGATCGACTCGAGCCTGACGATCCCGGAGAACCTGCTGCGACCGATTCCGCGATCTGGCGCCATCGGCCCGATGCCGGGCGCCGATCCGAGCCTGACCGCCTCGAGATTGTCGCGCTCCTCGGCGAGTCGACGGGCCGAAGAAGAACTTCGCTCGGTGCGACGACGCTGGCTCGGCTCGCGTCGGGATCCGGAGTTGCGGGCCGAGGGCCTGCGCCGACTGCGCGAGTTCACCGAGCCGACCGCCCTGCTTCCCATGCACGCGGTGATGCGTCGCGAGGGCGACGATGTTCGGCTTGCGATGCTCGACCACTTCGCCGCGCTCGGCTCTCCGGGCCAAGCCGCGCTTGCCTACATCGCCATTCACGAGTCCGACCCCGACCTCCGCGGCGAGGCGCTTCGAAGGCTTCAGCAGCCTGCCGATCCCGGTGCCTTGGCGATGCTGGATGAAGCACTGCGCAGCCGCACCCATGCGGTGGTCAATCAGGCCGGTTTCGTCGCCGGCCACCTGCAGGCGTTGCAGGCGATTCCGCATCTCATCTTTGCTCAGGTCGCCGCCGACGATGTGCCAGAGTCCGGAGACCTCGCCTGGATCGCGATCGGCAGCCAGATCTCCTACGTCGCCGATCTGGTCCCCGTCGTCGGCAACGGCGTGGCAGCGTTTCAGCCCATCCCCGGGGTGATCATGGAGGGAGTGGTGCTGCAGGTGCAGGATGCGGTGGTCTACAGCTATCGCGTCGAGGTCCACCGTTCGCTGGTGGCGATGACCAGCGGCGTGCCGGGGACCCCTGCCGAGTCGATGGGCTACGACCCCCGCCGGTGGTTCGCGTGGTTCAACGAGACCTACGTTCCCGGCAATCTCGCGAGGCTCGAGACCGAGCGGGCCGTCGAGCAGGCCGCCGCGGCGCATCGGGAACGCTCCGTCGACGACGACGCCCTGCCCTGACGCCGGCGACGAACTCGCGCACTCGCCGCTTCAACCGGCCAGATCAAGAATCGCCTCGGCAAGCTGCAGGTAGTGCGCGGGGTGGTTGTGCAGCATCGCGGAGATGCGCACGAAGCGGCGTCCGCCCCAGTCGATCACCGGCAGTTCGATGCGATGCTCGCGGAGGATCTCCTCCTGCAGCGACTCCTTGCTCTCGTGCCGTTGCGAGAGCCGCGCCGGCACCTCGACCACCGCCATCGATCCGAGCATCGATCCATCGAGCGGGGTCATCGGTTCGACCTCCCAGCGCTCGACCAGCATGGCGTGAGCCCAGGACACCAGCTGATGATGGTGCGCTTGCACCCGATCCCAGCCCAGGGGCATCAGGTCCTCGATCGCATCCTTCGCGGTGATCCAGCCGGAGATGTCGCGGGTTCCCTGCCAGTCGAACTCCGCCGCGAAGCCCTCGCGGAAGAAGTGGCTCGTCACGTTGGGATGCACTCGCCCGCGCACCCGCGGTGAACTCCAGAGAAACGCGGTGCCGAGCGGAGCGCCCACCCACTTGTGGAGGTTGGCGGCGTAGTGGTCGGGATCCATCGCCTGCAGATCGAGATCGATCATGCCCGGCGCATGGGCGCCGTCGACGAGGATCTCGATCGAGCGTTGCCGGCAGAGTTCCGTCAGCACCTCGGCCGGAAACCGAACCGCAGTCGGCGAAGTCACATGATCGACGAGCAGCAACTGCGTCGGCGGGCCGAGCCATGGCTCGATGGCTGCGACGATCTGCTCGGGCCCCTGCAGCGGAAGTGGCACCGGGACCTCGACCAATTCCAGTTCATGCTCCGCTGCAATGCGACGAAGGGTCTGCCGAACCGCGTGATAGACGTGATCGGTGGTCACGATGCGGCTGCCGCGCCGCCATGGCACCGAGCGGAGCGCCGCGTTCACCCCTTCGGTGGCGTTGGTCACGAAACCAAGTCCCTCGGGATCGGCGCCGACAAACGCCGCCACCGCCTCCTTCGCCGGCGCCAGGAGTTCGCGAACCCTGCGGCCAAGCATCTCGATCGGCCTCGCTTCGATGCGGTCACGCCAGACCGCTTGCCGCGCCATCACGTCCCGGGTCCGAGCCCCGAAACTGCCGTGATTGAGGAACGTGATCGCTCGATCGAGTCCCCACCGCGCGGGATCGGACTTGGCAAACGGCTCGAGCCGCGCGGGAGGCTCCAACCCGGCTGCGATGGGCGGGACGTGATCCATGGCGGCGGAGACTACCGAGGGCGGTCCTGCCGCAGGGCCACGAGGATCGTCTCGCCGCCCTGAAGAACCGGCCCCGGGTCCCCTCACACGCCCGTTCACCCCTCCGTGACCCGCATCCCCGACAGCAGGACCGCCGAGGTCACCCGCCGGAGTCCGCCGTCCCGCGGGCCACCGGAACCGAAACTTCCGGCCGCCTCGTCAGGGGGGCTCGCGGAAGGGATCTGTTCGCACTAACATCACCCGAACAAAATGTGCAGGACTCCTTCCGACCATGCCGAACTCCACCGTCCCACGCCGAAAGCGGCCCGCGACGGCAGTTCTTCGCCTTCCGAAGCCGCAGTCGGAGATCGAGGAGTTCTCCATGTCGTGCCAGCAGATTCCCCTGGTTCAGATCGGCCCCTCCAGTCGCGACGCGACGTGCTGGTTCGGGTCGGCGAATGGTCGAGTCGTCGCGCGGGCGGGTGTCGAAGGTCAGATCGCAGCCTGGCCTGCGGACGAGGAGTGCGACCTCTCGCGCGTGGGGAAGGCGATTCGCCAGCGGCTCCGGGAACCGCATCGACGCCTCTGCGACTGGTTCGATCGCCGGCTGGGCAGGTCCGTCGCGTGGATGCTCGACCACGCCTCCGGGCGCTCGGCCACACCGGCATCATCGTCGCAGTCCTCTGGAGGACCGACCGGCCTTGCAGACGACCTCGAGCCGCGACTCGATTCCGCCCCGCTCGCGCCGCGGTCGGAGGCGGCCACGCCCGGCACGCCCTTCCCGTTCGCCCGCGCCACACCGATGGCCTCGCGGCGTCTGCCCATCATCCGCTGGAGGCCGGGCGAGGCGTTGACCGAGCATCTCTTCGAAACACGTCGCGGCGAAGCCTCGCCTGCCCCAAGTCGAATCATGTCCGCCCCGCGTTCGCGCTCGGAGTCCCTCGATGAAGGCCAATCTCACCCCGAAGCAACTGCGAATCCTGCAGCTGATCCGCGAATGCCGCGAGGAGCACGGCTATTCCCCGACGATGCAGGAACTCGCCGACGCCCTTGGCGTCAGCAAGGTCACGGTGTTCGAGCACGTCAACGCGCTCGAGCGCAAGGGCGTGCTGACCCGCGAGGCGAATCGGGCCCGCTCCTTATCGATGTCCGATGAGGTGGTGCTGCCGGGCGAGCGCCAGCCGCTCACGTTCCCGCTCGTCGGTCGCATCGCCGCCGGATATCCCATCGAGCGCTTCGAGAATCAGGACAGCTTGAGCCTCGAAGAGGTCTTCGGGCCGCGTCGCGGGCAGCGAGGGACGACCTTCGCCTTGCAGGTCGAGGGCGACTCGATGCGTGACGAAGGCATCCTCGATGGCGACTACGTGATCGTCGAGCGACGCCACTCTGCCCGCAACGGCGAGCGGGTGGTGGCGCTTCTTCCCAACGGCGAAACCACGCTGAAGTCCTACTTCACCGAGAAGGACGGAACGATCCGACTGCAGCCTGCGAACCCCGACTTCAAGCCGATCATCGTCCCGGAGTGCGCCGTGCAGGGTGTGGTGATCGGCGTACTGCGCCGGTACTGAGCCGACGGCCAGCATTTCCGCAGCCGATCACTGCAACGCGTCGAGGCGCGCCAGAACCCAACGAGGATCTCCTCCCGGCTCGATTCCGGCGATGTTCCCGTTGGCATCGACATACACCAGTTTGGGAATGGTGTTGCCGGGATTGTGCGGAAGCAGCGCGGCGCGGAACTCCGGAGTCGAGAGCGCCTCGACGAAGGTGCTGGGGTTGGTCTTGAGGTGACGAGCCACCGCGGCCGCGCCGCCCTGATCCACCGAGACCGCAACCACCGTGGCCTTCTCGGCGAGTTGGGGCGCAACGGACTTGAGCGCTGATCGCAGCCTGACGCATGGGCCACACCACGTCGCCCAGACCTCGATCAGCATGGGCTTGCCGGCGTAGGCGGCGAGATCGATGGGCTTGCCGTCGACCCCGGGCAGCACGAGGCGATGCATCGGCCCTGGTTCCACCGGCGCCTTGGCGGGCGCTGCGGCTGCCGTCGTCGTTTGGGCCGAAGCGTTGGCCACGGGCGTCTCGGAGGCGATCGCGCTGCGACCGAGCGTCCAGTCCATCACCTTGGCGCAGGTCGGGCAGTACCCGGTGGAACCCATGAATGCCACATAGGCGACGGGAATCGCCGGCAGCGCCGCGAACTTCAAGACCGTGGTCAGTGACTTCATGATCGACTCCACTCCTTCGGGACGAGACTCGCGCCAAACAGGAGGGTAGGCGCTGCGGCGAGCAATCCAATGCATCGGAGCCGCAGGTGCCCGCAATCGAGAGGGATTTCCTCGCAGCCGCCCCCGACGGGACCGATTGCACCGGTACGCTCCCGCGATGCCGCCCCCCGAGCCATCCGAGAACCACCCGCGACGTTGGCGGCTCGCGATCGACACCGGCGGGACCTTCACCGATTGCCTGGCAGTTTCCCCCGACGGCCGGTCGGTTCGGGTGAAGGTGCCGAGCGACGGCCAACTCCGCGGGCGGCTCTCACGACCGAGCGGAGGGTGGCGTCTCGAAGTGCACCCGAGCCTGCCCGCAGGGTTTCTCGACGGCGCGAGGCTTCGCGCCGGACCCGAATCGGCCCGCCTGCTTGGACTCGGCGCCGACGAAGCGGCCGAACTCGACGAGGTGCCGGAGGCGTGGATGCAGGGCGAGCCCCGAGTGGTCTCGATCGATCTGGGGTGCTCGGCGCCTCGGCTTGCGATGGCGATCGCGATGGAACGCCGACCCGACGAGCGCTTCGGCGCCTGCGAGGTTCGGCTTGCGACCACTCGCGGCACGAATGCCCTGCTCGAACGCCGAGTTGAGCAGGTCGGCCTGATCACCAACCGGGGCTTCGAGGACGTGCTCGAGATCGGAGACCAGACTCGCCCCGATCTCTTCGCGCTCGCGGTCGCCCCGAGGCGATCGCTCGCCGCGCACTCCGCCGGAATCTGCGGCCGCCTTGCCGCCGATGGCTCGACCGTCGAGCCCCTCGACGAGGATTCGGTGCGCGGCGCTGCGGCCGCGCTGCGCGACGCCGGCGCGGAGGCCATCGCGATCTCGCTGGTGAACGCCTACGCCGATCCAGCAATGGAAGGCCGCATCGCCGAACTGCTTGCCTCCGAGGATTCGCCGAATGTCTGCATCGCGAGCGAGTTGTCTCGCCGGCCGGGATTCCTCGAACGCACTGCGACCGCCACCGCCAACGCCGCGATCGGCAAGGTGATTCGAGAGTTCCTCGCGGGGGTGCGCCGTCCGGGCGAGTCGATTTCGGTCGCCGCCATGACCAGCGATGGGCGCCTCGTCGACGGAGGTGCCTTCCAGCCCGTCGAAAGCCTCCTGAGCGGACCCGCCGGCGGCGCGATGGGCGTGCTCGAGATCGCGCGGCGACTCGAGCTTGGCGAGGTGATCGGCTTCGACATGGGCGGCACCAGCACCGACGTGGTCCGCGTCGAGGGCGAACTGCCGGTTGCCGGTCGAACCCGCGTGGGCGACGCCCTGCTCGCCCTGCCCTCGGTCGCGATCGAAACCGTCGCCGCCGGTGGCGGGTCCATCTGCTCGGTCGGCCCCGAGGGCCTGCTCGAGGTCGGGCCGCAGAGTGCCGGCGCCGACCCAGGTCCGGCGTGCTACGGACGGGGCGGACCGCTGACGATCACCGATGTGAACGTGCTGCTCGGAAGAGTCGACCGCGAGCAATTCGGGGTGCCCCTTTTCGAAGACGCTGCAGCCGCCGCGTTCGAACAGGTCCGCGAGCGGGCTCGATCACTCGGAACGATCGTCGATCCGCCGGAAGCGATGCTCGAAGCGTGGTTGGCGATCGCCAACGAACGCATGGCCGGAGCGATCGAAGCGGTCTCCTCGCGACAGGGGTTCGCACCGCGCGAGCATGCGCTCGTGGCCTTCGGAGGCGCTGGCGGTCAGCACGCCTGCAGCATCGCGGATCGTCTTGGCATCGAGCGCATCGCCTTCCCCGCCGAGGCGGGACTCCTCAGTGCGCTTGGCGTGCAATCCTCGGCTCGAGCGGTGCGGCGAGAACGATCGCCCAACCTCCGCCTCGAAGGCGGCACCGGACCGCTCTCAGCGATCGCCCGCGAGGTGATCGAAGAGGCACGCGCCGCCCTGCTCGAGACCGGCGTGGCACCCGCCGAGGTCGACGAGTCGAGCCTCCTGGTCGAGGTGCATCTGCGACTCGCCGGACAGGACGATTCCATCGAGTGCCGTTGGGACCCACAGCAGTCGATCGCTGCGGTCGAATCGACCCTCTCCTCGGCCTTCCAAGCGTCATTCCGCGCTCAGTACGGCTACCCCCCGCCCGATCGACCCATCGAAGTCGCGTTGGTGGCGGCGGTGGTGCGCGAGCGCCGAGCCCCACCGACTCCGCTGGCGCAGTCGCCGCCGAGGCCAGCCCCGGCGGCGTGTCGATTCACACGCCTCCTTCACGACGGAGATTGGTGCGACGTTGGCATCCACGCCCGCGAGTCGCTCGCGGCGGGGACCCGATTGGAGGGTCCGGTGCTCATCGCCGACCGAACCGCGACGCTCGTGCTCGAGACTGGCTGGCGGGGCGAGGTGCTGGCCGACGGAAGCCTGCTCGCGGTGCGACGTGCCGCCGCGGCCGCAACCGCGCCGACGAGCGGCGCCCGCGAGGTCTTCGCAGCACGGCTCGCCGCGATCGCGGAGGAGATGGGCGAACGGCTGCGACGGACGGCGCTCTCGGTCAATATCAAGCACCGCCTCGACTACTCCTGCGCGATCCTCGACGGCGAGGGCAGACTGGTCGCCAATGCCGCCCACCTGCCCGTGCATCTGGGCGCGCTCGGCATCGCCGCCCGCGCGGTGCTCGCGTCGACTCAACTGGCGCCCGGTGATGTGATCGTCACCAACCACCCCGCCTTCGGGGGCTCGCATCTTCCCGACGTGACGGTGCTCACCCCGGTCTTCGCCTCCGGCGAGTCGGCGCCGATCGCGATCCTCGCCAATCGCGCCCACCACGCCGAGATCGGCGGCGTGCGTCCGGGCTCGATGGCGCCGAGCGCTCGCACCCTCGCCGAGGAAGGCGTGGTCATTCCGCCGACCCACCTCTTCGAGCGCGGCGACGCCCGCTGGGATCGCCTGCGCACCCTGTTGCAGTGCGCGCGGCATCCAAGCCGCGCCGTCGAAGAGAACCTTGCCGATCTCGCGGCGCAGGTCGCCGCCAACCACCGCGGCGCTGAGAAGCTTCAGGCGATGCTCGAACGATCAGGGCCGTCGGCGCTTCGCGGCGAACTGCTCGATCTCGCGCGACACGGTCTCGCGACCCTGCGGGCCGCTCTGCCACAATTGCTCCCGGCTCGTCGGGCAGCGCGGGTCGAGCTCGACGACGGAACTCCGATCGCCGTCGCACTTCACCTCGAAACGGGTCCCGAGGGCCTGAGGATCGTTGTCGACTTCACCGGCTCGGGTCCGGTCCACGCCTCGAACCTGAATGCCCCGCGGGCGATCGTGCACGCGGCAGTGCTGTACGTGCTGCGGGTTCTCGTCGGACCGTCCGTGCCGCTTCACGAGGGGCTCATGGAGGCGGTCGACCTGCGGGTCCCGCGCGGCCTGCTCGATCCGCCCTGCTCCGGCGACCCGGCGCGAGATCCCGCGGTGGCAGCCGGCAACACCGAGACGAGTCAGCGGATCGTCGAATGCCTCCTGCTGGCGTTTGGCGCCGTCGCCGGGGGTCAGGGAACCATGAACAACACGCTCTTCGGCGATGCCAGCTTCGGCTACTACGAGACGATCTGCGGCGGCGCCGGCGCCGGACCGGGTTTCGACGGGGCGTCCGCGGTCCATACCCACATGACCAACACCCGCATTGGCGACCCGGAGTTCATCGAGCGGAGGTACCCGCTGCGAATCGAGTCGTTTTCGATTCGCCGCGGCAGCGGTGGCGAGGGCGAGCATCTCGGCGGCAGCGGGGTCCGTCGGGTCTATCGAGCGCTCGCGCCGGTCTCGGTCTGCGTGGTGGCGCAGCATCGCCACCGCGGCGGACCAGGCCTTGCGGGCGGCGAGGATGGCCTCCCCGGCTCACAGCTGGTCCTTCGGGCGAACGGGCGTACGGCGGCGCTTGCTGCCTCGGACGAGGTCGACCTCGAACCTGATGACCGGCTCGAGATCCTCACTCCCGGCGGCGGCGGATTCGGCGAACGCGCCCAATGAAACACCACACCCGCCGAAGCGGGTGCGGTGACTGCAATCCATGTCAATTCAACCGTGATCAGCCCCGACGGCGACGGCTGCCGGCCAGACCAGCAAGGCCGAGCAGCGCGAACGCTCCTGGAGCCGGCACGATCGAGCCGTGGAGCGTCAGCACGACGTTGTTGTACGAGACCTCCGGAGACGTGGTCCAGCCGTTGCCGATACCAAACTCCCAGATTCCGCCAGCCGTCGAATCCCAGGTCTTGGTGTCGGTGTAGGTCCCGCTCGCCGCGGAACCGGCGCCATCGAAGCCCCAAAGCCCGCCGTTGTTCGGGGCATCGAACTGGGTGTTGAATCCACCCCACGCCGTACCAGCCACGCCCGGGGGGGCGATGAGGAGCACCATGTCCGAAGCCCAACTGCCAGCAGTGTTGGACACATAGTCGAACGTGATGGTGAATCCCGTCACGTGACCAACCAGCAAGTGGCTCCCGGCATTGGCCAGCTGATTGCCCGTGAGGGTGTGGCTTCCGAGGTCAAGAGTCACGTCGGCTGCCGCCATCGAGGCCAGAGCGACCGACGCTCCGAATCCAATCAATCCGCTCTTCAACATCACCTTCTCCCTTTCTGAAGTTTCGATCCAAGATCCGAATCGTGGACGACACGACTTCGGATGTCCCTACCGAGTGTGGCTCGGACGCAAGGAATGCGACCGACCGACTCGGGGACCGAGAACCACCGTGGCACACGACTCGGACCTGTCAAGGAAAAACGATCCAGATTGGCGAACAGCGACCGCCCGAAGGCGGTCGCTGAGCCAAACATCTGGTTCGGATGTCCGCAGCCGCGTTGGACCACCCCGCCGTCACCGGCATCGTGGCCTCCCGCGGCCCCCTCGAATCAACCCCGACGGCGACGGCTGCCGGCGAGGCCTGCCAAGCCGAGAAGCGCGAGCGCGCCGGGAGCCGGCACCTCGGTGCCAGTCAGGCTGATGGTCCACTTCCCGAGCACACCGTCATCGAGCGAGGCGTAGGTATCGATGATGGTGAGCCGCCAGGTTCCGGCGGAAGTCACGCCGGCAAATGCGGCGTTGAGCGACGCATAGGCTGATGAGAGATTGTTGGTGGCATAGAAGAAGCCGCTGGCCACCGTTCCGCCGAAACCTGCGTCCGAGGCCGCCTGCCAGAGATTCCCCTGCGCAGGATTGCCCGAGTTGTAGACACCGTCGTTGAACGTATAGAACCCGTTCAGCTGTGCCGGCGAGCCGAACGCTCCGCCACCCACCGTCCCGAACAGCGAGGCGGTGGTGCCGGACTCGACGTGCGTAAGCGTGACGATCAAATCACCTAGCCATGTGTGGGAAAGCGTGTTCAGGCCAACCTGCACCTGCAGGTTGTCCAACTCCCCATACACCGCCGGATCCAAATAGATGTCCGACGAGTTCGTGCCGCCGGTGATCGCGAAGCCGCTCGTGGCCTCCGTGATGATTCCAGCGGAGGCAGTGCCGGACACAGCCAGGACCAAACTGACAGCGCCAGCGCCAACAATGGTCTTCATCTGTTCTCCTCTCAGAAAAGGGGTCGAGAAGTGGTTGAGAGAATCCACTTCACGCAAGGGAAGGGAACGGGCGGACAAGGGTCGGGAAAACCACTTGACCGGGGGCGGGAAACCCCAGTGAAAGGTAATCCGCTCCCGGAGGCGGTCAAGCAGGGATCGTCAGAAAATCGCGACATATCGGTCGAGCGTGTCGAGCCGGTGGGTGGCGTTCCGGGCTGACGATTCGTCCCGGTTGGGAAGTTCGCCGCAGTGGGTGCCGATCGGGAGGCGGAATCGTGTCACTGACCGGATCCGGTCCGCGGATCGTCGACGGCGTGGAGATTGCGGGGGCCGGACTGGGAACGCAAAAAACCGCCGGCCCCGGTGCGTTCCGGGGCCGGCGGAGGAGATCATGAAGCGTTGCGAGCGATTCAGCCGCGACGACGACGCGAACCGGCGAGGCCAGCCATGCCGAGCAGGGCGATGGCGCCGGGGGCCGGGATCGCACCCGCGTCGATGCCGCCACCAGCGGTGCTCTCGTACGCCCAGTCGACGATCGAGCGGGGCTGACCGGCGTAGGTGTCCGAAAGCGAGACGCGGAACCAACCGTAGTGGGTGCCGCCACTGAGGGTGAACCTGAAGCCGACGATGCTCTCACCGTTGAGGGTGAGATTGGTCGAAGCACCGCCGCCGCTGAAGAACGCGCTGCTGTCGATCAGGGTGCCGACCGCGAGGTTCGAGAGCGGCTGCCCCGAGGCGGTCTTCATGTAACCGACGCCATTGGAGCCGCTCTGGTACCAGCTGAGACCCGTTGAGCCGTAGGGGTTGATGTGCCAACCGCCCGGAACCGACGAGCCGCCACCGCCGGTGGTGTTGTAGTCACCAGTCAGGATGTTCAGATACAGGCCGTTGAAGTCCGAGTTGATGATCAGGTTCTGGTTGCCGAAATAGACGACGTCAGCTGACGCCGCAGAAGCGGTGGCAGCGACTGCACACACGGCGAGATGCCGTCCAACGCGTGCACGAAGGTTCATTCTGTCTCCTCTCAAGAGATCCCGAGGCCGAGGGATGCGGCCAACGGGGCAAGGGATCAATCCCCCACGACGGGGAATCAGATCCTTGTAGTGTGGCCATGGATCGCGGGGAGCAAGCACAACGTTTGAACATTGCGCAACATTGTTTGCCGCGGGTGGAGTTCGTCCTGGAACGCTGCCTGAACGAGCGAGGGGGATCCCGGTCCGGTCGAAGACCCAGCGGGTTACAGGCGGATCGAAGGCGAAACAACCCCGTCTCACCGCGTCGAACCCGGCTCAGCCGGCCGGAGCCAGCGGGCGTCGACATCCCGAAACCGCTGTGCAGCTCCTAGAACGGGGGGTCGAGAAACCCCTGAATCCGCCGGCAACGCCCCGAGCCCGGCTCGACCTCGATAAGGCAGCCCCCGACGGCCTCCCGACCCGACCCTACCTCGTATGGCGTGTGGACACCGGTGGTCATGTGCCGCAGGACGGCCTGGGGGTCCCGGCCGATCACCGAGTCGTACGGGCCGGTCATTCCCGCGTCTGAGAGGAAACCAGTCCCCCCTCGGAGGACTCTCGCATCGGCCGTCGGCACGTGGGTATGGGTGCCGACCACCGCAGCCACCCTGCCATCAAGATGCAGGGCCAGGGCGGCCTTCTCGCTGGTGGCTTCCATGTGGGCCTCGACAAGGACGAGCGGCTGCCGCTCGGGAATCCGAGCAAGCAGTTGATCGACGCAGGCGAATGGATCATCCGCGGGCAGGTTCATTCCGATCCGGCCGAGCACGGTGATCACGTGGAGATCCCGCGGACATCCCCCGTCGGCCGGAATCCGGAGCACGCGGGGCCCCGGGGCGGCCGCTGCGAGGTTCGCCGGCCGGGCGAGGGGCATCGCGGGATCCTCGAGCAGCGGTATGACTCGACGGTCCCGATAGGCGTGATCGCCGAGGGTCATGCCGTGAACGCCAAGTTCCAGAAATTTCGCAGCGAGGTCGGGAGTGAGCCCCGAGCCCTGGCGAGCGTTCTCGACGTTGGCAACCACTCGATGCGGATCGAACCGCTTCTTCAACCCCGGAAGTTGCTGCTGCAGGATCTGCCGGCCCGGCGTCCCGACCACATCGCCAATGAAGAGGATGCGGATGGAGTCTGAGGACATCGAGGGCTCCGAGTCGTTCGGTCCGGCAAACTCGCCGAGAGGGTTCGCACGGGGATCGAACCGAGTTAGACTCTATCGATCGCGGAGCGGCTCGCCCCCCGCGGGATGGCAATCAGCCTGAGACCAGAGACGGTGGACCGCTGCGGTTTCGCGGGGTTCGCGGGCGGTGGTTGTTCGAGGCCACGAGGCTTGGGAACAGTCACGCTCTCCCCGATCGCGGAAGCGCATGGTTTGCCTGATCGAGCATCGAACGGTGCCGACCAAAGACGGTCGGCACCCGGAGTTTGGCATGACGCCGGATGGACCTGAGTCCGCACCGAATCCCTATCGAGTTGGGGAGTCTCTCCGACACTGCAATCGCCCCGAGTGGGGCCTCGGCACCGTGCAGCGGATCGAACCAGCGCGCCACGGCGGGATCGTCGACCAACGGCTGTGGATCAACTTTTCCAACGCCGGCATGAAGGTGCTGCTTGCGAGTCTCGGCGAGCTCGAACGAATCGAAACAGCGGCGTTTGTCGATGACGGACACACCCTTGCCGATCGGGAGCGCCGCCACGAGCAAGGGTGGCTCGGCCAGATCGCCCGCCGACGCCCCGAGGAAGCGATGACCGAACTGCCGCCCGCGGCGAGCGATCCTTTCGCCTCGCTGCGGAAGCGGCTCGAGTTCACCATTGGCCTCTACCGATTCGAGCCGGTCGGGGCGGGTCTCCTGAACTGGGCGGTCGCACAGAGCGGGCTCTCCGATCCGCTCGCCCGCTTCAATCGCCATGAGCTCGAGCAGTTCTTCGCGCGGTGGGCCCACCAACGCGACGCCCATCTCGGCAAGCTCTCCCAGGAGTGCCGCAACGAGCCCGGTCTTTTCGAATCGGTCATGCGAACCGCGCCGGCCTCGGCGCACAAGGCGTTGCGGAAACTCCACGCCGGGCGCTGACGATCGTCGACACTCCGCGGGAATCGGCGCGTCCGGTCTTGCCGATCGCGCTGCCAGGTCCCGAAAGAGCCCCCTTCCAGTCAGCCACGGCCCCGAAGTCGTCGGTGTTCGGCTTCGATCGCGACTGGCACGGCAGTTGCTTCCTCCTCAGGCACG
>JAPOKA010000005.1 GCA_029977865.1 bacterium
GGGGCTCTGATCCCGCGATCCCGAGCGGTCGGGGCTGCTGAACCTCGGGTCAGGGCACGAGTGGCGGTCGCTCCGGGCAGCGACCGCCGGCTGCTCGTACTCGGTCCGGCGTACCACTGCGCGGTGACATTGCCCGACATCTGAGCCGCCTCGCCGCTTTCTCCGTCGGCGGTGGAAGCGGTTCTGGCTATCGATTCGAAACGACCCACCATTCCGTGGCAGTTCCGCGGAATTCAAGGAGATTCGAATGCTGTCCAAGCAGCTCCTCTGCCTCGCCATGGCCGCATCGGGTTGCGCCTCGGCTGCCGCCGAGACCCTGGTGCTCACCGCCACCCGCGACAACTCGCTGTTCGGGCCGATCGATGGCGACCTCTCCTCGGGTGGCGGACCACACATCTTCGTGGGACGGACCTCCGGCAACTCGGGTGGCAACAACCTCCGGCGCGGACTGGTGCGGTTCGACGTCTCCGAGATTCCGACCGGCTCGACCATCGTCTCGGCCAAGGTGCGGATGCAGATCGTGTGGCGTCCGCAGAACGCCGCCTATCCGGTCACCACCAGCCTGCATCGATGCACCGCCGACTGGGGCGAAGGCGACTCGAACTCGCCCGGCGGCGCCGGCGTCCCCGCGGCGCCGGGCGACGCCACCTGGACCGATCGATTCCATCCCGACGTTGCGTGGGCGACGCCGGGCGGCGACTTCGACACCCAACCAAGCAGCGGCGTCTCCGTCATCGGAGCGGGTCCCTACATCTTCGAAGGCGATGGAGTCGCTGCCGACGTGCAGTCGTGGGTCGATGGCGAACCCAACTTCGGCTGGATCCTCGTGGGCGACGAGTCCGTGCCGAGTTCCGCAGCCAGATGGGTCAGCCGGGAGAACGTGGCGCCGACCCTCCACCCGATCCTGACGGTCGAATTCGAGCTTCCCGAGACGGTTCGATTTCTGCGGCCGGCCGCCGACGGCACCCTCATCGGGCCGGCATCGGACGACCTCGCATCGGGAGTCGGTTGGTCGCTGCGTTCGGGGCGAACCTCGGGAGCGTCGGGCGCAGACAACCTGCGGAGAGCCCTGCTCAAGTTCGATCTCTCGGAGATTCCAGAGGGCGCCACCGTCACCTCCGCCAATCTGCGGATGGAGGTGTGGCGACGACCGCCCGGAGGTCCCGCCGCGGTGGTTCAGCAACTCCATCGCTGCACCGCCGACTGGGGCGAAGGAGGTTCGAACTCGCCGGGCGGTGGCGGAGCGCCGGCCGAGCCCGGCGACGCGACGTGGACGGATCGCTTCTACCCCGAGGTGTCGTGGGATTCCCCCGGCGGCGACTTCGACGCGGTGCCGAGCGGCACGGTGACGGTTGAAGCGCTTGGTCCCCAGTTCTTTGCGGGCGACGGCGTACTCGCGGACGTGCAGTCATGGATCGACGGTGCCCCCAACTTCGGATGGATCGTCATTGGCGACGAGTCCACCCCGAGGACCGCCACCGCGTGGCTCTCGCGCGAATACTTCGAGCTGCCGAAGACCCCTCGCCTTGCGGTCGAGTTCGAACTTCCGCCATCGAATCCGTTCGACCTGACCGGCGACGGCATCGTCGGCCCCGGTGATCTGAGCCAGCTCTTGGGTTCGTGGGGTGCGTGCGAGGATTGCCCCGCCGACTTCAATCAGGACGGCTTCGTGGACGCCTCGGACCTGGCCCAGCTCATCGGCAACTGGGACAGCCCGCGGCCGTGAGCCGAGCCGGTCGCACGAGGGGCGCCCGCCGCGAAACCGCCGCTGCGAAACGAACGCCGCCCGACTCGTCGAGTCGGGCGGTGTCTTCAAGGCCGAGGTGGGATTCGAACCCACGAATAACGGATTTGCAATCCGTCCCCTTAGGCCACTTGGGTACTCGGCCGGGCGGAGGGGGATCTTCGCAGATCACACCCCATCGCGTCAACGATGGCGTTGCCGTGCGGGATTCCCGGCCGGATCACTCCGCGCTCGCGCGGCGGCGCGACTCGATCGGAGTCGCCCGACACCCCACGAGCGTGCTGCCGCGGGGCGCCGCGCCGCTGAGGTAGGCGACTGCATCGTTGCGTCCGAGGGAGAGCACGGTGGCCTCGAGCGGCTTGCCGGTGTCGCGGTCGAGCACCGCGGCGCCTTGGGCATCGACGATCCGCAGGCGGTCACCCGACGCGAGTCCGGCGCGGCTTCCGCCGGCGATGCGGACCTCGCGGGCCGCGAGTTCCTCGATCACCTCGAGCCGCAGGCCGCGGGTCGAGGGCAGCGAGTCGATCGAAGCCATCGCGTCCTCGAGCACCTCGCGGCAGGCGCGGCCGAGCGGCGTCGACCAGAAGAGGTAGCTGCGGGCGCTCAGGCTTTCGTATCCGGCCGGGAACGAGAAGTCGCCGGGGACCTCCGAGGTGCCGTGGAGATGGTCCTCGCGGGCGAGCTCGTCGGTGTCGAGGCGAATCACCTCGAGCTCGATGGCGGCGAAGGCCTCGTCGCGTCGGCCGAAGATTCCCACGCGTCGCAGGCTGCCGTCGGCGATGGCCTTGACGTGATGGAAGTCGGTGACGCGGCCGAGCACGAGGTAGTCGGCGTCTGGATCGGTCTCGCGGACCGAGGCGGCCATGGCGGCGCGAGTGCCGGTCGGCGCCACCGCGAGCGGCCGAACCTCGACCCGAGCCTCGTTGCGAAGCGAGCGGACGAGGGTGTCGCTCATCGCCTTGCCCAGGTCCGGCCAGCCCAGCGGATCGGCCGAGGGATTCTCGAAGGGCGCCAGGACCACCACCACCGCCGAGCCGGCGGCGAGGGTGCGGACACCCGGGGCAGGCTCGGCAGCCGGAGCGGAGTCGTAGGTGATGCGAGGCGGCGAGCAGCCGAGGAGAACGGCCCCGGTCAGCAGGAGCAGGAAGGCGCGCATGCGGTCGAGATCGGATCGCGGCCGTACGCTGCTTGAGGGAATGAACGGGTGGGTAGACTCGCCTCTCGATGAGTCGGCACCGACGCGACTTTCCGATCGAAACGAGCCTCCCGCGGCATGCGTGGAGGATTGCTCCTGCCGCAGCGCTTGCGCTGGGACTTGCCTGCAGCGGTGCCGATGCCGCAGTCGACGAGATCCCGCAGCAGCCGCCGGGAATCCGCCTCGCCCGTGCCGGTCGGGTGCCGCTTCTGCCTGAGGGCGTGGTGCTGACCGGGGCCGTGGGTCGGGTCGAGTTCGACGAGGTGGACTCGGTCTGGGTCTTTCGGCCCCGCGTCTCCGAGCAGGGGCTCGAACGGGCCTTGATCCTGCTGCCGGGCGAGGTGCGGGTCGATGTCGCCGAGGTCTTCGCGGACGCCGCTTCGGCCACGCCGCCTTCGGAGTTTGAGATCTTCGGTCGCGTCTTCCTTCACCGCGGTCGCAACTACCTACTTGCCTCCGGCATCAATCGCGTCGAGCCGCCGACGGTCGCCGACGAGCCCGCAGCGGCGCCGGCCGCCGACTCGAATGCTGCCGCCACCGGCGACGATGCCTTCCTCGACGACGACTCCGACCTTGCCGCGAGGCTCGAACGCGAACTCGAGGCCGAGATCGGTCGGGTTCCCCGCAGCGTGGCGGTCGAGCGCGACGATGCGGCGGTGGTGCCGGTGCGCGAGCGGCGGATCCATGCTCGCCGCGGTCACCTTCGCCGCGACATCCGCACCGGCACGCTGGTGTTCGTGCCCGAGGCAGATGGCACCGGATCGCGCGATCCGCAGGCCGAGTTGCTGCCTTGCCGCATGCTCGAGCAGCTCGAGGCCTTCGCCGCACGGCCTTCGGCGCCGCCGATCGTTCGCCTGAGCGGCGTGCTGATCGAAGAGGGGCCGCGGCGCTACCTGCTGCCGACGGCCTACTCGGTGCCGAGCGAGGGACGGGGCATCTCGCCGTGACCGTCGGGTGCGGCGACGAGGTCTCGAGTCGACGAGCAGCGCGATGACCGGCGCGGGGACGCCTTCACCGCATCCGGGGAAGGCCCATCCCGATCGCACCGCCGCAGCCGCGCCGGCGGATTCGCCGCCGCAACGACCGCGCTGCCCCATGTGCGGACATCCGCTCGAGGTGGTGCTCGTCCACGGACACGGTCAGTGCCGCGTGTGCGGAGTCAACATCGATCCCTGCTGCCAGGGCGGCCCCATTCCTCCCGAGGGAATCACCTGATCGCCGCGTTCAGCCTGCCGCCGCGTCGCGAGTGACCTTCACCATCCGCGGAGCGCTGCGGGGCTTGCCGGTGGCCGCGTCTGCCGGGGTGGCGCCGATCGCTCGCACCGCCTCGATCCCTTCGATCACCTTGCCGAAGGCGGTGTACTGGCGGTCGAGATGCCGGCAGTGCTCGCGGCCGAGGCAGACGAAGAACTGGCTTCCTGCGGAGTCGGGGTGGCCCGATCGGGCCATCGACAGCACGCCCTCGTCGTGCGGACGATCGTTGAACTCGGCCTTCACCTTCCAGCCGGGTCCGCCGGTTCCGTCGCCGAGCGGACAGCCACCCTGGATGACGAAGTCCTTGAGGATGCGATGGAAGGTCAGATTGTCGTAGAAGCCGTTGTCGGCGAGCTTGAGGAAGTTCTCGACATGGCCGGGGGCGACGTCGTCCCAGAGTTCGACGCGAATGGTGCCCTGATCGGTCTCGATGGTGGCGGTTGGATAGCTCATGACGTCATGGTAGAGGAAGCGTCGCGGTCGCATTCCTCGGGCGCCGCGAAGTGCCGAGGGTGACTGCTCAGCGGCCGGGATCGGTGGAAGTGTTCGGCACATCGGGCGGCAGCACCGAGACCGGCGAGACGCGCCGATCGGGCCGACCCTCTCCCGGAGTGCGCGGAGGTGCGGGTTGCAGGTACGCCCGCTGCAGTACCGGGGGAGTCTCGGGTCTTCCTCGCGCAGGATCTGCGATGCGCACGCCCGCCAGATCCACGATGGTCGCGGCGCCATCGACCACCTCGCCGAACGCCGCATACTGGCCGTCGAGGCGGGCGGTGCCTGGCCGCGAGAGGCCGACGAACCACTGGCTGCCCGCCGAGTCGGGATCGTCGTCGCGGGCCATCGAGATCACCCCGAAGTCGTGCGCGAGCCGCGTCGGCTCGAACGGGATCGAGTAGCCGGGCCCGCCCTCGCCCTCGCCGGTCGGATCGCCGCCCTGAATGACGAACGGCCGGCCTTCGCGATCGAGCGGGACCACCCGGTGCACGATCGTTCCGTCGTAGAAGCCGGCCGCGGCGAGGTCGCGGAAGTTCCAGGCCGTGTTGGGTGCCTCGTCGGGTCGCAGCGCGACCACCATCGATCCGTGATCGGTCTCAAGCACCACGTCGCGTTCGGGGTAGCAGCGGAAGCCGCCGAGCGGAAGCACCGAAGCCTCCCACGCCTTCGCCGCCTCGCGGGTGGAGTCGAGAGCGGGCTCGATCACCTGATCGCCCCAGCCCACGATGCGGGTGTAGGGCGTGACACCGTCGGGCCGCATCGCGGTCGCGGTGCGGAGCGCTGGACGATCGCGCATCGGCACGATCACCCACGCCGAGTCGACGGGCTCGCCGCCGACGACCGCCTGCAGCCACGCGGCGCGATCGAGCGCATCGATCGCCGGCATGCGCTCGCAGAGGCGGATCTCACCGGCGGTGACCGGCCCGCTGTCGGCGAGCACGGTTCCGTCGTGGTCGAGGAGGACCAGATGCAGCGACTCTCCGTCGAGAGCGGCGAGATCGCAGGTTGCGACGAGCGGTTCGGTGATGGGGGTGTCGCGGCGAGGGATCGAAAGCGGCGACTCGTCGGGACCGGCGACGGGAGCCGCCGCCAGCGCGAAGGGAGTCAGGGCCAGCACACTCGCGACGAACGCGGCTCGATGTGGATGCATCGGCGCATTGTGACACCAAGATCGCGGGCGGGGTGCAGAGCCTGAATTCTCCGCGGCGCCCGACGTACGATCACCGCCATGCATCCGATCGTCGTGGCCGCGGCCGGCGGCATCGGCAACCAGCTCTTCCAGTTCGCGGCGGCCCGGGCCATCGCCTCTGCAACGGGTCGGCCGATCGAGATCAGCTACCGGCGCTCGGACCGGAATCTGCTGCGACGCGGCTTTCTCGGGGTGCGGCGCTGGGCGCTGTCGCTTGGGTCCGATGCGGATCGACGCTTCGCGCTCGCCTGCCTCGATCGTCCGCCGGACCTCGTCCGCATCCAGCGAGTTGCGGTGGAATCGACGCGGCAGGCCGACCGCCGCCGCGGATTCTCCCGCCGAGCGCTGAAGCGGGCTTCGCGAAGCGGACACCTTGCCGGCGCGGTGGTGCTGCGGAACGAGGCCGAGGTCGCGCGGCACCTCGACGATCTCGACGAGGCGTCCGATTCGATCCTGATCATCGCGGGGGCTCCGGTCATCGATCGCTTCGTGGCGCCGCAAGTCGAGGCGTTGCGGCAGGAGATCGTGCTGCCGACCGAGACGCCCTACGTGCGCAAGTGGATCGCCTCCCGGCGACTTGGCCGGCAGCTCGTCGGCGTGCACGTGCGAAGAGGCGACTACTTCAAGCCCCGGCTCGTCGATTCGGTGGTGCACCTTTCGCCGGCCTGGTACGCAGCCGCGGCGGCTGAACTGGTCGAACGGCACGGCCCGCTCGAATTCGTCGTGGTCAGCGACGATCCCGCGTGGTGCCGGAGGCACCTGCAGCTTCCCGGCGAGACCTCGATCGCCTCCGCCGATCATCCCGAGGATCCGCTCGAAGATCTCGCGCTGCTGTCTCGCTGCGATCACCACATCGTTGCAAACAGCACCTTCAGTTGGTGGGGTGCGCGGCTCGCCCAATCCGCCGGCACCGTGGTCGCGCCCACGGAGTGGTGGCTCGATCCTCCCATCGGTCGCGAGGTGTTGCCGGAGTCCTGGATCGAGATTCCGAACACGCGAGACGGCGAACCGGCTGGACGTCGGTCCCCCGCGTTCTTCGCGTGACTATCGCCGACGCTGCGGATCGAATCGGGTCGATTTCGACCATGCTTCGAGCGAGTGGGGCATCTTCAAACAGGCCGACGACAGCCTCGGTGCGGCTTCGCCGAAGGCTGTGCGCAGCGGTGCCGGTGGCGCCACCCCGGGTCGAGTCGACCGACCATTGCTTCGTATGATTCGGCGATGGCCGCCAACGCGACTCCGCGCATCCGCTCGACCCGCCTGATCGTCGGGCTCGAGATCCACGTCGAGCTCGCGACACGAACGAAGATGTTCAGCCGCGCTCCCAGCCCGGCGTGTCCGGAGTTCCAGGATTCCGAGCCCAACACCCTCGTCGACCCCGTGGTCGCGGGGCTGCCGGGCGCTCTCCCGGTCATGAACCGACGCGCCGTCGAGATGTCGGCGATGGTGGGCATGGCCCTCGGGTGCACCATCGCTCGCACCAGCCGCTGGGATCGGAAGAACTACTTCTATCCCGATCTCCCCAAGGGCTACCAGATCAGCCAGTACGACCTGCCGCTCTGCGGCGACGGCGCCATCGACATTCCCGCGGCGGCCGGCGGCACGGCGCGGATCGGCATCATCCGCGCCCACCTCGAGGAGGACACCGGCAAGCTTGGGCACGAACTGCCTGGCGGGCAGCGCTACGAGGGATCGCTGGTCGATCTCAACCGCGCCGGCACCCCGTTGCTCGAGATCGTCACCGAGCCCGACTTCGCCTGTGCCGAGGATGTGGTGACCTTCGCCCAGGAACTGCGCACGCTCTGCATGTTCCTCGGCGTCACCGAAGGCGTGATGCAGCGCGGGCACATGCGCTTCGAACCCAACATCAACGTGGTGATCGACACCGAGGACGGGCGCGAATACCGCACGCCGGTGGTCGAGGTCAAGAACCTCAACTCCTTCCGGGCCCTCCGCGGGGCGATCGAGCACGAGGCTTCTCGTCAGGTCGAGGCCTGGCTCGCGGACGGCCGCGTCATGGGGCCCGGCGCCAAGTCGACCCGCGGCTGGGACGACGAACGCCAGGTGACCCTCTTGCAGCGAGAGAAGGAGGACGCCCACGACTACCGATACTTCCCCGACCCCGATCTCGTCGAGGTGGAGATCGACGAGGCGTGGCTCGAGGCGATCCGCGCCGAGTTGCCGGAACTTCCCATGGCTCGCCGCGAGCGGTTCGTGCGCGAGTTCGGGATGCTCGAGAAGGACGCTCGGGTGCTTGTCGGCGATCGCGAGCTCTGCCGCTTCTTCGAGTCGTGCCAGCAGCAGGCGGTGACGGCGGGCATGCCCGCACCGGAGGCCGGGGCCGGCGTCGCCAAGATCCTGCTCAATGCGGGAGCGAAGCGATCGAACGAGCGCGGCGTCGCCATCCACGAACTCGGCATCGGTCCAGCTCGTGTCGCCGGCATCGCGAAGCTGCGCGCGGACGGCGCCATCGATGCCCAGGGAGGCGATGCTCTCTTCGGCATCCTGTGCGAGCGCGACGAGGACCCCGCGGCGCTCGCGGCGGCGGAGGGCCTGATCAAGGTCCGGGACGATGCGGCGATGGACCGGTGGATCGCCGAGTCGATCGAGGCCAACGCCGCGGCGGCAGAAGATGTCCGCAGCGGCAAGCAGGCGGCGATCGGGCGGCTGGTGGGACATGTGATGAAGGCGAGCGGCGGCGCCGCCGACGCCAAGGAGGTTCGCGAGCGAATGCTCGAGCGATTGGGAGGTGGAGCGTGACGACGACCCCGGGAAGGGCACCGGTCGAGGCGGACATCGAGCGGGTGCTGGTGAGCGCGGACGCCATCGCGAGGCGGGTCGCCGAACTCGCCGAGGAACTCGGTCGCGGCCTCGCCACCGACGGCGCCGACGACGAGGGCATCGTGCTGATGCCGGTGATGACCGGCAGCATGCTCTTCGTGAGCGACCTCGTGCGGCAGCTGCCGCACAAGCTGCGGCTCGAGCTCGCGCTGGTCTCGAGCTATCCCGGCACCGCGCAGCAGAGCCAGGGGGCGAAGCTGACCATGCCGTTGCCGACCGGCCTCGAGGGGCGGCACATCGTGCTTGTCGACGACATCCTCGACTCCGGCGGGACCATCCGGTTCCTGCAGAAGGAACTCGCCAAGCAGGCGCCCGCCTCGCTGCGGACCATCGTGCTGCTTCGCAAGCCGCGGCCCGATGCCGCAGACGTTCCCTGCGAGCATGTCGGCTTCGAGATCCCCGACGAGTTCGTGGTCGGCTACGGCCTCGACTTCGACGGGCTCTACCGGAACCTGCCGTACATCGGGACGCTGAGGCCGAAGTCGGCAGAGTGAACTCGAATCTGCTCCCGGCTCGCGAGGACACGGAGGATCATGAGCGGTCGCCGACCCTTGCTCGTTGAGCCTGATCGCTCAAGAAGTGGCTGCAGCGATCGGCGGCTCGGAACTCCACGAGGTCCGCGGCCGCCGCGGCGGGAACTCGGCAACGAACGACGGATCTGAGATCTCGAGGAACTCGGCGAGTCGCTCGGTCCGATCCCAGAGTTCGTCGTAGCGGATCAGCAGCAGGTTCGGGTGGGGGTGGCTCTTGAACCAGTCGATCTGTCGAACGACGGCGCGGCGAAGGGCTCGCGGCCTCGCTTCGCCAAGGCCGAGCACGCTGCCGATGCTCCCGAGCTTCGATCCGTGCCGGGGGATCCAGCCTCTGCGGCGGATGCTGCGGACGATGTCGTCGACATCACCGTGCACGAACAGCACCTTGAGTTCGTCGGCGAGTCGCTTCGGCAACCTCGGTGCGTGCTTGAGGTGATCGCGGTCGTCGTTGCAGTTCACGCGACGGTACTTGCCGATGTGATCGATGAGCATCGAGGTCCCCACGCCCCCTGGGGAGACCACCGCGACCTCGAGTCCTCGGCCAGCCTTGATCCTGAGGACTCCGAGGTTCCGCAGCGAAGCCCGCAGCAGCAATCGCGGCAGCTCGAACACGGAGCCGTTGTGGTCCCTCGTGGTCGCGTTGCTCATGTCGGGTCATCCGTCAGCCGGCCGAACAGGCCGGATCGTGCGGCGGAGATTGTTCTGCATGGGGTTGACATGGGAATCGGGGCATTGTGACAGCGAAGCGGCTCGTTCACGCGGGCCCGAACGCGTCGGCGACGAAACTGCCCGGGTGATGGCGGGAAGCGAGGGTCGCTGCCGCGGTGCGGGCGCGGGCTGACAAGGACTCCCAGTCGTCCCGGCTCGAGCGCACCGCCTCGTCGAGGGACGCGACATCCCCGAATCGCACCACCACTCCGCAGCCGAACTCCCGCACCAGCTTCGCCGGCTCGGTGTCCTCGCTCGCGACGATCGGCGACCCCGAGAGGATCGCGTCGAGGGCCACGCCGCTCACCTGTCCGCCGAAGGTCCGCGGGTCGTAGGCGGCGAGGGTGATCGCGCCACGGAAGTTGCCGCGGTAGGCGGCGCGATCGAGGGTTCCTTCGTGCTCGCGCAGCAGGGGATACCCCGCCGCTTCGATCCGCCGCAGCAGCGGTCCTTCGCGGCGGCCGTGCCGAGAGGGGTGCTTGGTCGAGGACTGCAGCAGGATCGGAGTCGCCTCGCCCCGCGCAGACCAGCGCTCGATCAGCGCGGCAAGGTCGGCGAGCCCCTTGTTGAATCGAAGCGACCCCGCCATCAGCACGTGGCGGAACGACGTCGCCTGCGGCGGCGGGGGGGCGATGACCGGGTACGCGATGCGGCGAACCCGCCGCCACCCGACCGCGCGGAGGGAGTCCCGCACCGCATCGGTGGTGGCCAGCGCCAGGCAGTGGCGACGCGCTCGCGCCGCCACGCGGTGCAGGCAGCGTTCAAACGCCGAACGCGGCGGCCAGTGGAAGAGCAGGCTCGTCCGTTCGAGGAGCTCGCGCGAGAGTCCCGGCCGCGCGAGCGCGAGGGCGTGCGCTGCGCGAGCGGTGAGGATCAAGGCGTGTCCGGCGGTGCCGGCCAGGCCGCAGGCCTCGCGCTCCGATCTCGCGCCCGGCGCACCGTGGCGAATCCAAGCAAGGTCCATCCCAAGCGACGTGGCGCTCCAGCCGGTTGGCGGTTCGGCAAGGCCACCCACCATCACCGCCGAACGGGTGTGCTCGGCGAAGCCCACCAGCACCGCATCGGCGAGCTCGTCGTAGTGGCCGCGGCCCTTTCCCACTCGCGGCTCGATCAGCACCAGTGGTGCCGCGGCGCTCCCGCGAGCCGCCTCACCGCCTGCGGCGCTGGCCTCACTCATCGCTCGATCCAGTGATCGAGCCAGTCGTCCTCGGCTCCAAGCCCGAATTCACCCATCGAACGCTGCGTCGGACGCGGGAGCAGCAGGATGGTGGCCAACAGCATGGAGAGTCCGCAGGAGATTCCTCGGTGCAACGGATGATCGAACTGACCCGCGGCGAAGGTGGCGAAGAAGATCGAGATGGATATCGCAGCGAGCGGCTCGCTTCCGCGGCGACGCCACCCCGCGACGAGGCCGACGACCGTCGCCGAGGTGAGCACCGCCAGTCCGATCAGGCCGCTTTCGAAGAGCACGTCGATCTCGAGATTGTGGGAGTAGGAGAGCCCCTCGCGATCGCGCAGCCACGTCAGGCAGGGAAAGCGTTCCGATTCGGTGTCGGCCAGCGGAAGGACCACCTCGGGCCAGCGGTTGATTCCGAATCCGAGCCAAGGCCGATCCGACCAGGATCGCAAGGTGGCTTGCCACAGGCAGACCCGCGAAGTCGAGTAGTCGGACCAGTCGAGATTCCATCGCTTTGCCGCAGCGCCATGCATCCAGAAGCTCGCCGTGACGGTGAGCGCTGCGATGACCACCGCGGCGGAGAGGACCACGAGCCGCCGCCGCCATCGCCAAGGACCGAGCGTCACGATCGCCAGCAGCCCGACGAGCAGCCCGATGAGGATCGATCGCTGGCTTCCGGTCGCGGCCGCGGTGGCCGCGATCAGCAGCACCGCCATCGACACCGACTTGATCCGCCACGAGCTGCCGCCGATCAGCGCCGCGGTCGCGGCAATCGCCGCTATCGGAACGACGAACGAGCCTCGGGGCCGGGCGACGGCGTCAAGTCGAGCGCCGTCGGCAAGGAGCAGCAGACCCTCGACGGCGCAGATCACCGCGCAGAGCGTGGCGCCGATCGCGAGTCCGGCGAGCAGCATTCGCCAACGATGGACCACCGGAACCACGAGCAGCGGCACGAGGAACTGGCGATGCGGCAGCGCCGCGATCAGATCTCCGGCCGGTTCGCCGCGAAGGCCCGCCACCACCGCAATGATCAACCACGCCAGCAGGAGGGCTGCGGGCCAGGTCCGCAGGGCTGCCCACCAGATAGGGAGCATCGCCGGCAGCCTGACCACCACCGCGACCACCAGCGCCCCGAACAGGACCCCCTCGGCGGAGCGGGAGAACATCAGGCTGGCGCACCAGGCGGCGGCGATCCCCGCGTGGATCGCCCCAAGGCTTGGGTCCCGCCGGTCGGCAGAAACAAGGGCGGCGAGCAGGTCTGGATGCTGCGGGGTCGAGGACATCCTCAATCCGGGAGGCTCCGGTCGATCGTGGGGTGCTCGCAGGAGCCGGATCGCCGCAGAGTCATGGTATCGAGGGGGATTGGAGGTCGTGCCGCGCCGCCGGTCTCGTTAGCATGCGGCTTCGCCTCAGGAGATCGAACCCATGACGCCACCCATCGACCGACGCCGCTTCGTCCAGACCACGCTCGCCACCACCGCCGCCGCGCTCGCGTGGCGACCGACCTTCGCCTCGGCCCGCTCGCTGCAGAAGCTGCGGGTCGGCTCGGTCGGTGTGGGCGGAATGGGCGCGACCGACGTCACCCAGATCGCAGGCCACGCCAACGTCGAGATCGCGGCCCTCTGCGACATCGACACCGAGCGGCTCAATGCCATGGGTGAGAAGTTCCCCAAGGCGGCCCGCTTCAACGACTGGCGCGAGATGCTTGCCACCATGGGCGATTCGCTCGATGCGGTCTCGGTGACCACGCCCGACCACATGCACGCGCCGATCACCATGACTGCGCTCGACATGGGCAAGCACGTCTACTGCCAGAAGCCTCTGACCCACAGCGTGAACGAGGGTCGCGCCATCGCCCTCAAGGCGAAGCAGAACCCCGGGCTCGCGACGCAGATGGGCACTCAGATCGCCTCCTACGACCACAAGCGCCAGGCGACGCAGATGCTCGCCGAAGGCAAGATCGTGGGCACGGTCACCTCGATCCACGGATGGACCGATCGTCCGGTGCGCTACTGGGCACAGGGCAAGCTGCGTCCCGAGGGATCGGATCCGATTCCCAACAACGTCGCCTGGTACAACTGGCTCGGCGTCGCCGAGAGCCGTCCCTACATCAAGAAGGTCTACCACCCCTTCGCGTGGCGCGGCTTCCGCGACTTCGGCTGCGGCGCCCTCGGCGACATGGCCTGCCACATCATCGACACCCCGCTGCAGGCGATGGATCTGCTGGTGCCGACCGACGTCACCGTCGAGTGCACCGACTCGACCGAGGACATGTTCCCGACCAAGGAGACCATCCGCTTCACCCTCAAGGGCAACAAGTACACCGGCAACAAGAACATCCCCTTCGTCTGGTACGACGGCGGAATCCTGCCGACGCCCTCGGAGCTCGGACTGCCCGGCGACTTCAAGATCCCGCAGAACACCGTGGCGGTGGTGGGCGAGGAAGGCACCTTCCTCATCCCATACGAGGGCAGCGTGATCTCGCAGCTCTTCAAGGGCGGCAAGCCGGTCGAGTTCAAGATGCCGACCCTCGCCGATCCCGGCCGCAACCACTGGCACCACTGGGTCGAGTGCTGTGCCGGCAAGGACAAGACCCAGACCAACTTCGTCTACGCGGGCACGCTCTGCGAAATGCTCTCGCTTGGCGCGTTCGGTTCGCTCTTCCCGAACCAGAAGCTCGAGTGGGACGCCAAGTCGATGCAGGTGACCAACAACAGCGGTGCCAATCGCCTCGTCACCCGCGTCTATCGCGACGGTTGGGGCGTGCCGATGCCGACCGGCGTGATGTGATCCCCGGCAACTTCCGACCTTCAACAAGGGGCGCCTTCTGGCGCCCCTTGTTCATCTCCGGAGCCGGTGCGTCGCGGTCGCCTCGATCACCGCGAACGAGGAAGGCGGGCGAGTCTCGTGCGCTCGGCAGCCGTTCTCCGCACGGTCACGCCGATGGCAGGTCGGCCGCGAGATCGGTAGGAGTTTTGCGCGGCGCGACGAACGGCAGCACCAGCACCAGCGCCGCCTGCAGGCCGCCGGCGATCAGGTAGATCGTCGCCACTTCGAACCGCTCGTCGAAGGGGCCCGCGAGCCGCAGGCCGATCGTCGTCGAGAGATTGAGCAGGGCCATGTAGGCGGTGAACTGCGTCGCCGCGACGCGTGGCGAGGAGACCGCCATGAACAGGGCGAAGAGCGAGACGTTGAGCACTGCCATCAGGCCGCTTTCGATGACGAGGTAGCCGACGAGGAACCACCGCTCGCCCCACATGCCGTCGAAGACTCCGAAGGCAGCGATCATGGCCCCGAGCACCACCGCGGAGATCGCGGCGAGTCGCCGCGGCCCCACCACGTCGGCGAGGAATCCACCCGCGATCGAACCACCCAGGCCCGCCCAGACGCCGAGCGTGCCGGTGATCCCCACGTACTCCTCCTTGGTCCAGCCCAGATCCTGGATGAAGAGGATGTTGGCGATGGGAGAGAGCAGGCCCGAGGGAAGCAGCGCCAGCACCGCGACCACCGCGGCGAGCAGGCTCGAGCGTCGCGAGAACGCCCGCACCAGATCCATCACCAGCGAGAGGAACGATCGCTCCTCGAGCGACTCGGTCTGCGGGCTCGGGGCGCCCGGAGACCATGGAAGCAACCGCTCGCCGGGGCGCTCGCGGATCAGGAGCGGCAGCAGCATGATTGCGGCGAGCAGGGCGGCCTGCACCACCATGGTCGCCGCCATTCCCAGCGGACCGATCAGCACGCCGAGCCCGGCGGCTCCGAGCGAAGTGCCGAGGTACTTCGATCCGTACATCAGGCCGTTGGCCTTGCCGCGTTCGGCATCGGTGAGCAGGTCGACTGCGAGCGCATCGACGGAGACGTCCTGCAGGGCGTTGAAGATGTTGTGCAGCAGGATCAGGACGCCGATCGTCGAGATCGCGCGGGCCGGATCGGGCACCATGGCCATCGCGAGAATCGTCGTGACCATGCCCACCTGCGCGAGCAGGATCCACGGTCTTCGCCGCCCCATCGCCGGCAGCGTCCAGCGATCGACCACCGGACCGAACGCCCACTTGAAGGCCCACGGAATCATGCCCATCGCGAGGGTGGCGCCGATCGCCTCGGCGTCGAGGCCCTGCTCGGCGAAGTAGGCCGCAAGGGTGTAGACCACGAATCCGTAGGGGATCCCCTGAGCCACGTAGAGGGCGCAGAGGGTGGTGATCCGCAGCAGCGGGCTGGTCGAGAGGGTCACGAGTCGCGAAGGTAGCCGAGGGGGCGAGTCACGGGGCCCTGCTTGCGGCGAGACGCTCGACCGCGAAGATGAGTCCATGACCACGCCAGATGCCGCTCGGCCCGACGACGATCTCATTCCCTTTGCCGAAGAACCCGTGCCGCCCTCCTTGCCAGGCACGGTGCGGGTCTCCGCGACCGCGGACGCGACGATCGACGCATTGGCCGCCGACCTCGTGGCCCACGCGCTTGCCTGCGTGCGCCAGTTCGGCGACTTCCATCTCGCCCTCTCCGGCGGCAACACGCCGTTTCCCCTCTACGAGCGGCTGATGTACGACCCGATGTACCGCGACCTCCCCTGGAAGCGCACGCATCTCTGGATGGTCGACGAGCGCTGCGTGCCGTTCGACGATCCCATGAGCAACTTCGGGAAGATCTCCGAGATCATCGTCGACCACTCCGGCATTCCTCCCGAGCAGGTGCATCCGATCGAGGCGACCGCGTCCGACGCCGATGTCCGCTACGAGCGCACCTTGCGGGAGACCCTCGCGTGGCGAGAGAAGGGCCACGACCGCCTCGACTTCGTGCTGCTCGGCATGGGCGACAACGGCCACACCGCGAGCCTCTTCCCGCACACCGCGGTGCTGGGCGTGAAGGATCGCCTTGCCGCCCGCTGCACCGGCGCCGACGTCACCCCCGATCGCATCACCATGACCTACCCGCTGCTCAACGCCTCGCGGGTGCTCGCGCCGCTGGTGGTGGGTGCGGGCAAGGCGGAGATGGTGGCGCGGGTGGCGACCGGCCACGATCCCATCGAGGAGATTCCCATCAAGGGCATTCGTCCCGTCGGCGGCGAGTTGCGGTGGTATCTCGACGCCGCCGCGGCGGGGTGAACGCCGGCGCCCACCAGCGTCGCCTGACGCGGCTCACCTGACCGGACAACCCTGCCTGTCCTCGTGGATCGGCCTGCAGACGGCGTACTGGACCTCGCCCGAGCGCTCCACCATTTGGACGGTTGACACTGGAGCGCCTCTCGCAGATCTTGCGAAGGCGTGTCCCCGCTTCGCGAACTGGAGGCTGCACCTATGGCTGGCACGACCGATCACAAGTCGTTCGACAATCCTGACGAAGTGCGTGAGTTCCCCCACGGCAAGGGCGAGATCTTGCGGATCGGTGGCGGAGAGGTCGGCCGCTACACGCTCGAGCCGGGCTGGAGATGGTCAGAGCACGTCAAGCCGAAGGCCGGCACCGAGCTTTGCGAGGCTCCACACTTCCAGTACCAGCTCTCGGGCACTGTCCGGTTGCGCATGGCCGACGGCACGGAGTTCGATATCCGCGCGGGCGAGGTCGCGGTTCTCGAGCCCGGTCACGACGCCTGGGTCGTGGGCGACGAACCCGCCGTCGTCATCGACTGGGGCGGCGCGCACAACTGGGGCAAGAGCTAGCGGCAACCAATATCCGAGCGCCGCGACGTCGGACCCACATCCGACGTCGTCGATCGCTTCCAGACCTTCGACGAGAGCGACACCCCCAGCAGGGACACTCTGATCCAAGGGAAGTTGCGCCAGGACGTCGATCACCAGTGCCTGTTCGTGACGGCGACTGGAGCGAAATGAAAACCCCCCCGGGCCGAGGCCCGAGGGGGTTGCAGGATCACGCTGAAGAACGCCGTTCGATCAGGCGGTCCAGTTCGAGAGCAGGATCGCGAGATCGCCGCCGTCGACATTGCCGCTGCCGTCGAGGTCCGCGACCGGATCGGCGGTGCCCCACGCCGAGAGCATGATGCTCAGGTCGGCGCCGTTGACGATGCCGTCGTTGTTGAGGTCGCCCGGGATGCCCGGGTCGTCGCAGCCGATGTTGCCCGAGACCTCGACGTACCAGTGGTTGTTGGGGAAGCCGATGTCGGCGAGGGCGATGAAGTCCGCCTGACCGCAGGCGTCCGACCGGTAGTAGGTCGGGCCGTCGGAGGTGGCGCCTCCCGCGAAGGTGGTGAAGCCGCTCGACTGCGCCGGAATGTCGAGGGTGACGACGAGGGTCTCGTCGCCAGTGAGCTCGACGCACACGGTCTCGCCGGTCACGGTGAGGTACTGGTCGTTTCCGGTGTAGAGGCCGACCGGGTAGGAGGCCAGCGGAACCAGTTCGCTCACCGAGGGCACGCCGCCCGATGGATCGATCCAGACGCCGATGGTTCCCTCGATGTACGGGCCCGAGTTGTCGAGGCCGAAGTTGACGCAGTCGAAGGAGTACGCGGCGCCGGTCTGGGTCTGGGGGAAGACCTTGGCATAGGAGTTCGCCCGCGTCACGCCGCCGCCCGCGCAGGCGATGCCGCCGGTCGCGACGCTGCTGTCGGGGCTGGTGGCGATGGGATTGGCACCCGGATTCTTGCAGACCTGCGGCGGAATCGCCGGCTCGAACGAGAAGGAGATGACGCCGGTGCCGGAGCCGCCCTGGTAACCGCCGAGCCGGATCAGGTACGACGTCTCCGCCTGCGCGATGAAGGAGAGCCGCGAGGTGCCGTCGAGGCATCCTTCGCCGTCCTCGTTGCAGGCCACGAAGAGCGGCTGCAACGCGTTGGGATCGAAGGTGCCGTCGCCGATGTCGTAGGCGGCGATCTTGGTGTCGAAGTTCGCCGCGTCGCACGTGCTCGCGGTCACCCGACCGATCTCGGTGACGTCGATCCGATACCAGAGGTCGTTCCAGATCTGGTTGTCACCCTCGCCCGAACCGCACTGCGGCTGCAGCGGGCCGGTGGTGGTGGCCCCGGTCGAGTCGAAGGCCACCGAGGAGTCGGACACCACGAGGATGGCGCCGGTGGGGCAGTTGTTGGCCGGATAGTCGCCATCGGGGCAGACGTAGAGGCCGCAGAGTTCGCTCGCGGCCTCGACGCAAAGGTCGTCCCAGGCCACGACGCAGCAGTCGGGGAAGACTCCGCAGACGTTGCCGCAGCAGGCCGAGTTGGCGCAGCCGGGGGTTCCGTGCGCGACCGTGCAGGGCTCGACCGAGGAGACGCAGGGAGACGAACTGCCGGTGCCGTAGATGCGGAAGGGCAGGTCGTATGGCAAGAGGGTGCCGCCATCGGTCGGCGTGCTCCAGGTGTCGGTGGCCGCGGTGTAGAGGCGGCTGTTTCCTGCCGGGGCCTCGTCGGGTCCGCTCAAGGGCGGCACCCACGGACCGGAGGCGAGGCTGCCAGTCGCGCCGAACTCGACCCAGTAGATTCCCTCGGCGAGCTTGATGTTGAGGTCGTTGACGGCCAGCCGCATGATCGGACGGTTGGTCGCATCGAAGGCGGTGGCACTGGTGCGGTAGATGCCGCTCCAGGCGGAGCCCGACAGCACGTTGGTGGTGGTGTCGCCCCAGATCACCTGACCACCTTCGCCGGGCACGCCGTCCCAGATCTGGACGAAGGCGCCGGTGAAGCTCGACTCGGTGGTCGAGCCGGTCTGGTAGCCGAAGAACTCCAAACCGGTGATCTGCCAGCCGCCGGCGCCGACCACGAAGTCGTCGGCGCGGCGAAAACTCGGTCGATTGAAGTTGCCACCGTAGAGGCTCGACCCCGGTGAGATCGCGCTGACGTCGGCTCCGCCGGCGCCCGCACCGGGGTGGGTCACCACCGGGCCGTTGTCGTAGATCGCATCCGGCGGCGGCGGCTCGCAGTTGAAGAGCGTCTTCGCGTAGTCGACGCAGAACTGGTCCCAGGTGACGTCGCAGCAGAAGGCCTCGAACGCGCAGACCTCCTCGCAGCAGATCGGGATGTTGCATCCCGGATCCGGGTGCACCTCGCGGCACTCGCCGGCTGCGTCGTCGCAGACGGGGAATCCACCGCCGCCGAAGGCCGTGCCGGCCACGGAGGCCGTCAGGATGCCGGACCACCAGGAAAGACACCTCACCGAATCGATCTTGACCTTCATGCCCTGCTCCTTAGGTCGAGGCGACCGCCCCGAGGCTCCTCTACCCGACACTCCCCCACGAGGGATGCGGCGGGACTGCACCACGCGAGGCGAATCCGCGGCGCGGACTCCCTGCAGTTGCATTCATCAACGTACTTCAGTCGGCCGCCGATTCCACCACCCGGTCGAGCAATCGGACCAAAATGAGAGCCGGCCAAGCCCCGTTGGCCAAACCGGGCACGTCAAACATGGGGACCCAAACGCGGGCGGAGACCGCCGGCTCAGACTCGGAACTGGTCGATGACCCCGCGAAGGCTGGAGAGTGCCTTCTGAAGCGCCTCGGCCGACTGGCCGAACTCGCGAACGCTCTCGGCGCTCTGGCGGGCCCGCTCCCGCAGGCGGCCCATCGCCGAGTCGATCTGCTGGGCTCCGGCCGACTGCTCGCGCACGCCCGAGTCGAGGGTCGAGTAGCGCTCGGCGGTCGAGTCGACATGCTCGATGATGCGGGACATCTGGCCCCCGATCGAGTCGACCTCTTCGACGCCGCTGCGGACCTGCTCGGCGAAGCGGTCCATCTCCATGACGCCGGCGGAGACCGCCGACTGCATCTGCGCCACCATCCGCTCGATGTCGAGGGTGGCGCCCGCGGCCTGATCGGCGAGCCGTCTGATCTCGCGGGCGACGACGAGGAAGCCGCGGCCGTACTCGCCGGCCTTCTCCGCCTCGATTGCTGCGTTCACCGAGAGCAGGTTGGTCTGGTCCGCGACCTTGGTGATGGTGGTGACGATGGCGGTGATGCCGCCGGCCTTCTCGTTGATGGCCGCGAGCTTCTCGGCGATGGAGCCGGTGGCGTCTTCGAGCGTTCGCATCGAGGTGCGCATGCCCTCGAGGCTGCTTCGGCCCTTCCCGGCAAGCGCGGCGGCGTCGGTGGTCATCACACGGATCTCGTCCATGGTCGAGACCAGAGCCTCGCCGGTCCGGTTGATCTGGTGCACCGCCGCTGCGACCTCGGTGGAGGAGCTCTCGAACTCGCTGGCGGTCTCTTCCTGCTGCCGGCCCGCCGCCGCGACCTCGGTGCAGGCGGTGTGCAGGCTGATGGCGGCGCTCTTGATCCGGCCCACCATCTCGACGAGGCCCGTTCGCATGGTGCCGAGGGTTCGCAGCAGGATTCCAGCCTCGTCCGGCATGTCGCAGGCGTAGACCTCGCGGGAGAGGTCGCCCTGGGAGACGTGCCCGGCGGCTTCGACGGCTTGCCGGATCCGCCGGGTGAATCGCGACACGATGGTCACCAGCAGCGTCACCACCCCACCCAGAGCGACGATCGAGCTGCTGGCGATCCAGATGGTCTCGCGAACGATGGGTCCGGTGATCTCTGCGGAAGGCCTCGAGACGATCACCGTCCAGTTGCCGGTGGCGAGGGTGGCCCAGGCCCAGTAGGTCGACTCGCCGGTGAGCGGATCGGCCTCGATGGAAAGTCGAGCCCGCGGGGTCGGCTCGAGCATCGGCGCGAAGGTCTCGGCGAAGGCGGTGTCGGCGACGGCCTTGGTCTGCAGCGGGGTCTCGCCGCCCTCGACGTCGCCGGGCAGGCTGGTGGCCACGAACTTCCCTCGACCCGAGACGAGATAGACGTTGGCCTCGTCGGCCTCGGCGTAGCGGATCACCTCGGAGCGCAGCAGCGCAAGGCTGCGGTCGACGGCGCCGATTCCCACGAACTTGCCGTCGATGATGATCGGCCAGGTCTGCTCGACGATGAGATCGCCGTCGTAGAAGTACGGCTCCGTGATCATCGGGGCAGCCTTGCCGGTGGCGAGGTACTGCCGCTTGGCCCCGTCGTAGTAGAGGCTGGTGTCCATGTCGACGAGCGGCTTGAGGCCGATCGCCCCGCCCCGGTTTGGATCGCGGAACCAGTAGGGGATGTAGCGGCCGGACTCGTCCATGGTGCCGTTGCCGCCGTCGGTGCGGAGGCTCTCCGCGTCCTTGCCGTCGGCGTTGGGCTCGTAGCCGACGTAGACCGAGAGCGCCCAGGGATTCGCCTCGGTGAGCTGCCGCAGGACCTCGGTGGTGAGTCGGCGCATGCCGAACATCCCCGCCGCCTGCGACACCGCGACGGACCGAGCCATCTCGATGGCGTCGTGGCCGCCGCGGTCCAGGAGCAGCGCGGTCTCGGTCGCGTGCTGCAGCAGCGTGGACTCGGCCTGCTCGATCAGCGACTCGTAGCGATTGAACGCGCCGACCACGATCGCACCGGCGAGCACCAGGGCGGTGGGCACGATGCCGAAGATCACGGTGCGGCCGAGCAGGCCGTCCCGGAAGCGGGGCTGGACCGAGGTGCTCATGAGCGGTGGTTATCGCCCGAATCGCTCGCCCAACCCCAACCGCCGCGGCGGTTGCCTACCGCGGCGAGGCGGGCTGCTGGCAACTGAGGCAGTGGAGGCTGCCGAGACCGACCACGAGATTCCGGGCCATCACCGCCACGGCGGAAAGTCCCGAGGCCTCCTCGAGCCGCCGGCAGGCGAGGTCGTCGCTGCGGCTTCCGAAGACCGGCACGAAGATCCGCCCGTTCGCGATCAGGAAGTTGGCGTGGCTCGCCGGCAGCATCCTTCTTCCGCCGGGACCGAATCGGTCGGCGGGGAAGTCGTAGTGGATCGGTGTGGGGCTTGGCAGCGGCACCACTTCGATCGGCTCGCCGCGAGCGTCGCGGGCCCGCGCAAGCACTTCGCGATTGGCGGCGAGAATGGTGTGGTCGGGATGCCCGGGCGGCGCCTCGACCGCGGCCACCACGCCCGGCGCCACGAAGCGGGCGATGTCGTCGATGTGGCCGTCGGTGTCGTCGCCCTCGATTCCGCCGGGGAGCCACACGATGGTGCTGACGCCGAGGCTCTCGCGAAGGAGAGACTCGATGCCGGATCGCTCGAGGTCGGGATTGCGATTCTGGTTCCCGAGGCATTGCGCGGTGACGAGCAGGGTGCCGAGCCCATCGGTCTCGATCGATCCGCCTTCGAGCACCTGCGACTGCTCCCACATCGGGATCCGCAGCCGCCGTGCGATTTCAGCGGGCACCGCGTCGTCGAGGGTGCGGGGCTCGTACTTGTCGCCCCAGCCGTTGAAGCGGAAGGCCTGTGCGGCCACGCCGCGCTCGGGATGCACCAGGAACACCGGGCCGAAGTCGCGGATCCAGCTGTCGTTGGTCGGGATCCCCATCGACGCGGTCTCGCGCACCTCGACCACCTCGCGGAGCCTCGCCGCGAAGTTGTCCCACTCGACTCCGGCCGGTTCGAGGCAGCCAGGCCAGGTCTCTTCGTTGTGAGGCCTGACCAGCCAGACTGCTTCAAGCGGTTCCCATTCGGCGGGAAACCGGAACCCCGCGGCAGCGGCGGAGCCTTCGAGGCGCAGGTCCGACGGGATCGCGGCATCGGGAGCGGTGGTCTGGCTTGCGTCGGTCATGGCGGAAGCGGACGCGGGCGGGATCAGGTGTCGAGCAGGCGGCTGGTGATTCCACCGTAGGCGTCGATGCGGCGGTCGCGCAGGAACGGCCAGCCGCGACGAAGCTCCTCGATGCGTCGGAGGTCGCACGGCACCACCAGCGCCTCGGGATCCCGGGTCGAGGCTTCGGCGATCACCTGCCCGCCCGGTTCGCAGACGAGGCTGGTCCCCCAGAACTCGAGTTCGCCTTCGGTGCCCACTCGGTTGATCGCGGCGACGAACACGCCGTTGGCGATGGCGTGGGCGCGGTGCATCACCATCCACGCCTCGCGCTGCTGCAGGCGATCTTCGGCCGTCTCGCCGTGCCACCAGCCGATCGCGGTGGGGTAGATCAGGATCTCCGCACCCTTGAGCGCGGTGAGGCGAGCCGCTTCGGGATACCACTGATCCCAGCAGACCAGCAGTCCGGCCTTGGCCTTGCCGTCGATCACCTGCCAGCCGAGATCGCCGGGGGTGAAGTAGAACTTCTCGAAGAAGCGCGGATCGTCGGGGATGTGCATCTTGCGATAGCGACCGACGAGTGCGCCGCTCGGATCGAAGTACACGCTGGTGTTGTGGTAGACCCCCGCGGCCCGCCGCTCGAAGAGGCTTCCCGCGACCTCGACCTCGAGTTCCTTGGCGAGTTCGGCGAGGAAGGCCGAGGTCTCGCCGGGAATGGGATCGGCGAGGTCCATGAGCGACGCGTCCTCCTGCTGGCAGAAGTAGGCGCCGGCGAAGAGCTCCTGGGTGCAGAGGATCTCCGCACCGCGCGAGACCGCGTCACGAGCGAGCTCGCGAACCCGCGCAAAGACTTCGCTTCGCGGCGTCTCCGGTCCCGCCGCGTGCTGCAGCAGGCCGAGGGTGACGCTTCGAGGTCGGGGTGCGGCGGGCGGGGTCGGCATGGCGGGGCGGAGTGTAGGAGACCCGCGGGTCGGCGGGATCAGCCGCGGCTCATGCCGTGGCGAGCCGCCGCGAAGTCGATGGCGGCGAGGAAGCCCGCGACCATGCCCTCGACGTTGCGTGCGTCGGGACCGGTGACGGTGGCGAGCGCCGCGTCGGCGAGTCGCCGATGCAGGGTGGAGTCCTCGAGCACCGCGGCGAGCCGCGAGGCGAGATCGGCTGCGTCGCCGTGGCGGAAGGTGAATCCGTTTTCGCCGGGCCGCAGCGTCTCGAACTCGGGCATCTGGATCTCGGTGCGGTCGGAGGTGATCACCGGCAGGCCGTACCCGAAGGCGTGGAAGATGCTGAGGCCGATCGCGCCGGGATGGACGAGGCACGATGCCGAGACCGCCCAGGGCGCGATCGTCGGCTCGTCGTAGATCGCGCCGAGGAACCGGACCGCCGACTCCACGCCGCGCGCGCGGGCGAGCTGCTCGAGCGAGCTGCGCTCGCCGCCGTCGCCGACGAAGGCCAGTTGCGCCGGAATGCTCCGACGCAGGATCGCCAGCGCCTCGATCGCGAGGTCCGGTCGCTTCTCCGCCTCGAGCCGGGCGAGGTAGAGCAGCAGCGGATCGCTGCCGAGACCGTGCTCGTGACGAAAGGCCGCGAGCCGGTCGGGATCGCGGCGCCACCGCGAGGCGGCCGCGGCGATCGCCGCCTGATCGATGGCGTTGGGGGCGATGAAGAGGCGCTCGGGCGGGAAGCCGTCTGCGATCAGACGATCCCGTCCGCTCGGACCGTAGAGCAGGAAGGCATCGGCGGCGTTGCGGTCGCGGCGGCGGCGCAGGTCGCCGAGCAGGCTGTGGGCAGTGCCGAATCCGTGACCCCAGAGGATGGTGCCGGCGTTCCGCCTTCTCGCTGCCGCGACCGCGCGACCAAGATCAAGCGAACGGGAGTTCCAGCTCTGAATCACCACGTCGCCCCGCTGCGCCGCCGTGACCGAGCCGGACTGCCAGAAGAACGGCCCGAACCAGCGGACCGGCGCGGGTTCGATCCGCAGGCCCGGCGCTTCGGTCACTCCCCGCAGCGATCCGGTCTGCGACTTGGAGTCGGCCCAGACGGTGAGGTCGATCCCCGGTGCCTTCGCGAGGGCCTGAAACACCGGCACTCGATAGGCCGGCACGATCGGCTGCACCAGATGGACGGAGAGGGTCATCGCAGTCATGGGCGCGGAAGTCGAAGTCGGACGACCCGGCATCATCGACCCGAAGGAGCCTCGGTCCCGACTTCGCGTCTGCGTCCGTGGCGAGCCGCGGCGAAGTCGATCGCCTCGACGAAGCCGGCGACCATCGCCTCGATGTTGCGCCCATTCGGGCCGGTGACGGTTGCGAGTGCCGCCGCGGACATCGCCCGCCGGCGCTCGTCGTCGCCAAGAAGCCCGAGGATCCTTGCGGCGAGATCGTCGGCATTGCCATGGCGGAAGAACCTGCCGTTGCGGCCCTCCTCGAGGATCTCGACCTCCGGCCCGTGCAGCGTCATGCGATCGGTGGTGAGCACCGGGAGCCCGTAGCCGAAGGCGTGCATGAGGCTCAGGCCGATGCCACCCGGGTGTACGAGCAGGCTTGCCGAGAGTGCCCACGGTGCGATTCGATCCTCTTCGTAGACCGCACCGGCAAATCGCACTCGTTCGCGCACACCGCAGCGATCGACCGCGGCTTCGACCTCGGCCCGGGCCGAACCGTCGCCGATCAGGACCAGCGTGACATCGGGACTCGCTCGGGCGACCGTTGCCAGGGCCTCGACGAGGAGGCTCGGGTGCTTGTCGGGCTCGAGCCGCGAGAGATAGAGGATCACCGGGCCGTCGAGACGCTGCTCGCGGCGAAAGGCTGCGAGGTCCTCGGGCCGGCTCTGCCACCCGCGGGCCGCTTCGCTGATCGCCGCCTGATCGATGGCGTTGGGGGCCGCGAACACTCGCTCCGCGGGAATGCCCATTTCGATCACCCGATGCCGCATGCTCGGCCCGTAGACGAGCACCGCGTCTGCTCGCCTCGCGGTGCGGATCCTTGTCCGGTCACCGAACCATGGACTCCGCTTGCCGAAGCCGTGTCCCCACAGGATGGTCCCCACGCCGCGATGCCGCGCGGCTCGCAGCGCGAAGGAGAGATCGAGCGAACGCGAATTCCAGCTCAGGACCACCACGCCTGCACCGGTCGCCTTGGCTGCACGAATCGAGCCCGTCTGCCAGCAGAACGGTCCGAGCGTGGCGGTGGGGGCCTGGTGGGTCGCGCAGGGCAGTGCCGACTCGGGTACGGCCTTGGAGAAGTCGGCCCAGACCGAGAGCGAGAGCCCGGGGACCGCAGCCAGCGTCGCCACCAGCGGCTGCCGATAGGGCATGATTCGCCGTTGGACGAGATGGACCGGGAGATTCGGCACGGCGGGAGCGGGATTCGGATGGTGGTCGGACCGATGTAGAGCGTGACTGGAGAGCACGGACCCGACCCACTGGATTGGAGCTGTGGTGAGCGATTCCTTCTATCGGCCCGAACGCGCCCTTGTCACCGGCGGTGCCGGCTTCATCGGATCCCACCTTTCAGCCGCGCTACTCGCTGCGGGAAGCCGGGTTCGGGTTCTCGACGATCTCTCCTCCGGCCATCGGCGGAATCTGCCCGAGGGCGTCGAGTTCATCGAGGGCTCGATCGTCGACGAAGACACCGTCGAGTTCACGATGCGGGGGTGCGATGCGGTCTTCCACCTCGCGGCGGAGGTCTCGGTGCCGAGGACGGTCGAGGACCCCGTGCGGGCCTTCGCCATCAACATGGCCGGGACCGAGCGAGTGTTTCGCCACGCGGCGGCACACGGGGCGAGCAGCGTGGTCTTCGCCTCGTCGGCCGCGGTGTACGGACCGAGTCCGTCGATTCCGAGCAGCGAGGATTCTCCCTTCGAGTGCGCCTCGCCCTACGCGGCGCACAAGGCCTCCGGCGAACTCCTGTTGCAGGCGACAAGCCGTCTCGGGAACTTCCATGCCGCAAGCCTGAGGTTCTTCAACGTCTTCGGCCCGCGGCAGGATCCCAAGTCGGCCTATGCCGCGGTGATCTCCGCGTTCATGGATGCCGCAGCGAGCGGTCGGCAGCCGATCGTCTTCGGCGACGGCTCGCAGACCCGCGACTTCGTGCCGGTGGCCAATGTGGTCGAGGCGCTGCGGCGTGCCGCTGATCCGCGACTGGGACTTCGGGGACGCGCGTTCAACGTGGCGCTCGGCGAGCGGCGAAGCCTGCTCGACCTGCTCGGAGCGCTATCCGCCGTCTCCGGCCGCGATCTGACTCCGGAGTTGCGTGCTCCGCGGGCAGGCGATGTTCCGCACTCCTGCGCGAAGATCGATCGTGCAGTTTCGGAACTGGGCTTCCGCCCGCAGGTGGGATTCGAGGAAGGTCTCGCCGCGACCTGGCAATGGGCCTCGGGCGCCGCGGCAGCGGCGGGGGCGTGAGTCTCAACGTCGTTCTTGACTTCGGACGATGCCGCGGCGGTAGGCCTCGACGCACCGGGTGGCGATCGCCTCCCAGGTGTACTGGGTCTCGACGAGGCGACGGGCGTTGGCTCCGATCGCCGCAGCGCGATTCCGATCGGTCAGAAAGCCCGTGAGCGCCGAGGCGACCGCTGCCGAGTCGATGGGGACCACCGCCCCGGCCTCATGTTCCGCCACCTCCGGGAAGTTGCACTCGGGTGTGATGACCACCGGCAGGCTCGAGGCAAGGGCCTCGAGGATTGAGACGCTGAACCCCTCGTTTCGGCTCGGTTGGGCAAAGCACGCGGCGCCCCTGAGCAGGCCGTACTTGCGACTACCGCCCACCTCGCCCACCACATGCACCCGGTCCGCGACGCCGGCCGCCGCGATGCGTTGCTCGAAGTCCTCCGCCGAAGCGCCCCGCGGACCGGCCACCACCAGGTGCGGCTCGGGGAGACGATGCGCGACCTCGATGAAGGCATCGGCGAGGATGTCGAGCCCCTTCATGGGCGTGAGTCGGGCCATGAAGAGGACGTACGGCGCCGAGCCGAGTGCGGGGATCGACCGCCTCGCGTCGTCGGCGTCGGCGTCGGCGAACTCCTCGAGAAAGACGCCGTTGGGAAAGACCTCGACCTCCGTCCCGAACCCGAGTGCCTCGAGGTGGCCGGCCTCTTGCAGGTTGAGGGCGTGCAGGAAGCTCGCGCCGCGCAGCATCCTTCGGTAGAGCAGCGCCAGGAACAAGCGCTTCTTGATCCGCTTCTGGGCGAGCGACCACGGATTGAGCGTGCCGAAGGTCTCGACGACGTAGGGGATGCCGTGGCTGCGGCACTCCCGCGCTCCCGCGACGATCTCCGGTTCCCACACCCCATGCAGATGAACGATCTCCGGCTTGAGGCGGGCGATGCGCCCCTTCCACGCGGAAAACCGCTGACTGAGCCCGGCCGGTCGCGGAGCGGTCTCGAGATGGATCATCCGCGAACCGGGAAGCAGATCGACCAGCCCAGCCACCGCGGTGGCGCGGTCGCGCGGAGGCTCGAGGTGAAGCAAGGTCACCTCGTGGCCGAGGCGAGCCTGCGCTTCTCCGATCCGCAGAGCGACTTGAGGCGGTCCGCCATCGGCGGGATCGAGCGAGGGAATGACCTGGACGATGCGCATCAGGAAGTTCGCGGTGCAGCGTAGGGCGACCGTTCCGATCCCGCCACGCTCCCCAAGGCGATCGTGCGTGGGTATGGTCCCCGTCCATGCGCGAGGCCGAAACCGTCCACGATTCGACCGACTCGATGGAGGAGTCGGCGCAGCTCGCCGCCGAGGAGTCCCGTTTCGGCGAGTCGTTCCGCCGCGAGCACCCGGTGCAGTGGTGGGTGACCCTGATCGGGCCCTTCCTTGCCACCGGCGTCGCGCTTGCGCTGGTCACGGCACTGCACGACCTCGCGTACCTGCAGCGGCTGCTCGCCACCGCCACCGCGACATTCTTCGTCTTCGGCCGATTCGTGATCCTCGGCGGCGTCGAGTCGGCGTCCGGCGCCGACGCGGAGGGTCTCGCGGAGATCCACGCATTCCTCACCCGGGGCGAGCTGTTCACGATGGTGGTGTGGATGGACCTCGCCACCGCGTGCTTTCTCGTCTACCACCAGGGATTCCTCTTTCGGCTGCCGTTCCTGGGGCCGCGGCTGCTGGGTCTCGTCGAGGACGGGCGATTCATCCTGCAGGAGCAGCCGTGGATCCGCCGCGCGACCTTCGTTGGTCTGGTGGTCTTCGTGATGTTCCCGCTCGCCGCGACCGGAAGCGTGGGCGGATCGATCTTCGGCCGGCTGCTGGGCCTCTCGCGCCCTGCGACGCTGCTGGCGATCTCCCTCGGAAGCGTGCTCGGTTGCGGGGCGATGTATCTCGGTGCCGGCGTGATCAATCGGTTCGTCGATCGCGACGATCCCTGGCTCACGGTCGGCGGCATCGCGGTGGTGCTCGGCGTGATCGTGCTGCTCAACTGGCGCTACCGGGCCATGAAGGCGCGGGCCGCGGCGCTGCGGAGAGAAGCAGGAATCGAGCCCCGCGAGCGATCGCGGGCCTCCGCGTAGCATGGCGAGTGGTCTCGGGAGTCGCCCGAGGCGAGTCAGGAAGCCCGAACCCATGGACACCCTCCGATCGATCCTCGTCGGCATCGACTTCACCAGCGCCTGCAAGGCCGCGCTCGCCGAGGCGGTGCGGATCTCCAAGTGGAACCAGGCCCCGATCTGCGCCGTGCACGTCATCGAGTCGCTGGTGCTCTCGGATCTGGAAGAGGCGGTGGGCGGCCACGATCCGAACTTCCGTGAGACCGTCCTGGCCGACACCCGTGCCGCGTGGCGCGAGTTCGCGGGAGGGATCTCCGGTGCCGCCAATGTGCCGATCGACCTGCGGATCGCACAGCCCGCGGAGGGGATCGCTGCGGCGATCGCCGAATACAAGGCCGATCTTGTGGTGATGGGGGTTCGCGGAACCAGCGAAGGCGAGGGTGCGGGAACGCTCGCGACCCACGCGGCCCGCTACGCAAGCTGCCAGACCCTGCTGGTGCAGCCCGGTCACGCCGGCGGATTCCGCCGCATCGTGGTCGCGGTCGACTTCTCCGAGCCCTCGAGGCATGCGCTCGAGACGGCGATGCGGGTGGCGGTGCAGGATGGGGCCGAGGTGCACGCGATCCACATCTACAACCCGCCGTGGTTCCGACTGCACTATCGCTCGTCGACCCCGCAGGCCACCAGCGACTACCGCAAGCAGTTCCTTGACGGTCTCGGTCGGCGGCTCGAGCAGTTCTGCGATCCTGGCGATCCCGAGGTGCAATGGGTCGCTCCGAAGTTCCACGTGATCGACCACCGCAGCCACGGCGAGGGAATCGTCGAGTTCGCCCTCGCCCACCAGGCCGACCTGGTGGTGCTGGGGACCCGCGGACACACCAATCTGCGCGACCTGCTGCTCGGAAGCACCGCCGAGCGTGTGCTTCGCAGTGCGCCGTGCTCGATTCTCGCGGTGCCGCCGAACTGTTGAGTCGCCGCCTCGCCGGTCGCCGGCGCCTTAGGCCTCGACTCTCGCAAGCCCGTTCCGCGAGGGTTCGTGGCTGACGTCGATCGTCAGCGCCCGCTCGAACTCGGCACGAGCCGATCCGCGATCGCCCATCGACTCGAAGCAGCGTCCCCGAAGTTCCCGCCTCGGGGCGGAGTCGCCGAAGGTCTCGATGCATCGACCGATCTCAGCGGCGGCGTCGGCGCCTCGACCGGCCGCAAGCAACGCCTCGGCCATGCACTCGCTGCTCACCGGTTCGTTCGGGAGCTGGTGGCGAAGACGCTCCGCCTCGATGACGGCCTCGGTCTGTCGATTCTGGGCGATCATCGCGCGGACCATTCCGATCGACGGTCGGGGATCCCGGGGGGCCAGCGAACTCGCCTCGCGGAACGCCCGCTCGCCGTCGGCGCCGCGGCCCTGACGAACCCGAAGCTCCCCGAGATTCAGCAGGACGATCACCCGCTCCGGGCCAGGAGTCTCCGCGGCGGACTCCAGCAACCGCTCCGCCTCGGCCAGTTCGCCTCGCTGCATCAGCAGTCCGGCGAGGTTCGCGGCGGCCATCACGAACTGCGGCGCCGCGGCGACCACGGTGCGATAGGCGACCTCGGCCTGGTCGAAGCGGCCGAGCATTGCGAGGGCGATTCCGAGATGGAACCTCGCCTCATGCATCGCCGGCGCGAGTTCGAGGGCTCGCTCCCAACAGGCGATGGCGGTCTCGAGATCCTGCTTGCCGGCGAGCGAGAGTCCGAGCTGGGCCCATGCTTCGGGCCAGTCTCCGCGATGCTCGACCGCGGCACGAGCCTCCTCGATCGCCGCATCGATGGCGTTGGCCCCGCGCAGGAGATTCACGATCGCGAGGCGGGCCTGCTCCACGCCGCGGTCGCCGGATGCGGCGCGGCGGAAGGCCTCGATGGCCTCCTCGAGCCGTCCGGTCTGCTGTCGGGCGGCCCCGAGATTGAACCAGGCGGGCCCGAACTCCGGATCGAGCGAGACGGTCTTCTCGAACACCGGAACGGCGGCATCGACGCGACCGGTCGCGATCATGGCGACGCCGAGCTGGTACTGGAAGAGCGGATTGGCGTCCTCGAGCTGGCATGCCCGCTGAAACTGGTCGATCGCGGTGGTGAAGTCCTGCTGCGCGGCGGCCACGAGGCCTCTACCGTGATGTCCGTCCGCTCGGCGCGGTCCTTCGCACAGCCGAACGAACAGACGTTCGGCGACATCGAATTGTCTTCGCCGCAACGCATCCTGCGCCGCGGCCATCGTTTCATCAGCGGGTGTTGCGTCGCTCATCGGGATTCCCAGTAGAGGCGCGAGTGTAGCCGAGGCGCCTGGATCGAACGCATCGCAGATGGATCGCGTGTCGGCGAGCCCCGAGCGCGAGGATCAGCCGCCCCGACTGCCGTCGAGGCCGAACCTCACTGCTCGATGGGCGATGGCGGCTCCCCGTCGCACCACCGCCGCCAGGCGGTTCGGAGCGCTCGCTGGAACTGGTCGACGAATCGTCCGGCATCGAGCAGCGTGGATCGGCTCAATCGCTCGCGGATCTCGGTGCGCTCTGCGCGAAGCTGGTCTCGGCGGTTTGCGGCGGCGACGGCGACTTCGATGTAGTCGTCGGCCGTGCGGGAGACCCACTGCCCGAGCCCGGCGGAGTGCAGGTGACCCCAGGCGTGGCGTCCCGCGACTCCTCGACCCTCCATCGCGACTACCGGAACACCCATCCAGAGGGAGTCGAGGGTGGTGGTGCAGCCGGAGTACGGCCACGGATCGAGAGCGACGTCCACATGGCGATAGCTCTCGAGCGTCGATTCGGCGTCGGGGCAGAATCCAAGGTCGATCCGTTCCGCGAGCATTCCTGCCGCGACCAGTCGGGAGCGCAGGCGACTCAGGCTGGCCGCGTCGCGGAGCATGATGCTGCGAACCAGAATCCTCGAGTCGGGAACCGCGGCGATGATCCGCGACCAGGTGCGCAGGACCTCGTCGGTGAGCTTCGCGATGTTGTTGAAGGACCCGAAGACGACTCCCGACGATGCGTCCGCGATGCGACTGGTCTCGAGTCGGGCCGGGGGCGCGTGGCAGATGTAGGAATCCGGTAGTCGGAGCGGTTGTTCGAGGATGTAGCGCTCCGATCCATGGGGCAACTGCCGCGGATCGGCGATGAAGTAGTCCATGGCGGGCACGCCGGAGGTGTTCGCGTAGCCGTACCAGGTCGCCTGGATGGGAGCGATCCGTCGCGCGAAGGCGAGAAGTCGATGGCCGCCGCTGTGTCCGCTCATGTCGAGGGCGATGTCGAGGCCGAGGGTGCCGCACAGCGCCTGGACTTCGCCATCACCCTTGCGAGTGATGTCGTGCCAGGTCCTGCAGTGGCGGTGGAGACGGGTCGTGAGCGCGTCGCCGCCGACCCCGTTGTTGAGAACGTGGATCTCCCACCCCTCCCGCGACAGCGCCGGAAAGAGCGCGTCGAGCAGGAATCCCACCGGATGGTTGCGGAGGTCGGCGGAGACGAATCCGAGCCGCAGCGGGCGCTCGGGATCGCGCCCGTTCGGCAGGGAGGCCGCTCCGCGGTCGATGGGGAGTCCCTCGCGGTAGACCAGGTGCTGCCGGTAGACCTCCTCGTCGCCGAGCTCGGGGAGATAGTTGATCGACAACAGTGCGATCGAGAGCATCTCGCGGTCGCCGGTTCTCGCGTGTTCGGCCTTGGCGACGGCATGCGCCTCCGCGGGATCTCCGGCCCGAAGGAGCGCCTTGGCGAGATTGCCGTGTGCAGGCGTCGAGTCCGGCAACGCGGCGACGCACTTTCGAAGCCACTCCGAAGCCTCGCGAAATCGATGAGAATCGAACAGGAGGTTGCCGAGATCGAACGCGAGTCGCGGGTCGAACTGCGCCTCGAGGGAACGCTGCATGAGCTCAGCGGCTTCGTCCCGTCGTCCCATGGCCGCGGCGAGCCGCGCCGCCGATGAGAGACTTGGAGGGTTGGTCGTCACGTCGATCGGATCCATGGGCCGCGCCGGTTGCGGTCATCGGGACTGTGGCGCTCCGTAGCCAGACTCTACGCGGTGCCGCTCCCGGCTGCGGGGGTGCTCGCCGCGGAAGGGTGCCGAGCGTCGATTCGTGCATCGACGCCCCTCTTCATCGGTGGCGTGGAGTTCCCGATCCCGACCGCCCCGATGGAGTGCGATCCTTCCGCATGATGAAGAGGTAGTTGAAGCCGCGGAGGAAGAAGTTCTGCTCCTCGGCGGCGCGGCGCCAGTTGCCCTTCTCGAGCTTGGCGTTGTGCCGCACCACCGCGACGATGTCGATGGGCTCGAAGCGTTCACGAAGCAGACGGAAGAGCTCGAACCCGATCGGCATGAAGACGCCTTCCCCGGGTGCGGCGCCGCGGGTGCGACGGTAGGAGTCGCTGACGTAGAGCCCGAGGTGGCGGCCGGGCTTCAGCACGCGATGAAGCTCATCGATCACCCCTCGCATCGCCTCGTAGTAGGCCTTGCCGCGGTCTGCTCCGCCGGCATCGAGCCTGCCGATGCAGCGCGGATCGTCGGAGTACTCGACGTGGGTCGAGTAGGGCGGGTCGACGAAGGCGAAGTCGGCGACCGCATCCTCGAGCGGGAGCTTGCGGGCGTCGGCGCGGAAGATGTCCGGCCGGGTCGGACGCAGGTCGTAGCCGAGCGCCCGTCGCCCGAGGTCTCGCGCGACGTCGAGACTCGTGCCGCTGCCGGCCATCGGATCGACGCAGAGGCTCTTCGGCTTCGTGTACCGCTGCAGGAGCTGCCAGATCACCCACGATGGCGTCGCGCCGACGTAGCCGCGGTCGCCCTGCATGTTGCGATCGCGGCGAGCCGGGGCGCGGCGGGCCGACTCTTCGGCGCAATCGATCGCCCCTGCCGCGGCGGGCTCGACCTCGACCTCGGCAGGATCGGGCGCCTCGATCGCCTTGGCGTCGTAGTGCTGGCTCGGATACTCCCAGAGCGTGGTGACCGCGATCGCCAGCGGCGGCCGCTTTCCCGGCGCCGGACCCGAGGTTCTTCCGGCGGGTCCGCTGCGTTGGGCTCGAGAGTGCGGGCGAGGCATGGGACGAGTCTACGGGGCTATCGCGGATCTCGTGGTCCGGAAGATTGCCGGGCGATGGCAGCGCGCGATCCGGAATGCCGTGGTGGGCGTGTCCCAACGCCCTTCGCCGCGGAGTCTTCGTCGACGCATCCAGCAATGCCATGCGGACTCATTGGTCCACGCGGAAGCCCCATGTCACGATGGAGCCGCGGCCATCGCCCAGACCTGAATCGGATACTCCGGGTCGTTCCGCAGGGAGTGGAGGCCTCGCACATAGATCGGCCAGCGGCTCCTGAGGTTGGCTTTCACGCACGATCGATTGCCCCAGCTTGCGGTTCGGATCCCCTCAGGCGGAAAGCCGCAGTCTTCTAGGAAGTAGCGAAGTCCCGACTCGGTCCATCTCGAGCAGTCCAGTGGGCACGCGTGGATCTTGACCAAGAACGGGGTGGCGATCAGGAATCGGCCGCCCGGCCGGAGCATCGCAAGGACGTTTCGAGCGGCGCGATAGGGATATGGGACGTGCTCGAAGACTTGCTCGGCAATCACAAGATCGAACTGATCCTCAAGGCGATCCGCGCACACATCGAACTCGGGGAAGTCGACGCCTCGGTGGCTCCGGAAGTAACCATGTCGCGGCCAGCTTTCGCCCGAGATCTCCAGTGCATCGAGCGACTCCGGCTTCAGTGCATCGACCCACTCGCGAATCGTTCTGTTCAGCACGACTCGCTGCCACTGCTCGTGCGGCTTGGCATCTCCCGCGAGGATCCTCGCTGCCTGTACGAACTGCCGTCCTCCTGGGATTGAGGAGACGCGACGTGCCAAGACGGAGCGAAGAGGAAGACGTCGGCTCATGGAGAAAGACCGCGGAAGCTGCCCGATTTGAAATCGCCCACCCCGGAGCACATCGGATCCAAAAGGCTCGAACTGCAGCAAATCCCTCGGCCGCGTGGTCTGCGGATGCCGAATTGTGTCGGGGGTCGGCTCGAAAACGAGGCTACTCGCGGTCCGTGATCGCCTCGACGTCGATCGGCGCCGGCTCGTCCCGCGACGCCGCCACGCCGCTCGGCAGCTTCGGCACGAGTTGCGCGGGCGGCAGCGCGTCGATCGCCTCGCCCTTCGCGACGCCGTAGTGCTCCATGCGGCGAGCCGCAGGAATCAGGCGGCCGTCGAAGGAGGAGACGGCCTTGTTGTACGAGTCGCCGGCGCGATCGAGATGCTTACCGACGTCCGCGAGCATCTCGGCGAACTTGCGAAGCCGCTTGTGAAGTTCCGCAGCTCCGTCGGCGATCTGGCGTGCGTTGATCGCGACGTCGTGTTCGCGCCAGGCCATCCCGACGACGCGGAGCAGCGCTGCGAGATTCATGGGTCCGGTCAGGACGACCCGCTGTCGGATCGCCTCTTCAAAGAGCGTGGGTTCCGCCTCGATCGCCGCGACCAAGGCGCTCTCGACCGGCACGAACATCACCACGAACTCCGGGGTCCGCGCAAACTGCTCCCAGTAGCGCTTCTGACCGAGGCTCTTGATGTGGGCGGCGACCGCGGCGGCGTGCTTCTTGAGAAGCGCCGGTCGGTCGGCATCTGCATCGAGCATGGTGAGGAAGCTGTCGAGCGCGACCTTGCTGTCGACCACGATCGAGCCGCCGCCCGGCAGGTTGATCACGAGATCGGGCCGCAGCCGACCTTCGTCGGTCTCGATCGAGACCTGCTCGGCGAAGTCGCAATGCGGGCTGAGTCCGGCCTGCTCGATCGCGTTCCGCAGTCCGATCTCTCCCCAGCGGCCACGTGTCTCCGGCCGCCGCAGCGCCTCGACGAGCTTTCCGGTGCGATCGCGAAGCTCTCCGTGGGTTCGTTCGATCGCGCCGACCATGGTCTGCAGTTCGGTGTAGGCGACCTCGCGCTTGGTCTCGAGCGCCGCGAGCAGCTCGCCCTGCTTGGCGAGGCCCTCCTGAATCGGCTTCATCTGCGCGGTGATCGCCTGCCGTCGGGTCTCGCCCTCGGCGTCGATCTGCTGCTTCTGCGCAGCGACGAGCTCGGTGACCGACTTCTTGAGGGTCTCGAGACCGCCGGCGGTGACCTCCTGACCGACCGAGCGGAAGACATCGCGAAGCGAGACCTTGAGTTCCTCGATCCGCTTGGCTTCGTCGGCGAGCCGCTGCTCGAGCGAGGCGAGCCGCTCGCGTTCGACCGCGAGGGTGCGTTCGGCCTCCTCGCGACGGGCCTCGGTCGAGGCGAGTCGAGATTCCGTGTCGCGAAGGCGCGTCTCGGCGGACTCGCGCTCGCGTGCGCTGGCTTCGGCGAGGTTCGCCGCGCGATCGCGCTCCGAACGCAGGCTCGCCTGGCCCGCCGCCGCCCGCCACAGGAGAAACGCAGCCGCGATTGCCGCGCCGAGCAGTCCGCCCACGATGCCGGGGAGAAGCCAGTCCACGACCCGAGCGTAGCGGGGCGGGCGGGATTCGGAGCGAGTTCGCTGACGGCATGACGTCAGCGGCGGTGGTGGCGACCCGCGTCTCTATAGTGCGGATCGGTCGCGGGCGGCCGGTCCGCACGCCCGAGGCGGCCGACTCGGAGCTTGCCCATGTCCACCCTTCGCACTGCGCTCTTCTCGATCTCGTTCACGGCGATCTCGGCGCCCGCGGTCGCCACCGTCTCGATGCCGGCGCTCTTTGCGGACGGCATGGTGCTGCAGCGCGGCGAGGCCGCGATCTGGGGATTCGCCCGTCCCGGCGAGCGGATCGTGATCGAGGGAAGCTGGGGCGGCCGCGTCGAGACCACCGGTGACGCGCGGGGCCGCTTCCTGGCGATGCTGCCGACCGAGAAGGCCGGCGGACCGTTCACGGTCGCGGTCAACGGCGACAACGCGGTCTCCTTCCGCGACGTGCTCGTCGGCGAGGTCTGGCTCGCCTCGGGACAGAGCAACATGGAGCAGAAGGTCGCGCCGCCCTCCTTCAACGGCGTCGACAACTGGCAGGCCGAGGTCGCCACCGCCGACTTCCCGCAGATCCGCTTCTTCGATGTCGAGAACGCGATCGCTGCCTCGCCGCGTTCGAACGTCGGCGGTTCGTGGGTCGCGGTCACGCCGAAGACCGCCGGATCGCTGAGCGCGGTGGCCTTCTTCTTCGCCCGCGACCTCCATCAGGCCCTCGAGGTGCCGGTGGGCGTGATCACCTCCGACTGGGGGGGCACCCGCATCGAGGCGTGGATGAGTCCGGAGTCGCTCGCGAACTTCCCCGAGTTCGCCGGCGAACTCGAGCATCTGGCCCTCATCGCCGATCCGGCGACGCGGGCCAAGGCCACCGAAGGCCTCGAAGCGCAGTGGTGGAACGACCTCGATCGTCGCGCGCCCGGCGGCGGGGCGTGGAAGACGCCGGGCTTCGACGCCTCGGGCTGGGCGAGCATGGATCTGCCCGCGACGCTCGCGGGAGAGTACGGCGGCTTCGACGGCATGCTCTACTTCCGCCGCGGAATCGAGTTGCCGGCCGACTGGAACTCGCAGTCGGAGGCGACCCTCGAGCTTGGCCCCATCGACGACGAGGACGACGCGTTCGTCAACGGCGTCGCAGTGGGTTCGACCCACGGCGACGGCAAGTGGGCGCAGCCGCGCCGATATCCGATTCCGCCGGGAACCCTGAAGCCGGGGATGAACGTGATCGCGGTGCGGATGGTCGACAACGCCGGCCCCGGCGGCATCAACGGCAAGGCCGAGCAGATGCGGATCGTCGCGGGCGAGCAGTCGGTGCCGCTCGCCGGATCGTGGAGGGTGGCGCGGGGTCCTGCACGCGGCGACTTCCCGCAGCAACGGCAGTCGGCCATGAACGCAAACTCGGTGACCGCGCTGCATCAGGCGATGATCGCGCCGCTCAAGCCCTGTTCGCTCGCCGGGTACCTCTGGTACCAGGGCGAGAGCAATCGCGGCAACGCGGCTCGCTACGCAGACCTGCTCGCGGCGATGGTCGAGGACTGGCGCGGCGGTCACGACGAGCGTCCGTTCCTGGTGGTGCAGATCGCCCCGTACAAGTACGGCGGCGACCGCGGTCAGACCGCGCGGGTGCGGGAGTCGCAGCGGTCGGCGGCGGCGGGGATTCCCAACGGCGGTCTCGCGGTGACCATGGATTGCGGCGATCCGCTCGACATCCATCCGACCAGCAAGCAGCCGGTGGGACAGCGGCTCGCGCTGCTGGCACTCGACAAGGCCTACGGGCGCTCGGTCACCTCGTCGGGGCCGGTGTTCGTCGAGGCGGTGCGCGAGGGCGGCGGCATGCGGATCCGCTTCGAGAACGCCGAGGGACTCTTCGCCCGCAACAACGAGATTCGCCAGATCGCCATCGCCGGCGAGGACAAGGTCTGGCACCGCGCATTCGCGGCGATCGACGGCAACGACGTGATCGCGGCGGCTCCGGAGGTCGCAGCGCCGGTGGCGGTCCGCTATCTCTGGTGTCCCGCGTGCGAGGCCGAGCTCTTCAACGCCGAGGGCCTTCCCGCCTCGCCCTTCCGCAGCGACGACTGGGAGGGTCCCTTCGGCGGCGTCGAGAATCCCATCCGCAACGAGAGCGAGATGCAGCGGCTTCGCTCGCGCGAGAAGGGCTTCGTCGATCTCTTCAACGGCCGCACCCTCGACGGCTGGCAGATCGTCAACGGCGCGCCGAGCACCTGGACGGTGAAGGACGGCGTCATCGCTTGCAGCGGATTCCCGACCGGGGTGCTGCGGACCGACCGCACCTACGAGAACTTCGTGCTCGAGCTCGAGTACCGGCACCTCGTGCCCAACGGCAACGCGGGCCTGTTCGTCTGGAGCGATCCGCTCACCGCCCGCGGGCAGCCCTTCACCCGCAGCGTCGAGGTGCAGGTGATGGACGGGCAGGAGCAGGCGAGGTTCACCTCCGACGGCGACATCTTCCCGATCCACGGCGCCCGCATGACGCCGGTCAACGGACGCGGCGGCGACCGCGCCTTCCCGACCGAGCGGCGCTCGAACCCCGCACCGATGTGGAACCACTACCGCGTCGAGTGCGTCAATGGCCGCATCGCGAGCGCCCTCAACGGCCGCATCGTCACCGAGGGCTACGACATCGCGCCGCGTCGGGGCTTCATCTGCCTCGAGAGCGAGGGCTCGCCGGTCGAGTTCCGGGCCATTCGTCTCAAGGAGCTTCCCGCCGCCGACCCTGCGCTTCCCGCAGCGTTGGTGGCCGACGAGGACGCGCGGCCGTGGACCTGCCTCTACAACGGCGTCGATCTCTCGGGCTGGAAGGCCAATCCCGCCAACGACGGCCATTGGACGGTGCAGGACTGGACGCTCTCCTACGACGGCAAGGGCACCGATCTCTGGACCGAGGAGGACTACGGCGACTTCGAGATGATCTGCGACTGGAGGTTCCCGGGTGCACCGACGCCGACCATGCGTCCGGTGATCGCTCGCGACGGCTCGAATGCCGCGGCACCGGACGGGACGCCCCTCCAGGTCGAGGTGGCCGACGCGGGCGACAGCGGCATCTTCCTTCGCGGCAGTTCCAAGAGCCAGGTCAACATCTGGTGCTGGCCGGTGGGATCGGGCGAGGTCTACGGCTACCGCACCGACGGCAGCATGCCGCCGGAGGTCCGTGCCGGAGTCACCCCAAGCGAGCCGGCGGATCGTCCGCTCGGCGAGTGGAATCGATTCCACATCGTGATGAAGGGCGATCGTCTCACCGTGACCTTGAACGGCAAGACCGTCATCGAGAACGCGCAGCTGCCTGGCGTCGCGGAGCGTGGACCGATCGCGCTGCAGCACCACGGCGACCCCATCCAGTTCGCGAACATCTTCGTGCGCGAGCTCGAGTGAGTCGGAAGTTCCGGCTCAGCCCTTCCCGATCGCAGACTGCGCCTCGTCGAGGATGCGATCGAGATGGTCTTCGCCGAGGAAGCTCTCGGCGTAGACCTTGACGATCGCTTCGGTGCCCGAGGGCCGCGCCGCGAACCAGCCTGACCGCGTCGTCACCTTGACGCCGCCGATCGCGGCGTCGTTGCCGGGCGCGTGGGTCAGTACGCGGTCGATCGCTTCGCCGGCGAGTTCGCCGAGGCCGAGATCGGCCGCGTCGATTGAAGCAAGCCGCTTCTTCACCGCGGCGTCCGCCGGCGAATCGACCCGGCGATAGCAGGGGCGACCGAGCGCAGCTTCGACGCGGTTGGCCCTCGCGCCGAGGTCCTCGCCGGTGCGGGCGAGGCACTCCGCGGCGAGCAGATTCACCACGATGCCGTCCTTGTCGGTGGTCCAGGTGGTGCCGTCGAAGCGCAGGAAGCTCGCCCCGGCGCTCTCCTCGCCGCCGAAGCAGAAGTCGCCGTCGAAGAGCCCGGGGGCAAGGAACTTGAAGCCGACCGGCACCTCGCAGAGCTCGCGGCCCGCCCGCTCGACCACGCGATCGATCAGCGAGCTGCTCACCACCGTCTTGCCGATGCCCGCATCGACCGACCATTCGCCGCGGGTCTCGAGCAGGTAGTCGATCGCGGCCGCGAGCACGCGGTTGGGATTCAGGAGCCCCTGCCCGGGCACCACGATGCCGTGCCGATCGGCGTCGGGATCGTTGGCGAAGGCGGTTTCGAAGCGGTCGGCCATCTCCACCAGTCCTGCCATCGCCCACGGGCTCGAGCAGTCCATGCGGATCTTGCCGTCATGATCGACCCGCATGAAGGAGAACGCCGGATCGAGTTGGTGGTTCACGGTCTCGATCGAGGTGCCCCAGACTTCGTTGACGAGGTCCCACATGCCAAGCGCCGCGCCGCCGAGCGGATCGGCGCCGAGTCGGAGGTTCGCCGCAGCGATCGCCCGCATGTCGAGCACGGTGTCGAGTTCGCGCACGTAGTCGAGGCGCCAGTTCTCTTCGCGGAGAAGACCCTCGCGGCGGGCCCGCTCGAGGGGCATCCGCTTCACGTCTGCGAGACCGTTCTCGAGGATCTCGTTGGCGCGGCGCTCGATCCACGAGGTGGTCGCGGAGTCGGCCGGTCCGCCCTCGGGCGGGTTGTACTTGATGCCGCCGTCCTCGGGCGGGTTGTGCGAAGGCGTGATCAGGATGCCGTCGGCGGCGCCGTCGACGCCCTCGTTCTCGACGAGGATCCGCCAGCTCACCACGGGAGTGGGCGACGGCAGTCCGCCTGACTGGATCACCACTTCAACGCCGTTGGCGGCGAGCACCTCGATCGCGGTCTCTTCCGCGGCGGGACTCACCGCGTGCGTGTCGCGTCCGAGGAAGAGCGGGCCGTCGAAGCCCTGCGCATCGCGGTGTTCGGCGATCGCCTGCGCGATCGCAAGGACGTGATGCTCGTTGAAGGTTCCTGCAAGCGGCGATCCGCGGTGACCGCTGGTGCCGAAGGCGACACGCTCGCCGGACACGCCCGGATCGGGACGGCGATCGTGATAGGCGGCGATCAGCGATGCCGGATCGATCAGGATCGAGGCAGGTGCCGGATTTCCGGCGAGTCGGTTCGGTGCGGTGGTGGTGGCCATCGTGCGCTCGCGGGGTCTGAGGCGGGAGACGTCCCGCCAGCCACGTGAAGATCGGACACCTCAAGAAGGCGGTGTGAGCCGGATGCGGGGATTGGCTGGATCTTGGCCCACGAAGGGCTCGAGCGGGTCACGCCGCGAGGGCGAAATCGACCTCGTGCAGATCAGGTCGCCGTGCGCTTGGGGGCTCGGTAACTCTCTCGCTCCGGGCTTCTGGTCGGGCTTCCGGCGGGCACTGGTACGAGGCCTTGGTCTTGCGCGGCAGCGCGGAAGGCCTCGAAGGTGGTCTCGCGGAGCAGTCGCTTCGACGTCGATTGAATCTCGACGAGGCGGTCGTGCAGCGCACACGGCGCGCCGGCGCCGCAGACCCCCGCCCCAAAGGGACACTCGGGCGAGGTGTCTTCGCGCTCGAAGATCGCAAACACCTCGTGCAGGCAGATCTTCTCGGGCGAACGGGCGAGCGCGTAGCCGCCCCGGGGCCCGGAGAGGCTGCGGACGAGCCCGGCCTGCGCCAACGCGGTGAGCAGCTTGGCAACCATCGGGGCGGGCAGCCCCCGATGCCGGGCGATCTCGAGCGCGGAGAGTCGAGTCTCCCCGCCGTCCCACACCTCCGCGAGGCGGCTCATCGCGGCGATCGCACGTTCGGTCTGCTTGCCGTACATCGAAGTCCGGTTCGAAGAGGGTTGGAGGGAAGCCGATCGGCACCGCGCCGTTCGCTCGAGAGGCGGGAACGCCACGAGCCACGCTCCTGCCCGCCATAGGGCGATCTACTTGCAGGGTCGGCCAGGGTTGCGGGAAGGACCGAATTCGAGAGGGCAGAGGCCGAGGAGCAATTCTGGAGTCGTCGATTGCCGCGAGGAGCCTCATCGGGGCCAGTCGATCGCGGATCAAGCCGCATCGCCGTCCTGAGCGACCAGGCATTCGCCGGACCGGGTGCGATCTCCGACGTCGATCACGACTCCGCGGCGGCGGAGCCGGCGATGAAGCCGCTCGCCCAAGCCCACTGGAAGTTGAAGCCGCCGATGCGGCCGTCGACGTCGCAGATCTCGCCGCACAGAAAGAGCCCCGTCGTGCGTCTGCTCTGCATCGAGTCGAGATCGATTTCGGCAAGGGGCACGCCGCCCGCGGTGACCTCGGCGTAGGCGTAGCCGCGGTTGCCGACGACGGGAAGCGGCGTCGCGGTCACGAGCATCGCGAGGCCGCGCCTCCGCTCCTTGGGCCATTGGTGCACCTTGATCTCGGGATCGCAGCCTGCAGCGTCAAGGAGCGCCCTCGCAAGGCGATCGGGCAGGCGGTCGCGAAGCCACGCCAGCACGCCGCGCGGGCCGGTGTCGAGGAGCGAGCGGTCGATCGACTCGATCGACTCGCCGGGAAGCCAGTTCACCTCGAGCGTTGCAGCAGGATCTGCGTGCTCGGCGTGGATGAAGCTGCGGCTCATGTCGAGCGCGCATGGACCCGAGAGGCCGAAGTGCGTGCACAGCAGACTTCCAGCGACTCGCGCGATCACCTTCCCAGTGCCGCTTCGAAGAACCAGTTCGGCGTCCGAGGCGATCCCGGATAGGTCGCGGATCCAGTGGCCATTGGCAAGCAGAAGCGGCACGAGCGACGGCGAGACGAGCGGCGTCAGGGCATGGCCGAATGCCTTCGCGAAGCGATAGCCCGCGCCGTCGGACCCGGTCTTCGGAAAGCTCAGGCCGCCGGTCGCGAGGACGGCGCAGCGAGCACGCACCGGGCCGTCGGCGGTCTCGATCCGGAAGCGGGGGGCGGTGTGGTCCGGGGAGACCGAATCGATCGGCTCGACGCTCGTCACTCGGCAGGGGTGGCGGAGTTCGACGCCCGCCTCGCGCGCGGCGAGCAGGAGCGAGTCGAGGACGACCTGCCCGTCGTCGGCGACCGGAAAGAGCTTGCCGGTCTCCTCGCGCTTGAGTTCGACGCCGAGATCGCGGAAGAACGCGACCGTCGCCTCGATCGAGAATCGGCGCAGGACCTTGCGGATCGCCGGCGGCGTCGAGCCGTGATAGTCGCGCTCCGAGACCGCGAAGTGCGTGACGTTGCAGCGGCCTCCGCCGGCGATGAGGATCTTCGCGCCGAGCGACTTCGCGCCGTCGAAGGCGACGATCTTCAGCGGCCGACCCGCCTGCCGCGCCGCGCGGCCTGCCGAGATGGCAGCCATCAGCCCGGCGGCGCCGGCGCCGACGACCGCGACGTCGACTGCATCTGCGTTCGATGCGGCATGGGGTTCGGAACTCGTCTGCGGTAGGGCCACCTCGCGATCTTCTCCGCGGATGCGCGTTCGGTCGAGCCATCGAGCCGCGCACGGGCGTCGTCGCGGCGTGACTCGGAAGCCCGCGGCCGGATGGGGCAAGTACCCGTCGATCGCCGCGGAGTCGACCTCGTAGCAGCGGCTTGAACGACGGCCCGGGCTGGTGGACTCGAGTGGCGATCTGTTCGCCGCGACCTCCGGCGGAGGTTGTCGAAGGAGATCTGAACATGAACTCGACTCGACGCGGCGATGGCCGCAGGTCGTGCACCAGCAGTAACGGGCTCTTCGGGCGGCGTCCGCTCGCGGCGGCATCGATCCTCATCACCTTCGCGGCGGCAACCACGCTCGCCGCAGCCGGCGATGCACCGCTGGTCACCTTCTCGGTGGGCAACCACTGGGATGGCGGCTACGGCGGCAGCGTCACCATCCAGAACCGCGGCGACGGGCCCATGAGTTCCTGGGCCGTCGAGTACGCGGGGGGTCCGCAGATCGGCTCGCACTGGAACGGCCTGTACTCGCTGCTTCCGAGCGGGCGCAGCGGCATCGTGAACGAGAGTTGGAACGGCAACCTTGCCGCCGGTGCGAGCGTGTCCTTCGGATTCAGCGGTCTCGGCACCATGACCGACGACGTCTCCGACTGCACGGTGAACGGCTTGGCGGCCGAAGTCGCCTACCAGTTGCCCGACGGCTGGGCGTCGGGAGGTGGCGGCGACTCCGGTGGTGGCGATGCGGGAGGCGGCTCTGGCGGAGGCGATTCGGGCGGTGGTTCGGATGGCGGCGGCGGGGGCGCGAATCTCGAGCCGCCGGTGGTGCGGTTCACCATCGGAGGCACGTGGACGGGCGGCTACGGCGCGACCATCTCGATCGAGAACTCCGGCGGCGCCGCGATCGAGAACTGGCAACTCGAGTTTGCCGGCGGTCCGACCATCACCAGTCTCTGGAACGGAACTCACTCCGTCGCCGACGGTGTGCACACCGTGGTCGCCCCGTCGTGGAGTCCCGACATCGCTTCCGGCGGAAGCGTGGCGCTGGGCTTCAACGGCAGCGGCACCATGACCGACGACCTCTCGATGTGCCGCGTCAACGGCGTCGATGCCACGATCGTCTACGAACTCCCTGAAGGCTGGTCGACCGGCGGCTCGTCCGGAGGCGGTGACACAGGCGACACAGGCGGCGGCTCGTCCGGAGGCGGCGACACAGGCGGTGGCTCGTCCGGAGGCGGCGACACAGGCGGTGGTGATACCGGTGGTGGAGAGGCCGGCGGTGGTGATGGCGGTTCTGGCGGAGCCGGAGGTGGCGACACTGGAGGCGGGAACCTCGAGCCTCCCCGAGTTCGCTTCACCGTCGGCAACACCTGGGGCGGCGGCTACGGCGCGACGATCTCGATCGAGAACGCCGGCAGCATTGCGATCGAGAACTGGTCACTCACCTATCGCGGCGGCCCGGATGTCGCGAGCCTGTGGAACGGCACCTACTCGCAGAGCGGCAACCTCTCGACCATCGGCAACGCCGGCTGGAACGGCTCGATCGCCGGTGGCGCTGCGGTGAGCGTCGGATTCAGCGGCCTCGGCACCATGACCGACGACGTCTTCGAATGCCGCGTGAACGGCGTCGACGCGACGGTCATCTACGAACTTCCCGAAGGCTGGTCGGGCGACGGCTCCTCCGGTGGCGGCGATACCGGCGGAGGTGACACCGGCGGTGGCGACACCGGCGGCGGCTCCGACGGTGGCAGCGATCCCGACGGCCAGTACGGCGGCGGCGACTCGAGCGGCTCGAGCGGTGAGAGCGGCCCTCGCTTCTCCTGCATGGGCGACCTCAACGGCGACTTCACCGTCGACGACGCAGATGTCCTGCTGCTCGCGGCGGCACTCGGCGAGTCGGGCGACGGCCTCGCCGCAGACCTCGACGGCAACGGCATCGTCGACGATGTCGACCTCGTCATGATCGAGGCGCTCTTCGGCGAGTGCCCCGAGAGGCGAGTGGTGGCCTACTTCGCAGAGTGGGGGATCTACGGGCGGCAGTACTACCCCTCCTCGATGCCGCTGCACAAGGTCACCCACATCAACTACGCCTTCGCGAACATCTCCGCCGACGGGCGGATCGCCTTGGGCGACCCGTACGCGGCGATCGACAAGGCCTATCCCGGCGACACCTGGGATCAGCCGCTTCGCGGCAACTACAACCAGTTCAACAACGTCCTCAAGGCCCAGTACCCGCACCTCAAGACGCTGATCTCGGTCGGAGGCTGGACCTGGAGCGGCCGCTTCAGCGACGTCGCCCTGACCGCGCAGAGCCGCGCGAACTTCGCCGAGAGCTGTGTCGACTTCATCCGCCAGTACGGATTCGATGGTGTCGATCTCGACTGGGAGTATCCCGTCGCAGGCGGACTCGCGAGCAACACCTGCCGGCCCTCCGATCGCGAGAACTACACCCTGCTGCTCGCGGAGATTCGCAGCCAGCTCGATGCCGCCGCGGCGGAGGACGGCACGACGTACCTCTTGACCATCGCGTCGGCGGCCGGCTTCGACAAGCTCGCCAACTTCGACCTCGAGGGGATGCATCCGCATCTCGACTTCATCAACGTGATGAGCTACGACTTCTTCGGCGCCTGGGACCTCTCCAGCACCGGGCATCAGGCCGGCTTCCGGTCGAGCCCCGGCATGACCGCGGTGAACGAGGAGCTGCGGCAGAAGTACAACCTCGAATGGGCGGTCGAGTCGATGCTCGAGCGCGGCGTTCCCGCGGCGAAGATCGTTCCCGGCGTCGCCTTCTACGGGCGCAGCTGGGGCGGCGTGGCACCGACCAATGACGGGCTCTTCCAGCCCGCGACCAGCGTGCCGCAGGGACAGTGGGACGATTGGTCGAGCGGCGCAACCGGCGTCTACGACTGGACCGACATCGAGGACAAGATCGCCTCGGGCGCGTACGTCCGGCACTGGGACCCGCAGGCCAAGGCGCCGTGGCTCTACGGGGGTGCGTTCGGCGGCCACTTCATCAGCTACGACGACCCCGCGAGCATCGTGGTCAAGGGCCGCTTCGTGCAGGAGCGGGCGCTCGGCGGACTGATGTTCTGGGAGTCCTCGGGCGATCGCCGCGAGACCCTCTTTGACGCGGTGCTCGAGTCGATGGCCGGCGTCGCCGGCGAGACCGCTCCATGACCGCACGGTGAACCACATCAAGGGAGCGCCGCTGACCCGTCCTCAGAAGCGCGCTTCCGACTGGGCCGAGGCGGGCGTCGCAAGGCGCCCGCCTCGGTGTGCGCTGTGAAGGCGAGTGGGGTGCCGGGCGCGATGGGCGGCGGCGAAACGCAACGCTTCGCGATCAGCGCTGCGGCGATCGTGTGAAGCGATGCACCACCAGCCGTGCGACGCCTGCGAAGGCGATCAACCCCGCCGCGAGCACCGCGGCCTTGAGCAGGGTCTCGTCGACGATCGACTTGGCGGTCTCGAGGGTGCGAACCTCGACCGAGAGCGCCTCCAGCGAGCCCTGCAGCGAGTTGAAGCGCTCCGCGAGGATGAGCACGTCTCGCCCGAGACCCTGGTTGGCGCCGGCGAGTTCGTGCAGGGCGGTCGCAGTCCCTTCGAAGTGGCTGGTGACTGCGGCAAGATTCTCCCCAAGCTTCGCGACGCCCGCCGTGGTCTCCGAGAGGCGAGCCTCGAGCCTCTCCGCGCGTGCGTCGATCGCGGTGATCCGAGCGCCGAGTTCGCCGGCGGAGCGTGCCACCGAATCGGCGGAGGCCGCAAGGGCCGCGACTGCGGCGGTGCCTTCGGAGACTCGGTCTTCGAGCCGGTCGATCTTCGCGGCCAGTTCGAGCTCTCCCGTTTCGGCCATCTTGAGCGTCGACGAGACCTGCTCGACCAGCTCCATCAGTTGGGTGACGGTGTCGCTCGCGAGGATCTCCATCAGGAATGCCGAAGCTCGCCAGCTGAAGGCCTCCGGCATGCGGCTCATCAGCCAGATCGCGCGGTCGCCGAGCAGTCGCGCCTGCTCGATCTGCTTGGCCGCCTCGCTGACCGGCGTGAACAGGCTCGGCTGCACCATGTCGCGCTCGGATTCGAAGTCGGCGTACTGGCGGGTGAGGTCCATGAGCCGGACCGTGCCGATGAGCATTCGCTCGGGATACTCCGACTTGAACTTCTCGATGCGCTCGTCGAGGTCGGTGATCTGATCGGGCTTCATCCACTGGCGAGCGAGGGTGCTGACATGCTCGAGCACCAGCCCGTAGGTGTCGTCGCAATCCTGATCGAAGTACTCCGGGTGCAGAACGCGTCGGTTCTCGCAGGCCCACAGGCCGAGATTGGCGTAGATGTAGAGATTGACCAGCGCGTCGGCCGGATCGGGGCTCAGCACGATCATGCGGATCTCGGCCACCGCTCCGTTGCGGACCGTCTCGGCGGTGTAGGTGAGCATGTGCGACGCACCGGCGATGCGGATGGAGGCAACCTGCTCTGCGAAGGCGGCGGCGGCGACGTCGGCGACGGCAAGCAGCTGCGCGGAGAGCTGCACCGCATCGCGGGCCTCGTTGTCGGCCTTCGAGTCGGTGGGCCTCGGTGGGGTCAGGCAACCTGAAAGCGCGAGCAAGCTTCCGACGAGCAGGGCTCGAAGCGCCAAGGAAGTCCGAGGTCCGAGGGAGCAACGCATGCGGGCACCATACCGACGAGCGGCATCGAGGTGGGCGCACGGCGCCGCCGAGTTGGAACCCCGTGATGGCCTACTCGGACGCCTCGAGTGCGAAGGTGGTCTCGAGGTCCGTCGCCTTCTCGGCCTGATAGGCGATGGTGATGTCGGAGCCCGCCGCTGCCTTGACGATGAAGCGGAACCAGCGGGTGTCGCGACCGGGGATGCCGCCTTCGACCAGCAGCGACTCGGGTCGATTCGCCACCGGATCAAAGGTGGTCGAGAGCCCGTTGCGCATCGTTCCCGCCGCGACCACGGCGCCACCCGCGACCGAGACCGTCAGCCGGTCGGGGGTGCCGATGCCCTTGTCGGCGGCTCGTGCGGTGCGGCTGGGAATGAGCCGATCGTTGCGGATCGCCACGTCGAGCTGCCAAAGGCCGCCGTCGAGCGGGGTCGCCTTGATCGCCTCGAAACGAAGCAACGGCATCTCGCCGGCATGAAACGCGGTGAATGCGAAGTTGCGGTGGCACTCCTCCTCGAGCATGAACGGCGGAGGAATGCGGCTTGAGAACTTGGTGCCGCCGCCGACGAGCACGGTGCCGTACTCGGGATGTTCGACCTCCTGCCAGTCGCTCCAGGTCTGTCCGAAGAGCACGCGATCCTGCCAGCGCTGCCGGGCCTCGCTGTCGGGATCCTGTCCGTTCTGCAGGATCCGCTTCTCGGTCCAGAGTTCGTTGGTGAAGGAGACGATGCCGAGCCCCTCGGCGATCCAGTTCACGAACCCGCCGTGCACGGTGTAGAGGTCGGCGTGGATCACCATCGGCCGGTAGAAGGGCAGCATCTCGGCGCCGGCCTTGGCGATCTCGTCGTAGACCGCGACGTCCTGCCGCGGGTAGTCGCTCTCTCGCCACGAGGCTCCCGGCCCGCGCAGGATCATGCCGCCGGTGTTGTGGTAGGCCTGGCCCGCGGCGATGTTGGGCTTGGAGAGGATGAACTCTGCGACGGCGCGGGTCTCCGGCCAGCACAAGGGGTAGGCGCCGGCACCGCGCTGCACATGGTCGGGCTGCCATCCGCTCGGCCAGTTGCGGTTCATGTCGTAGCCGCCCTTGGCGTCCTCGTTGATACGGCCGTCGCCGTCGTTGTCGATGCCCTCCTGACCGGCCATCGACCAGTCGCCATACTCGCGGGTGCCGTCGGCCCTCGGCTCGGTCGAGACCCGCTCGAACTGACGAGGATCGCGGGGATTGCGGCGATGGGTGCCGAAGGGGTCCTTCCGCCACATCATCTCGATGAACCCGTCGCCATCGAGGTCGTCGGGTCCGTCCTCGTCGAAGAGGCCGTCGTTGTCGTCGTCGATCGGGGCCACGCCGGTGCGGCTGGAGTTGGGGGTGTGCGGCTCGTCGAACCAGGAAGCGCGGCCGTCGGGGTTGACGATCGGCACGAAGTACCACGCGGTGCGATCGACGAGGTCGCGGATCGCCGGCACTTCGTCGTAGGCCTCGAGGAGGTACCAGATCGAATAGAGCACCGTCTCCGTCGCCTGGATCTCGTTGGCGTGGATGGAGCCGTCGATGTAGATCGCCGGCTTGTCGAGGTCGTTGCCGGTCTCGGGGTTGTTGATGGTGAAGAGCCACATCGGCCGGCCCTCGTGGCTCTCGCCGATGATGTCGAGCGAGGCGAGGTCGGGATGCGCCGCGGCGAGCCGCTGCAGGATCGCGCCGACTTCCTCGGTCGGGTAGTAGCGGTTCCAGGCCAGGTCGACCTTGGCCTCGATCTGCTGCTGGCTCCGTGCCGGCGCGGCGACGAGGACGACGGCGGCGAGTCCGGCGAGAAGCGGAATGGTTCGCAGGTTCATCGGGCGGACTCCTTCTGGCTGGTCGGGGCGTCGATCGCCGCTCCGTCGCGGATGGTGGCGGTGGTGCGGGGAAGCAGCGGCCCTTCCGCCACGATCTCGACGGACTCGCCCGGGCCCGCCGAGACGATCCATGCGAGGTCGCGGCGCTCTCCGGCGCCGATCGAGGGAATGGTGAGCTGCTTGACGCCGCTGCGGATCGCTTCCTTGGGAGTCGAGATCCGCACCACCATGGGCGGGGTCATGTCGCGCACGCCCATCGCGGTGGCGGTGGGCATGCGGCCGTCGTTGACGAAGGCGAGATCGATCGCGTAGAGGCCCGGGGCGAGGGTCCTGACCTGCGGTTCAAGCATTCGCGGCTGCGGCCGTCGCGCGACGACCTCCGCGAGGAACTTGGCCTGTCCTTCGGCAAGACCCGGCACCGCATCGATCGGCGGCAGGCTCATGAAGCCCGGCACGAATCCGCCGACCTCGACGCGGCCGAGGGTGGGGTGATCGATCTCGGTCCAGGCGACGAAGCCCACGCCTCCGCGACTCGCATCGGAGTAGGCAAGCCAGGCGGCCTGTTCTGCGTCGCCGACCTTGGGGCCAGCAGCCGGAGCCGCGGCTCGGGCCGGACCAGAACGAAATCCGCCGCCGGGTCCGCCGCCTCCGCCGAAGCGACCACCGCGACCACCGCGGCCACCGCGTTGAGGCGGTTCGGGTGGCGCAGCCGGTGCGGCCTCGCTCGACTCGCTCGCGTCATCTGCCGCCGCAGGTGCAGGTGGGCTCGCTTCTGCAGCCGCCTCGGGTGCGTCGGGCCGCCACCAGCCGGTGCTTGCGAAGGTGAGGATGCCCCGCTGGTGGTAGAGCCAGGCCGCCAGCGAGCCGGCGTCGTCGGCGCGGTTGGCCCGCTCCTGGCCGGTCGCTTCCTTGTAGGCCTTGGCGAACTCGGTGAGCAGTGGCAGATCGGCCTCGTCGATCTGGGCGGGAATGCGGCCGCCCGCTTCGCGAGCGCGGGCATCGGGCAGGTTGACGAGGTTGTCGTGGCGGCCGATCACCAGCGCCGCGTAGATCCGCGGCCGCTCGATCACGAACTGCGCCAGCGCACGCGACTCGGCTTCGGAGAGCGGCCACGGACCGGCGTCGGTCGAGAACTCCGCCCAGCGATGCGGGAAGTTGCGATCGGGGTCGATGCCGCCGGGACCGTCTTCTGCGATCAGGCCGTCGCCGTCGCGATCAAGGCCCTCGAAGTGAAGGCTGTAGACGGCGAGTTCCCCTTGGAGCGAATCGGGCTTCTTGAGGAGCCGCGGATCGGCCGGATCGGCGATCCACTGCGCCGGGTCGTTCGCCGGCGGGTTCGCGCGGCGCATGGTGGTGATCACGCCGTCGCCGTCGAGATCGCGCGGTCCGTCCTCGTCGACGGCGGGGTCTCGATCCTCGCGGGTCGGGCGGCTGTTGCGTCCGCTGTTGGGGCCGGGCTGGGTGAGGAAGGCCGCGGCGGCGTCGGGATTGCCGCGGGGCACGATGTGGATGGTGACGCCCTCGAGCCAGTCGCCGTGCTCGGCGAGGATTCGCTCGGCGAGCGCGGTGGCGATCTCGGTCGAGGCGAGTTGGGCGCCGTCCATGCCCGCGACGATGAGGATCGCCGGACGCTCGCCCGCGGTCTTGGGATCGGCGGCAAGCGTCAGCGCGTGGACCGCGCGGCCGCGATCGGTGACTGCGATCGGCGTCAGCACCACTCGATCCGAGTTCGCCGCGGCCATCGCCTGCAAGCGGGTCGTGAGTGCCGCGTCGTCCGGGTAGCCCTCGAGGATCGCTCGTGGAGTCGGGGGCGGTGTGGCTGCCGCGGCCTCTGCGGTCTCCTGGGCGAGTCCCGGGTTGGTGAAGGCGAGGCCGAGGGTCGCCACGAGGGCCGCAGGTCCGCGGGGTGGGTGATGCATGGTCGGGTTGTAGCGGAACCCCGCGGCGCGGTGGCAGCAATCGACGAGTCGGCTCGAAGTCGGGTCCGGGACCGCCGGGCACCCGCGCTCGACCCGTCACCAATCCGACCGCCTCACACCACCGACTCGCCCTCGGTGGCGGTGAGCCCTGAGAAGAGCTCGCTGAGCCGCCGAGTCATGGCTCCGACCTCCCCGGTACCGATGGTGCGTCCATCGACGGCGGTCACCGCAGCGAGTTCGCCCATGGTGCCGGTGCAGAACATCTCGTCGGCCCGGTAGACCTCGGTGAGGGTCAGGTCGCGCTCGGCGTGGCGAATCCCCTCGCGGCGGCAGAGTTCAAGCACCACGCTGCGGGTGATGCCCTCGGGGCAGGCCACATCGCGGCTGGTCTCGACGACGTCGCCGGTCACGATGAAGACGTGCGTGGCGTTGGTCTCGGCGACGAAGCCTTGGCGATCGAGCATGAGGGCATCGTCGGCGCCGGCATGGTTGGCCTCGATCTTGGCGAGGATCGACTGGATGAGATTGCAGTGGTGGATCTTGGGATCGAGGCAATCGGGCGGGAAGCGACGCACGCTGCTGGTGACGAGCGAGAGCCCTGATCTTCCGTAGACCGGTGGCTTGAACTCGGCGAGCACGATGAGGGTCGGGCCGGACTGATTGAGGCGCGGGTCCATGCCCGAGGTCACCTTCTCGCCACGGGTCAGGGTCAGGCGGATGTGCACGCCGTCGCGCATCGAGTTGGCTTCGAGGGTGCGACGGATCTCCTCGATCATCGTCTCGAAGCTCGGAATCTCCGCGAACGCGAGAGCCTTGGCGGAGGATCGCAGTCGCGCGAGATGCTCGCGCAGGCGGAAGATGCGACCGTCGTAGACCCGCAGTCCCTCCCACACCGCGTCGCCGCCCTGGACGGCGCTGTCGAAGGGCGAGATGCCGGCTTCGTTGCGGTGGACGAGGCGACCGTTGATGTTGACGAGGAGGTTCGCGTTGCGGGGATCGAAGCGCTGGAGCATGGCGCACAGTCTGACAAGTCGAGACGGCCTCGCGCAGTCGGCGACCGGGAATCAGCTTCCGCGAATCGCTTCGTAGATCCCGCGGCACTCCGCGAGCACCCCCCGCAACGGCGGCGGCACCTCCGGAGGCTCGTCGGGCTCGGGTGGCTCGAATCCGGTCGAACGCTCGACCGAGGCGTACCAGTGCCGGGCCCACACGCCGTCGCTCGAGCGCGGCCCTGCCGGCCAGGCGAGCATTCGCTCCTCGAAGGGAATGCCCAGCGCTTCGCAGAGCGCAGTCAGGGTGCCGCGAGGGTCGCGACGGATCTCGGCGGCATCCACGATCGGCGGGGCTTGGCCTTCGCGACGAAGCCGCTCGAGCAGTCGCAGCTGCTGCGGCAGGCCCAGGTCCTCCGGTGTGGGGTCGGGCACGATCTTCGCGAACGAGACGATCACCCGCGCCGGGTCGCGCACCAGGAAGGCGTGTCGAACGCGAGCGATCCAGCCCGAGGCCAGGTCTTCCATCCCCGGCAAGAGGTGGTGGCTCATGTGCTTCTGGTACCAGACCCGCTTGCCGCCGGGCACGGTGCCGACCAGCGACCGCGCGACCGTCTCCGCATCGGTCTCGCAGTGCGCGAGGATCTCCTCCCGACCCGGATGCTCGGCGCCGGTGGCCTCGAGGTAGTGGGCGTAGAAGGGCTCGTCCGAGACCGCGGTGTCGGAGCGGTGCTCGAAGGAACGCATCAGGGCCGTCGAGAGGTTTCGCGGCCCCGACCACATGGCGATGCGAATGGGGGCGTCGTTCGCGGGGTCGGACACGGCGTCGATGGTCTCAGGAGTTCGCGCTTCTCGCGAACCGTCTCGAGTGCGGCGACGGGCGGATTCGCGAAGCGGGCGAGGCCACCCGCGGTCCACGAAGATCGCGCCCTCAGCACCCACATCCGGAGCGAGGCGCTATCGAAGCCGAGGTTGGTCCGACTGTCGAGTCCACGGTTCGGAGGCCGCATTGCGGCGGCGCCTCGGTGCCATTGCCAGGGTCGTTCCCACCACGAAGCCCAGAGCGATGGTGCAGCTCCCGACGATCATGGCAAGCCGCGGCTCGCGAACGCGGCGGACCATCTCGGTCAGCTTGGGGGTCCATTGGCGATCCGGCGACTCGTCTGCTCGGCGACCCTCGGTGAGGCTGGCGGTCACCGAGACCGCCAGCAGGATCGCTGCGAAGCCGAGACCCGCCCGCGGGCTTTGCAGGATCGAGCCGGTGGCGAGTCCCGCGATCACCCCCGCGGCGAATGCCAGAACCGGACCGAGCACGGCGAGCCAGCCGACCAGCCGCCACTGGCCCTCCTCGAGCAGGGCATCGGGTCCGAAGACGCTGCGCAGAGCCGAGAGCGCAGCGATTCCAGTCACGATGAGCGCGAAGTAGCCGAGGGTGAAGGCAGCGAGGTTCCGCATGAGGCGCTCGTTGAAGCGGGAGGTGCTTCAAGGATGCAGCCGGAACCTGCTCGGGCATTTTCGGTCGCGTGCGGAGTTCTCCTAAAAAGACTTCGGGGCGACCGTTCCCGCCACTTTGCGGATCGCTGCGGAGCAGGGCCGACAATGGACCTTGAAGGAGCACTCGTGCCGCCCGAGACCCCGCACGCGGGACACGCAATCCCCGATGAAACCTCGCCTCCGGCGTGGTGGATCCGGTTTCCGGCCTTGATCGCCGGACCTGCCCTCGCGGCATTGCTTCTCCGTTGGGCGATCGCGGAGCCCTCCACTGCGGCCGCAGGCCCGGCGAGCCTTGGCCGCGAAGGCGGCGTGGTCCTGGGCCTCCTCTGTTGGATGGCGATCTGGTGGCTCTTCCAGGCGGTACCGATCGCGGTCACCGCGCTCTTGCCGGTGGTGGTTCTGCCGCTGCTGGGGGTGAGCACGTTCCGAGCCGCCGCGGCGCCCTACGCCAACGACGTGATCTTTCTCTTCGCCGGTGGCTGTCTGCTTGCGCTGGCGATCGACCGGCACGGGCTCGGGCGGCGATTCGCGGCGGCGATCCTCTCGGTCGCGGGCACGAGGCCACGCGCCATCGTGGCCGCATTCGTGGTGGTGACCGCCGCGCTCTCCTCGATGGTCTCCAACACCGCCACCGTGGCCATCGTGCTGCCGTTGGCGATGGGTGCGATCGCGTTCGTCGCTCGACATGCCGAGGTCGATGACGGTCCGGATCTCGAGGCTCGCCGCAGCAGCATGGTGCGACGCTTCTCGATCGCCCTGCTGCTCGCGGTCGCCTACGCGGCCAACATCGGCGGCTGCCTCACCATCGTCGGAAGTCCGCCCAACGCGATCGGCGCAAAGCTCCTGAGCGAGCAGACCGGAGAGCCGATCACCTTCCTGGGGTGGATGAGGTTCGGGGTCCCGGTGGTGCTGGTGCTGCTGCCGGCGATGTGGGCCCTGCTCACCTTCGTGCTGCTCCCGCTCGGCGCCTTGAGGCTTCGATCGACGCAGGGGCCGACCTTCGAGCCTCCGCCGCCGATGCGGCGCGAAGGCTGGTTCACCCTGGCGGTGTTCCTCGCCACGGTGGCGGCATGGGTGACGCGGCCGCTCTGGCCGGAGCAGCTCGCCGCGATCGGCGACTGGGGGATCGCGGCGATCGCGGCGGTTCTGCTGCTGGGCGTTCCGCTGCGGCTGCACGGAGGAGCCGCGTCACTCGAGGCGCGGGACCTCTCGCGCCTGCCGTGGGGAGTCTTCATCCTCTTCGGTGGCGGCATCAGCCTCGCGGCGGCGATGAAGGCGCACGGCGTCGACGCCTACCTCGGCTCGCTCTTCACCGATCTCGAGGGACTCTCGCCCTGGATCGTGGTGGCTGCGGTGGTGGCTTCGGTGGTCTTTCTCACCGAGGTCACCTCGAACACCGCGGTCGCGAGCGCGATCATCCCGGTGCTGCTTGCCCTCGGCGAAGCGCTGGCCATTCCGCCCGCCGAGCTGGTGCTCACGGTGGCGATCTCCGCGAACCTCGCCTTCATGCTCCCGGTGGGAACGCCGCCCAACGCGCTCGTCTACTCGACCAACCTGGTGCCGGTCCGTTCGATGATCCAGGCGGGGCTGGTGCTCAATCTCGTGGCGATCGTGGTGCTGACGGTGCTCTCGCGCCTCCTGCTCTGACCGACGCGGGCGGGCGATGGTCGCCGCCCGTACAGTGGAAGGATGCCCCCCGGCGAACCGTCGCGCTTCCACGGACTGATCGCCGTCGCGGCCTTCCTGGCGATCGCGTGGGCGTGCTCCTCGGCGCGGCGGCGGGTGAATCTCCGCATCGTGGTGGTGGGTCTGTCGCTGCAGGCGGTGATCGCCCTGCTTCTGCTGCGGGTGCCTGCGACCGCGGAGGCCTTCGATCTGGTCGCGGCGCTGGTCGCCAAGGCGATCTCCTTCGCGGACGAGGGCAGCCGGTTCGTCTTCGGAAGCCTCTCCGACCCCAACGGCACCTGGGGATTCGTCTTCGCCTTCCGCGTGATCCCGGTGATCATCTTCTTCGCGGCGCTGATGGCGGTGCTCTACCAGCTGCGGGTGGTGCCGATGATCGTTGCGGGCATGGCGTGGTGCCTGCGGCGCTCGCTCGGCGTCACCGGCACCGAGGCTCTCGCGACCGCGAGCAACGTGCTGATCGGACAGACCGAGGCCCCGCTCTGCGTGCGGCCGTATCTGCCTTCGATGACCCGCTCGCAGCTGATGGTGGTGATGACCGGCGGCTTCGCCACCATCGCCGGCAGCGTGCTCGCGGGCTACGTCAGCTTCCTCGGGGGCGACGACGAGGCTCGCCGCATCGAGTTCGCGCGGCATCTGCTCACTGCGTCGCTCATGTCGGCGCCGGCCGCGTTCGTGATGGCGAAGCTCCTGATTCCAGAGACCGAGGCGCCCGACGAAGGGACGGTCGAGTCGGCGGAACTCCGGCCCGGCGCCAATGTCCTCGACGCGATCGCGATCGGCGCCGGTGACGGGCTGAAGCTCTCGCTGAACGTGGCCGCGATGCTCATCGCCTTCGTCTCGCTGCTGGCGCTGCTCGATTGGCCGATCCGCGCCCTCGGCGACTGGATGCCCATCGCGGAGTGGCGGGGCGAGATGGACTTCGGGCCCTGGGGCATCACGCCGCTCCTGGGCCTGCTCTTCACGCCGGTGGCGTGGATGCTCGGCATCGCTTCGGGCGAGACCTCTGCGGTGGGCGAACTGCTCGGCACCCAGATCGTCGCGACCGAGTTCATCGCCTACCTCCGCCTCGCGGACATGCAGTCGGCGGGCGAACTCTCCCACCGCTCGGTGGTGATCGCGACCTACGCGCTCTGCGGGTTCGCGAACCTGCCCTCGATCGCGATCCAGATCGGCGGACTCGGCGCCCTCGCGCCGTCGCGCCGCGCCGATCTGTCTCGCCTGGCGTTTCGGGCGATGTGCGGCGGCGCCATGGCCTGCTGGTCGACCGCGGCGATCGCCGCGATGGTGCTTCCTTCCGATGCGGCGGTGCCGACTTCTCCGGCGCAGGCGGTCTCGCTGGACTCGCCCGATCCCTCGGCAGCGTCGGACGGCGCGGCAGTCGCCGACGCAGCCCTGAGGGACGGATGCGGGCCGCAAGTCCCGGCGGTGGTCTACCTCGACGACCTGCCCTTGCGGAAGATCCGAAGCGGACCGACGCCGCGGGCGGTCTCTGGGGATCTCGCGACGCTGCACAACCTCTTCGAGATCGAGCCCGGCCTCTTCAGCGGCTCGGGTCCCGAGACCGAAGCCGAACTCGATGCGCTGGCGGCGTTGGGGGTCCGCACCATCGTCTCGGTCGATGGCGCCGTACCGCTCGCAGCCGCGGCGGAAGCACGGGGCATGCGCTCGGTCCACCTTCCCATCGGGTACGACACCGTCGACATCTCGCAGCGGGCTCGGATCGTCCGCGCCGTTCGCGACCTGCCGCGGCCGCTCTATCTGCACTGCCACCACGGCAGGCATCGCGGTCCCGCCGCGATCATGTTCGCCGAGGTGGCGCTGGGTCGTTGCGATGCCGATCGCGCCGTGCAGCTGCTCGGACTGCTCGGTACGAGTCGGGACTATCCGGGCCTCTACGCGGCGATGGCGGAGGCGACTGCCCTCGACGGGAGCGAAGTCGATTCCGTCCGCCTCGAAGACCTGCCGGCGGTGGAGACGGTTGCCGACTTCGCGGCGGGAATGGCTCGCGCCGATCGGATCTTCGAGCGGCTCGAGTCGCTGGCGGACTCGGGCTGGCAGGTTTCGGCGTCGCATCCCGATCTGGTGGCCGCAGTCGAGGCGGGAATGCTGACCGAGACCTTCCGCGGTTTGCGGTCCAAGCGTCCCGGTGGCATGGCCGGCGACGGCCACGAGTTGCTGCTCGAGGCCTTCATCGGCGAGGCGACCGCGCTCGAGCAGGCGATCGGCGACGCGGAGCCGGCGCAGGCGACGGCGATCCTCGGTCGCCTTGATGCGCGGTGCGACGCCTGCCATCGGCAGTGGCGAAACCCGTCCGGTCCCTGAGGCGATTTGGGAGTCCACCGCGTGATCGAACTGCAGCCGCCACCGAATCGGGAACGAAGCGTGCTGGGCGGGCCGTTGGCGATGTGCTCGGTCGCCCCGCGCACGGGGTTCTTCCGCGACGGATGTTGCCGCACCGGACCCGACGATGCCGGGCTGCACACCGTCTGCGCGGTGATGACCGAGGAGTTCCTCGCCTTCTCGCGTTCACGCGGCAACGACCTCAGCACCCCGCGTCCGGAGTGGGAGTTCCCGGGACTGGTCGCCGGGGATCGCTGGTGCCTGTGTGCGCTCCGATGGCGCGAGGCCTACGAGGCGGGCATGGCGCCGAAGGTGGTGCTCGAAGCGACCCACGAGCGCACGCTTGCGGTGATTCCGCGCGAGTGGCTTGACCAGCACGCCATCGCCTGAGTCGCGTCGGATCAGAAGCGGCGCTTGGTCTCGCCGAAGAACCGCTGGTCGAGCGAGATCTTGCCCGGCCCCATGATCAGGATGGCGAGGGCGCCGAGGAGGTAGAGCAGCGCCGGCTCGCGAGCGCCCTCGGCGGGAGTGAACCACGGACCCCCGGAGTGGTGGACGAAGCCCGCGACGAACATCACCACCAGAAGCGAGAACGCCGCCGGGCGAGTGAAGAGGCCGAGCGTCACCAGCACGCCGCCGACGAATTCGCAGAGCACCGCGGCGATGAGGCTCGCCCGCGCCCCGATGCCGAGCGGATCGGGGAAGCCCAGCTCCTCGGGCCACGAGAAGAGCAGCATGAGTTTCGGCCACCCGTGACCGAGGGCCATCAGGCCGCCGAAGGAGAGTCGCAGGACGAGCAGACCGAAGTTGTGGGCGGCGTTCATGAGCGACCCCGTGGGTGCGGCAAAGCCTCGGTGGCCGGCATGGGTGCCGGCACGCGGCTCGGGCGAACAGTCAGACCCCGATTCCGCAGATTTGCGCAGCCCGGGCGGCGATCGCGCCCGCGTGCAGTCCGCAGTACTCGAGTTCCTCCTGCTCGGTGCGGGCCGACTTGGGCAACCGGTCCACCGTCATCTGCACGATGGTGAAGGCGTCGCCGCTGTCGGTGCAGGCCTCCGAGACCGCCGAGCCGAGGCCGCCGCCGAAGTTGTCCTCGACGGTGAGGATGTTGCCGCCGTTCTTGTTGGCGATGTCGAGGAAGAGCTCGCGGTCGAAGGGCAGCGAGTAGAGATCGATGAGGGTCGCGTCGACCCCCGCCTTGTCGAGGATCTCGATCGCCTTGTTGCACTCGTGCAGCATGTAGCCGGCCGAGCAGATCATGAGGTCGCGGCCCTCGGTGAGCATCTCGAACGAGCCGAGCTCGAACTCGGTCGAGTCGTCGTAGAGGAACTCGACCTCCGGGCGATGAACCCGCAGATAGCACATGCCGTGATGCTCGGCGGCGGCGACGGTGAGGGAGTAGGCGGCGAAGGCGTCGGCGGGCTGCAGCACGTAGCAGCCGGGCTGTCCGCGGTGGTCCTTCACGGTCGAGAGGCTGCGGAACCACGCCACGTCGGGCAGGGCCATCTGGCTCGGTCCGTCGGACGAGGGGGTGATGCCCACGTGCGAGCCGACCACCTTGAGGTTGGCGCCCGAGAGCAGGCCCATCTCGATCTGGTCGTAGGCGCGGGTGATGAACTTCCCGAAGGTCGCGAAGAAGGGGATCTTGCCGGCGGCGGAGAGCCCCACCGCGACCGACGCCATGTTCTGCTCGGCGATGCGGCACTCGACGAAGCGGTCGCTCATGGCGCGATCGTTGGCGAACCACTCCGTGAAGGTGCTGTTCTTGACATCGGCGTCGAGGCCCCAGACCGCGGGGCTCGACTGGCCGAGGGCCCGCAACGCGAGGCCGAAGGCCTTGCGCGTCGAGAGGCGGCCGGCCTGGTAGGTGCTGGTCATGTCCCAGCCCTTCATCGCCTCGGGAAGCGACGGCACCTCGCGAGCGGTCGCCGCCGGCGCCTCGTACTGGGCGGGCGGGAAGATCTTCAGCTCATCGCCGGCCAGCGCCGAGGTCAGGCCCACGCGGGTCGCGTTGAGTTCCTCGACGGCCTGGCGCAGCTTGTCGCCGGTGACGGGCTTGCCGTGCCAGTTGCCGCTCTGGATCGAAGGCACCCCCCAACCCTTGACGGTCTTCGCCACCACCGCACAGCAGACGCCGTCGTCGGCCTTCTTGGCCGCCGTGTCGAAGGCCGACTTGATCTCGGCAGGCGCGTGGCCGTCGATCTCGAAGACCTCGAAGCCGAAGGCCCGGAGCTTCGCGGCGAGCTTCGCAGCCGACTGCTGTTGGCTCACCGCATCCGACTGCCCGAACTTGTTGCAGTTGAAGATCGGCAGCACGCTCGAAAGGCCGTGCTCGACGATGAAGTCGGCTGCCTCCCAGATCTGGCCTTCACGGCTCTCGCCGTCACCGCAGATGCAGTAGACCCGCTTGTCGAGGCCGTCGGCCCGAGCCGCGAGGGCGAGGCCCGCTGCCACCGAGAGCCCCTGGCCGAGGCTGCCGGTCGCCGCGTCGAAGAACGGGAAGCCCTCGGCCGGGTTGGGGTGTCCTTCGAGGCAGGAATCGACGGCTCGCAGCGAGTTCAGGTCGCCCGGCTGCATGGGCCGCAGCGCGGATGGATCCTTGCCGAAGGCGATGCCCAAGTCGGCCGCGGCCGAGTAGATGATCGGCACCGCGTGGCCTTCGGAGAGGACGAGCCGATCGGAGGTCGGGTAGCGGGGGGCCTCGGGGACCCACCGCATCGAGTGATAGAGAAGGACGGTGACGATGTGCCCGAGGCTCAGGGCCGTGCTCGGGTGACCGCTGCCGGCCGCCGCGCAGGACTCAAGGGCCATCTGATCGAGTTGAATGGCCTTGGCGTGAACGGCAGCGTCGAACGACATGGGCGGTCCTTCCGGGCCGGAACGGCCAAAGAGCCCGACCTCAGCCTTCCGGCCGGGGCCGCGTCGGTCTGAGCGCTGGGCGTCAGGTGCTTCGGGCAGCGGACGGGTCCCACGACCCCCCGCTGCGGGGTGCGGCAGTATCGGGAGCGAACCGGGTTTCCGCAAGGGTCTGCGGCGAGCCGAAGCCCGGATCCGGAGGGGTTTCTGGTGGTTCACGAAGAACCCGGACTCGCCGCGCGTGGCCTCGGGCGGAATCTGCTGAAGAACGGCACCAGGCCTCGAACCCCGGAGGGACTTCGGGGCTTCTCTCAAACCCGCCTCTGCGGGTGCATTGACTCCGAAACCGGTCGCCGTGCCTTCCCTACTCTCCCGCTGCGACTCCTCGCCGCCCCCGACCTCGATCAGGGGCGGGAGGCCCGCCACATGCTGAACCGACCTTTGGACCGCCTCATGAACTCGCACACCTCCCCGGATCGACCGCGCGGGCTCTCTCGCCGACCCGCCGACCTGCTCGCGGCGGTCGCCGTCGCGGCCATCTCTCTGTGGCCGCTCGCGCCCGCCGCCGCACAGGGCACCGATGGCAGTTTTCCCAACCCGCGCGGGGGCGCCGAGGTCGACGCCTGGCTCGACGACGCAGGCGTGCCCGAGGAAGGGCGCGATGCGATCTTCGTGATCCATGCCCGCTACCTCGACGAGGTCGAACGGCTGCGCGACTCGGAGATCGAGGCGTGGGTGCGAGCGAAGTCGATCGCCTGGGATCCGGGCAGCATCGAGCTGATGGAGGCCAATGTCAGGCAGTCGCTCGCGCGGATCGAGCAGCAGCGTCGGCTGCTTGCGCGGCTCGACGCCTTGGAGGATCGGCTTTGGGGAGAGATCGCTTCGGCCGCGGAGGTCCCCGACGAGGTCCTGCGTTCGCTCCGCGAGCGGGCGACCCTGCGACGGCTCTCCGATCTTGCAGGCGGCGTCATCATGGTCTACGAAGGCGGGATGCCGGTGGCCGATGTCGCGGCGCTGGCCGCGGCGGCCAAGGCGACGCCGGCCGAGGCGGCACGAATTCGCCAGGCCCTCGCCGGTCACGACGCGGCAATGGCCACGCTGCTCGCGGAGGCGCGCGAGCTGACCCTCGAGCGTGAGAGCCAACAGGCGCTCTTCCAACTTCGCCAGGCCGAGTCGTGGGCCGAGACCGAGCGGCTCGTCCAAGCGGAGATCGCAGCGGCCACCGCGGAGAACCGACCCGCCGAGGTGCAGGAGATCTACGCCGCGCACAACGCCGAGGTGGACAGACTCGACGAGTTCTTGCAGCGACAGAGCGGGATCCAGGCGCGGCTGATCCGGCTGAACCTCGACGCGGTGCGTGCGATCGAGCCGATCGTCGGCGATCCGCTGCGCACCGCGCGAGTGCTCTCCGCCGCGGGAGTCGGCAACGACGGCATGGACGAGTTCTTCCAGATGTTCGAGACGATGGGCATGGAGGGCGAGTTGTCGCCCGCCAAGGTCGACGCGGTCGCGGAACTCAAGGCCCGCACCGTCGCGGCGAACCTGCCGCAGCGACTCGAGCTCGCCGAACTCGAGGCGCGGCGACAGGAGATTCCCGACGGCGGATGGTCGCTGCTCGCGGACGGCACCTACGTGCAGTCGCCCGAGGGCGAGGAGATCGATCGCAGGATGATGGAGCTGCAGGGCAGTGCTTCGCAGCAGCAACAGATGCAGATCGTCATCGAGATCGGTCGAGTCATCGGATCGAAGACCTTCGCCCAAGCGATGCGAAAGTGGGGCCGGATGCAGGGTATGCCCGAGCAGATGCTCGAGCCGATGATCGCGCAGCTCGTCGCGGGCATCGAAGCGGGCGCCATCGATGCGGAGGCGATGCAGATTGAGTTCATGCGCAGGATGTGGTCGGCACCGCCGTCGTGGAAGGTGATCGACGAGGCGATGCTCGAGGCGATCCTCGATGACCTTGCGGTCGAGGGGGAGCTGCGGCTCGTCGCGAGCCAGCTGATCGAGGACGGCGCCCCGCGTTTCGCCGCCGCCATCGAGGAGACCGCCGCGGAACTGGCGCTGGCGGAGGACCTCGATCCCGAAGCGATGATGTGGATTCGGGAGATGGGCGGCGGCGGCAAGCAGGCCGCGGCCATCGATGCGGGGCTGCGGCGGGTGCTCGCGGCGGACGATGCGTTCTTCGACGATCTCGAAGGCGTGCTGGGCGAGCAGGTCGCCGATCGATTGCGGCCCTGGCGGGCGGTGCGGCGATCGCAGCTGACCGCAGCCACCGACACCGGCTCCGGAACGTTCGTCTACTTCTGGATGGATCCATCCCTCGGGCGATTCGGTTCGGTGGATCTCTTCGTGATCGCCCAGCGCTCGATCCCCGAGGCGCTCGAAGTCGAGAGTGTTCGTGCCGCGTTCGCGGCGCAGGCGGAGCGGGTCGCGGACCTGTGGAGCGATCGTCGGCGGACGATGAGTGCGATCCTGCGCGAGCAGGCGGAGGAGGCCGCAACCCAGATGGCCCTGCAGGCGGCCGCGCAGTCGAACTTCGAAGACGATCTTCCGATGGACGAGGCCGACATGCAGCGGATGGAGGAGGGACAGTCGCGGCTGCAGGAGCTCAGTCGGCAATCCACCAGCTCGGCCAAGGCGATCCCGGAGGCGGTCTACGAGGACGTGTCGCGGCTGCAGGCGTTGCTCGATGTCGAGTCGGCGAAGGCCTTCCGTCGCGCGGTGTTTCTCGAGGTGTGGGGTCGCACTGTCGGCGACCTCAAGGCCGGCAGGGCGATCGAGGCGGCGCGCAGGAAGGCCGAGCGGGCCGGTGACGCAGCGAGGCTCGCCGAACTCGATGCGATCGAGGCGAGCTACGACGACGCCACGGGCCGACTGCTCGAACTGCTTTGGAGGACGAGCCAGGAGATCCGCGCGGCTGGAACGCCCGACAAGTCCATGTTCGAGCGGGCAGGCGGAGCGGTGGATGTCTTGTCGTTGTGGCCGAGCGCCTCGGGCCGCGTGAAGTTCCGGCTCGGCGAGGTCGACTTTGCGACATTGCGGGGTCTCGGCGAGGAGTGAGCGGCCGGGGCTACGACCGGTCCCTCGAGATGTCCACCCCTCCGGGACCGACCCGCGTCGCGGACATCCGCGCCCCGCTGGCAGCGTTTCTGAACACCGAGGCCTCGCCGGGCTCGATTCGAAGGAGCATCGGGCGTCGGTGAAGGCGCCTTCGCCGAGCCGGCGGCGAGCCGCCGGAGCTCGAGAGCCAATCGGCGTTGGTCGCAGCCGGTTGAACTCGCATCGGTAGAGTGGATCGCGCCGAGCGAAGTGCGGCGTCGGCGGTGCGAGTCGGGCGTCGAGTCGCCGCCATCGGCGGAATCTCGAACCGGCGTTGACACTCGAGTCGCAACTTCGTCAGGAGCCTTGTTCGAGGCGCTCCTTGGGAGTTTCTTCATGCAGCAGCGAATGCCGAACCACGAGCCGTGTTCACGTCGCCTTCCGAAGGGCGTTGCCGCGTGGATTGCCGCGGCAGTCGCCGTGATCCCGCTCGCGCCGGTTGCGAGCGGGCAGGGCACCGGCGGCAACTTCCCCGAACCACGAAGTGGATCGGAGGTCTCCGATTGGCTCGCCGCGATCTCGGTCGATCCTTCGTCGGCCGCGCGGGTCTGGCCGTTGCATGAGCGCTACCTCGAGGAGGTCGCGCGGGTCCGTGATGGCGAGATCGAGGACTGGCTCGAGGCCACCGGCGCCGTCGAGATGCCGTTTGCCGGCGGCGAGGATCGCGTCAAGCGGGCTCGGGATCGCGCTGCGGTGCAGCGCCGGCTCTACGAGCGGCTCGGCACCCTCGAGTCGAACTTCTGGAACGAGGCGGCGGCGACGCTCGTGCTCGGAGCCGAACAGGCTTCGGTGCTGCAGGCCCGCGGCGCACGGGAGCGGGCCCTCGACCTGCGGATGAGGCGGGCGATGTTCGGAGCCGCCGATCCGGTCGACGTGCTCGAGATCCTCAATCGGCTCGAGGCCACGCCCGAGGAGGCGGTGGCGATCCGCGCTGCGCTTGCCGACCACGATCAACGGCTTGCGGAGGAGCTTCGCCGCGCCGTCGATCGCGAACTCGATCGCTCGGTGCGGATGGCGGAGAACCTCGCCGCCCGCGAGGCCGAGATGAAGGCCTTCAGCGAAGCGGCGGCCGAAGAGGCCCGGCGCGCCGGCGAGGAGGGCCGCGAGGTCGGAGGCATCGCGGCACCGATGGCAATCGAACTCGGCCCGGACTTCGCGGAGATCATGGGTGATCACTCGGGCGGCCCGCTCCTGCAGCAGCAGGTCGACAGCCTCGCACGGTTGCAGGGCGTGATCGACGAGGAGCGGCTGTGCGTGCTGTTGGTGCGGCTGCGGCTCGCGTCGGGCGACGGGATGGTCACCTTCTTCAGGAACCGGGTCGAGCCGAAGATCGCCTCCGGCGAGGTGTCGGCGGAGGTCGCGGCGGAACTCGCGGAGATCCGGGCCTCGCACTTCCGTGAACGACTGCCGATCGCCCTCGAGGCGGCGCGGCTTCGCGGCCGCGGAGTGGGCGGCGCCTGGAACGGGCCAGGCGATGCCGGCGGACCGCAGGACCCGGTGGCGCAGCGGCTCGAGATGCTCGAGAAGACCCTCTCCGCCGATCTGCCGTCGCGCACCAAGGCGCGGGTGGCTGCGCTGGTTGATCTCGGCGAGGAAGCCCCGGCGGGGGCGGTGCGCAGCTTCCGGCTCGGCGGCGGCGGGCCCGGCGCAGCGATCGAGGTGGAGGGCCTTCCCGAGGGGGCGGTGACCTTCACCGCGGTGGCGGTCACTTCGAGCCTCGACCTTGGAGAGGGAGGCTTCTCGTTCTCCGGCCCGATCTCGATCAGCTTCTCGACCGACGATGGCGGCATGGTGTTCCTCGGCGGGGCCGTCTCGGCGCCGCCGTTTGCCGCGATCTCGGGCGACGAGTTCACCGCCCTGCGCGAGGATGCGGGCCTTGTCGGACCGTTCGCGGAGATCGCCGAGCAGATCCGAATCGATGCGGCCGAGCGCTACAGCGCCATCAACGCCGAGCTCGAGGCCGCGCTCGCGGCGAAGGCCGAGGCGGCGAAGGGCGGCGACGATGCCGGCGGCATTCCCTTCTTCAACCGACCGCAGGCGGATCTCGGCGAAATCGATGCGGCGCTTCGTCGCTGTCTCGAGGCAGACCGGGTGATGTTCGAGTCCTTCGAGGCGCTGCTCGACGAGGCTGGCGCCGAACGGCTCGCGAAGTGGCAGGATGTCAGGACCATCCAACTCTGCTCGATCGCGGCAGGCCTTCTCGGCGGCGGGCAGTGGCTGGGAATCGACGCCTTCCCACGCCCGTGGGACGGCGCGTTCCCCGAGATCAATGCGTGGATGCTCGCCCGCGAGTCGGTGCCGGCGGCGCTGGAGAGCGACGCGGTGCGGGCGGTGCTGGCCGATCACCTGCGCCGTCAGCGCCAGGTGGTCGAGTGGTACTGGGCGGAGGTGCGCGGCCTCGCTCCGGCGATCCGGGAGGCGCGGCGCACCGCGTTCGTGCCGGTCGAGGTCGGGGCGGGAGATGGTCTCGCCGGCGGTATGGTGATGGAGCGTCATCGGGAGCTTGCCAAGCTCGAGGCTCGGCAGCGCGAGGCGCGTGACCGTGTGGTCTCGGGAATGCGAGGCGACCTGGTTCGCATCGAGCGATCGATGCCGCCGGATCAGGGTCGGACCTTCCACGCGGCGGTTCGCAAGGCCGCCTGGCCCGATGCGGTGCCTTCGATGCCGGCGCTCGAGGGGGTGAGCATGGCCGAGCGGCTGCTCGCCGAGGATTCCGCAGGGTTGGCGAGGCTCGCCTCGATGGAGGAGTCCTACCTCGTCGAGAGCGATGCGTTGTTCGAGGCCCTCGACCAACTCGCTCGCGAGCCGGCGCCACGGCGACGGCCCGATGGCAGTGCCCCGATCGGCGGCGACTTCTCGCCCGACGACATGCGTCGCTGGGAGAGCGTCTCGGGTCGACTGCGATTCCGACACGGCGAGCTCGACTACGACACCGTGCGGAAGATCCGCGAACTCGTTGGTCCGGAGCAGGCCGATCGAATCGCCTGGCCGGCCCGCCGCGGCGGTCAGCAGGGAATGTCGTTCAACTTCATCGGAGGCTGAGCGCGAGTCCGGCTGTGCAGCGTCGCGACCACGAGCAGTCGAGGTCGCGCTGGCGAGTTCATGCGGCGTGTCGCCCGGGTCCGGTCACGCTGTGCTCGCGGGCAGGCACGCTTCGACTGCGGCTCGAGACCGGGCCGCCCCCGCCTCGTGCAGCCGCGACGCACTTCGAGTGACCCGCCCTGGAACGGCGTCGACCTCGCAAGCCGGCGAGATGCGGTTGCTCGACACGGCGACTTGAAGCGCGGAGCCGCGAGGGTCCTTCACCCCCGCCGCCAGCACTCCGGGACATCACCAGAGGTCGCGATGATCCGCGAGCGGATGCCCCCGCGGCCGCGCCAGTCGGTGACGACCTGCAGCCAGCGCGGGCTCATGCCCTGCTGCAGATCGTCGCGGATCCGGTTGGTCACCGCCTCGTAGAAGATCCCCTCGTTGCGGAAGCTCTGGCAGTAGAGCTTGAGGCTCTTGAGCTCGACGCACACCGCCGCGGGCTCGTAGCGGAAGGTGATCGTGCCGAAGTCGGGGTGGCCGGTCTTCGGGCAGACCGACGTGAACTCCTCGTTGACGTGCTCGATGAGGAACGGCTCGTCGGAGGGGCTGTCGAAGTACTCGAGAAGCGATGGGTCGGGCATGGGTGGTCTTCTGCAAGATGGGTGAGAAGTGCAGACTGGTTCGGCGAGTGCCGCGAGTCGGACGCATCCGATCGCTCGCAAGCCGGCGCGCGACGGTCAAGCCTCGGGAAGCAGACGGCCGGTCATCCGCGGCCGCAGCGGAAACGCCTCGAGGTACTCGTGCAGGCTTCGCAGCGAGACCCGTTCGATCCGCGCGAGTTCCTCTTCGAGGGTCGCGTACTCGCGGCCGACCGTCCAGTTCGCGCCGAGCCGGTGCATGCGTCCCGCGGGACGCTCGCCGGCGAGGGTGACCGAGGTCGCGACCTTGGCGCGGCTGCGCACGAGATCCTCCTCGCAGAGGCTCGACGCCAGTGCGTCCAGCTCGCGACGGATCACCGACTCGACCTCGTCGGACGCCTCGGGATCGCAGACCCAGTGGACGCTCATCTCGCCGACGCCGTCGCGGGGATCGAACGACGCGTCGGCCTGCTCGGCGAGGCCGGTCTCGACGAGCGACCAGAAGAGCCGCGACCCTTCGCTGTCGCCGAGGATCTGCGCGACCAGCGAAGCCTCGTACCGGCGCGGGTCGAGGAGATCGACCGAGGGCATCTGCATGACGCCGTAGGCGGCGGCGAGATTCGGTCGCCGCAGGGTGAAGTCGCCCTCGCCGAGGGCAAGCGGCGGATGTTCGCGGGTGGCGCCCGAAGGCCGCCATAATCCGCATGCGGCGCCGACCTTCTCGAGCAGCTCGGCGAAGTCGACGTTGCCCGCCGCGGCGACCGCGACCGAGTCGCTCGCGTAGCGTTGATCGAAGTATCGCCGCATGGTCTCGACCGGAAGCTTCGAGATGGTCTCGGTGGTGCCGAGCACGCGGAAGCCGAGCGGATGGTTGCGGAAGTACCGTTCACCGGCTTCTTCCATCAGCACCCAGTACGGCTGGTCGGCGTACATCGCGATCTCTTCGAGGATGACGCCGCGCTCCTCCTCGAAGTCCTCGGTACGAAGGGCCGGACGCAGGATGTCCGCGAGGACCTCGGTGCCCGCGAGGATCGACTCGGGCAGGCCCGAGGCGTAGTAGACGGTCATCTCGTGGCTCGTGAACGCGTTGTGGTCGAGACCGAGGTCGTCGAGTTCGGCGCTCACCTCGACCGGTCCGCGGCGCTCGCTGCCCTTGAAGACCATGTGCTCGAGGAAGTGGCTGACGCCCATCTCCTCGGGCCGCTCGTCGCGAGTGCCGGTGCGGACGAAGAAGCCGATCGCCGCGGTCGCGGCGTGGGGGTCGGTCTCGGCGAGAACGGTCAGGCCGTTGGGAAGCGTGTCGCGGTAGTACTGGATCGCCATGGGAGGTCAGATGCTAGAGGCAAGGCGTCCTCCGACGGGGCGGTTGGGTTGCTTGTCGACCATCGTCTCCCCAGCGAAGCCCGGGTGCGGTCGGAGCCGGGACCCTGCTGGTGCGAGGGTCCCCCAACGCAACACCGCCCCGGGCGGAAGCCCGAGGCGGCGAGGTGTGGTCGGGTTGTCGCTTCGGCGTTGTGGTCGAGCCGGATCGACTCGCGTGAACGGGTTCGCTCAACGGCGACGGCGACGCGCGACGCCCGCGAAACCAAGCGTTCCAATCGCGGCCAGGCCGGAGGCTGGAACCGCAGCAGCATTCACCGTTCCCTGCAGGAGGATCGAGTTTTGGTTTGAAGTTGGCCCCCAAGTCGAGCCGCCATCTGTCGACCGGCGATACTGCACGAAGCTAAACCCGCTGGTCGGCGAGGTAGGCGACGCCGTTGGGTTGAGATCCCACCACCACATGTCGGTCGAACTGACGGTCAGGTAGTAGCTTCCTGCCGCCAGATTGGAGAACGCGCTCTGCGTGAGCGCGAAGTCGTAGTAGGCGATCGCAGCGGCCGTCGCCGTGAAGCCCTGAGATGCAAGCACGCTGACGCCGCCTGAGCTCCACAGTTCGACTGTGAAGGAGGGAGCGGTCGAGGGACTGATGGCGCCGGCTTCGATCGCGAGCTTGAGCGAAGAGAGCGAAGCGGTGTACCCGGCGCCGATCGAGAACTCCAAACCCTGCTTGACCGACGTCGAATTCAAGTATGAAGCATCAGCCAAGCTGACGGTCGCAGTTCCATTCGCCGTGTTGTCGAGCAGGACCGCGGCCGAGCTGAGGCTCGTCGACATCAAGAGCGGTGCCGATGCGGCGAGGCTTGCAAGCACTCCGAAGCGAAGGCGTCGGAGATCCCTTCGAGGGATGTGGTTTCGATGTGTCATCTCGTTCAATCTCCTGTTTCGATGTCTAAGTAAACCGCAACGAGCGATGGAATGTGGCGCGTCTTCGGTGTTGCCCAAGCGAATTCATGGACTCGTCGGGATGAGGACTCCCAGGGCGGAGCGACCTCCGACCGAGTGCAGAACTTCCGGAGCCACCCATAACTGCCGAAGGTCGTCCTCGCAGCGGCGAAGACACCAATTCGCGAAGAAAACCACCGTTGAGAGGCAAACTTGTTCCATGGAACAATCCCAAGACCCACCCGGCAGCCCTTCGCCTGGTCGGGTCCGCGATCGCTGGATCCTGCGGAGGACCGGCGGCTCCGTGCCTCGCGGCCCTCGGGGCTTCAAGATGAAGGCGGTCTTCGATCGGCGTGCGACGGGGCGGCGGCCTACGCAGGTCGACGATCCTCGCCCGATCGAACGGGCCGATCGGCCGGAGACGCCGCGCCGTCCAAGATGAGGTTGCGGAGCCTGCGCCACCCGATTCCGCCGGAATGCGGTTTGCCTCCCGCGCGTGACCTCGCCCGCGGCCGAAGCGAAGGTGGCCGGGAGCAGCCCCTCCCGGGTCGGCGAGCCGTTCCCTCGTGGTCCGCGGGCCGACCCATGCGCGATGGCACGCGCCGACGCGATGCGGTTGGCGACCGTCATGGCCGCCCGCCGCTTGGAACTCAGGAGGCCGTCGGGCTCGGGCCAGGCGACGCGCATCGAAGTCTCGGCGGTGCCTCAGGTCCTTGGGAGCCCGGACCGATGAACCGGTGGGGTCCCTCGGGTTGTCCCGCAAGCACGCGGGAGCGACCGTGGTTCGTAGTTCTGTTGGGTGGGTGTCCCGTGACCATCGGGGTCTCGGGTCGTACCGACTACCCCGGCGAGACTTGGAGCGATCCCAGAGAAGTGGCGATTGAAAGTCTCGTCTTGGCAACGGCGTGCGGTCCAAGCAACGCCGACGCTCGCGGTGGCAGTTGGCGTCGGCGCGGGTCTCGGCGGACCGCTTGACCGACCCGATAGAGTCTCGGCGAGGTTTCCGAGGGATGCGGTGGGTTCTCATTTCGCGCGGCATCGGCTCCATTGGCACTCGTGACCGAACCAACACTCTCACCCGAGTCGCCTGACCCGCTCGAGCAGCGAGCGCCTCGTCTCGGCCAGGCACTGCGCGAGGCATCGCTCGCAGCAGCGGAGGCGATCCGAGCCACCTTGCCGCCCGGGATCACGGTTCGAGACGCGGGCACGCAGCTCGGCATCAGCGCGCGGCGGGCCTGGCATCTGCTTGCCTTCGCCAGAGCCGGCTCACCCATGGAGATGGCTCGAGTTCGCCCTGCGCCGAACGCGTGGGTCGCGATCGTCGAGGCGCTGCGTCGGGCCGGCCTCGACGCGGACAGCGCAGAGCGAGTGCAGCGATCGATCGACCGACTTCAGACCGAGATCCGCGAGGTCTCGCCGGACCTCGATCTCGAAGCGTTTGTCGCGGCCGGCGTCGTCCGCGAGAACGACCCCGCCTCGGAGGCGAGACTGCGGAGGGCCCACCATGCGACTCGCGGGACCTCGACCTTCTCCTCGCGCGCGAAGTTCCTGATTCATCTCGTCACGCGTAGCCGCAGCGACCCCGAGCAGGCGGATGTGACGATTCTCCAGTTGATGGACAGCCTCGAGCGCCAGATCCCTGGACCGGTCGTTCGAGTCGTCGCCTGCCAGGCGAGTTCGGCCCAGTTGTCGGCGGCGTTGCCTCCTGGGGCGGATCTCTCGAAGGTGCTCGGGCGTGAGGGACCGCTTCCGCCGCTCTTCGCCGAACTGTCTTCGCCCGGCCTGGCCGGGGCCGAACTGCACGCGACCCCGAGCGATGACCGACCGGCGTTCGGGTTCGGTGAGCGGGATCCCCGTCGCACGGGTCCGCTACGAATCGCCTGCGGCGAGTGGATTCCGTCGCTCGGGCCGATCCATGCCCCCCGCGAAGCTCGCTCCGAGTCGGAGGCCGCCGTTCCGTCGCAGGTCCATCTGGTCATGCCGGTCTACGCCTGGATGGAGTTTGCCGTCTGTGAAGTGCTGTGGCATCGCGACGTGCCGCACGGTGGACCGCCGGTCGCCTCGACCCACGTGGGCCGCGTCGGAGAGTCCCTGGACATGTTGGGTTCGTCGCCGGCGATCGACGTGCTCGGCTCCTTCGAGCGATGCCCGTCGACGACGCTTCCCGAGGTGCTTCGCTCGGCGACACCGACCTATCGAGACCTGCTGCAGAAGGCCTTCGACTACCTCGGCGAGCCCTACGAGGCGTTCGAGCACTGGAGGTACTTCGTCGAGTGCCCGCCGCTGCGATCGACGCTGCTCGTTCGTCGGCCCTTGGCGCCGAGATAGGCGACCGCCCGAGCGCCGCCTGATGGGATGGGCCGCATGGGCCACATGAGACCCATCGAACCAAGCCCCGACTGGAAAGTCTCGAGACCTCGAAGCGCGTCACCGCGGTACGCGGGCCCGGTCTGAACTCCGGATCAGCGTCGCCGACGCCGCAAGCCCATCAGCGCGGTGGCGAGCACCGCGGCGCCCGCACCGCCCGGAACCGCCAAGGCGTGGCTGTTGAACTGGACGTTCTGGAAGTCCATGTAGCGTCCGGTGCTGTCGGTGTAGATGTAGAACCGGAAGGTCACCGCCGAAGCCAGGCCCGTGAAGCCCGTGATGTTGAAGCCGACATGCTGCAGACCCGTTGCGGTGCCGATGGGGGTCTGGTTCGAATAGAGATCGCTCGCGTAGCTGTCGAGGCTCGACCGCACGAACCAGCCGCGGACCGCGGTCGTGCCGCCGCGGCTCCAGTCGGCCTCGATCGAACGGATGTCCATGCTCGCGGTCGGCGTCAGCGTGAACTGGAAGTACCAGTTGTTGGAGACGGCGTCTGCGGCGGTGGCGCCGGCGACGGCGGTGCCCGGCCCGGTCTTCAGCACCTGCGTGGAGCCGCTCCAACTGTCCGTGCCGACCGAGTACACACCGAGACCCGCGCCCTGCGCGACCACCGAACTGGTCAGCACACTCGAGTCGAAGGTGGTGTAGGCGAAGCCGCTGCTGCCGTCGGCGTTGTTGTTGAACGGGTAGCTGACGAGGACCGCGGCGCCGGCGGCCTCAAGGCAGGCGAAGGCCATGGCGGCGGCGACTGCCGAAGTCGGCCAGCTCAAACGGCGGACCGATCGGGATCGGGCCAACAACGAGATCTCGACCAAGGGTTGCATCTTTCTTCTCTCCGAACTCTGAAGCGTCTCAAGGACGGGCGACCCTTCACGGGCCGACAGCCCCGAATGCGACCTGAACACCGCCACCGGAGCGGCGTCGGATGGAGAACTATTCCCCAATCGATCGTGGACGCAAGGTCCGCTAACAGGATTGGCGAGAGATTTCGTAAGAAAGGCGCCTGCCCGCCGCCGCGGGGCGGGCGACGGTCGCGAAGTCCGCGAGCAGGGGCGGCGGGCGACGTGGTCCGCGCCCGATCCCGCCAGCGCCTGGGCGTACGAAGGCGCCCGCAACGGCTGCAGCGCTTCGCGGTCTCGGATCCATTCCATCCATCCAGTCCATGGGGTCTAGCCCGTCCAAGTGACCGCCCGTCGAGCGAAGCGAGCGGTTGGCGCGTGACGTGGTCCTCCTCGATCGCGTTGCCGGCGCCGACCCGCCCGCGACCCGGCTACCCTCCTTCTTCCCGACTCGCTGCCCATGCCGACTCCCGCCCCAGAACCCGCTCCCAACTCGCCGCTGGCGCGGACGCTTGCCCGTCATCCGCGGCCCTTGGGCGGCGATACCGCACGAAGCGTGGGCCCGGCGGCGGTGAGCCTCACGGGGTTCGTCCTCAACAACATCGAGAAGGAAGCCCAGACCCTCCGCATCGGCAGGAAGCCCGACTGGCTGCGGGCCCGCATGCCCGGCGGCGAGGGCTTCCGGAAGATGAAGTCGATCATCGACGAGCATCGCCTGCACACGGTCTGCGAGGAGGCGAGCTGCCCGAACATCGGCGAGTGCTGGGCCCGCGGCGCCGCGACGATCATGATCCTCGGCGACACCTGCACGCGAAGCTGCGGCTTCTGCAACGTGAAGACCGGTCGCCCGCCGGAACTCGATCTCGACGAGCCGCGCCGCGTCGCGGCGAGCCTCAAGCTGGTCGGCCTGAAGCACGTCGTCATCACCTCGGTCAACCGCGACGAATTGCCCGACGGCGGCGCCGCGATCTGGGCCGAGACGATCGAACGGGTGCACGAGGCGTGCCCCGAGATGTCGGTCGAGGTGCTCGTCGGCGACTTCATGGGCGACGAGAAGGCGCTCCAGAAGGTGATCGACGCTCGGCCGGAGATCCTCGCCCACAACATGGAGACGGTCCGCCGCATGCATCCGGCGGTGCGGCCGCAGGCCCGCTACGAACGCAGCCTTCGCGTGCTGGCGCAGATCAAGGAAGGCGGCCTCGTCACCAAGACCGGCATCATGGTCGGCATCGGCGAACACGAGGACGAGGTGCACGAATTGCTTGAAGATGTTCGCCGCGAGAGCGACGCCGACATCATGACGATCGGGCAGTACCTGCAGCCCACCCGCAACCACCTGCCGATCGCCCGCTGGGTGCATCCGGAGGAGTTCGAGCGCTATCGCGTCACCGGCCTCGAGCGCGGCTTCAAGGTCGTCGAGAGCGGGCCGCTGGTGCGTTCGAGCTATCACGCGGACGAACAGGCCGCGCGGCTCGCCGGGCCGCGTGGGGACACCGCGCGGGCGATGAACCGACTCATCGACAAGGGGCGCGCAGGCCGAAGCGGCACGAGCGCCGTCGATCGCGCCACGTCGACCGACTGAAGGCGGCGCGCTCGGGGTGGCGACGGCGATGACAGCGAATGTCACCGACGCGCAGGTCGTCGGCGCCATTCCGCGCTCGCCTGGCCACCAGCCCCTGGCAATGGGTGCGGCATTTGCCTCATCAGAAGGCGATTCGAGGCAATCGCGGCTTCACCTTGGGGCGGAAACCCGCGAGATTCGCTCTGGACCTCGCGACTGGCGGCACTAGTCTCTACTCGTGCGTGGAGGACCTCTCCGCCGACTTTTCGGGAAGGAGTCAATTCCGATGATCGTCTCAATGCTCGTGCTCGCAAACGCCTTGGCCGCTCCCGTTCCCGCCGCTGCGGTGGCGATGGTCCCGTGTGTGGCCGACCTCAACGGTGACGGCACCGTGAACGGTGCCGATCTCGGCCTGCTGCTTTCCAACTGGGGCAAGCCCGGCGCCACCGATCTCGATGGCAATGGCACCACCGATGCCGCGGATCAGGCGATCCTGATGGCGGCGTGGGGCCCGTGTCCGCAGCAGAATCCCTGATCGCTGCGACTCCTCGCTTGATCCGCTCGGGATCGCGAGGGATAACACTTGACCGCTGGCAGCCGTCCACGCGTGGGCGGCTGCTCTGCATTCGGATTCCGTCATCCCCATGGAGCCGCCATGCGATCGAGAACGCTGACCGTCGCCGCCCTCGCCCTGCCGTCCCTCGTCGCCGCCCTCGCCCTCGCCCCCTGGCAGGCGACCCCTGCGGCCACTCCCCTCCCCGAGAAGGCTGCCGGCACCTACACCGTCGATCGCGTCCACTCGAGCTGCAACTTCCGGGTCGAGCACCTCGCGGCGAGCATGTTCTGGGGCCGCTTCGACGATGTGAACGGCACCATCACCTACTCGCCCGGCGCCGACGGGTCGCTCGAGTTCGACATTCGCATTCCCATCGCCAGCGTCCACGGCGGCGACGACAAGCTCGACAACTTCCTCAAGGGCCCCGACTTCTTCAACATGAAGGAGTTCCCCGAGATGACCTTCAAGAGCACCAAGGCGACGCCGGACCGCGGCAGCCTGTGGAAGGTCGAGGGCGAATTGACCCTGCTCGGTGTCACCAAGCCGGTTACGGCGATGGTGGAGTGGATCGGGTTCTCCGAGCCGCGTGGGAAGAAGCTGATCGGCTTCGAAGCGTCGTTCAAGATCGAGCGCAGCCAGTTCGGCATGGACTACCAGGTCGATCAGGGCGGGATCGGCGACGAGGTCACGATCATCGTGGGCCTCGAGGCGGTGAGTTCCTGATCGAGCGGTTCCGTTCAGAGCGACCGAGATCCCGCCGACCGACCCGTGGGACGAAATCGAGGAGCGTGGCCGGGTGGCGCG
>JAPOKA010000060.1 GCA_029977865.1 bacterium
GAACTCTCGGACGAGGAACTGAGCAATGCGGCGGGCGGGGCACAATCCGCGAACAACCAACCCGGTGATGGATTGAGTCACGATAAGGCAATGTACTCGACTGGGTGTGGGAGCTAGGAGGTCACGACGACCAGACGTTGAGGGAATCAAGGTCAAGGTGGTCGAGCACGCCGACGACTGCGTGCACATCACCCTGCCTGCACCGCCTGCCGGGGCGCTCGAACTCTCGGACGAGGAACTGAGCAATGCGGCGAGGGGTTACTCTTGCTCACCGGCGTGCTGACTGAGTGAGTCAGCGGCCCTGCCGCAGTTCCTGTTCGGCCCAACGGAGAATCTCGATGACCGAGCAACGAAATGCCCTCGCCCAACTGTTCGCCGCCTGCTGGAAGGACGAAGCCCTCAAGGCACGCTTTCTGTCGGATCCCGAGGCGGTGCTTGCCGAGCACGGGCTGGATGTGCCCAAGGGAGTCAAGGTCAAGGTGGTTGAGAACTCCGACGACTGCGTGCACATCACCCTGCCTGCACCGCCTGACCGGCCGCTCGAACTCTCGGACGAGGAACTGAGCAATGCGGCGGGCGGGGCACATTCCGCGAACAACCAACCCGGTGATGGAGTGTCGCCCGACGGTTGCTGAGAGTGGCCAGAGGCCGCCATCGAGCTGACGGGTGGTCTCCGAGCCCACGAGTCAGCCCGCAGGGGGGGCTCGTCCGGCCGGAGAGCCACGTCGGGTCTGAAGAGATCGAGGCTCGTGCCGATCGCATCGCGAGATCCAACGCGGATGACAACTGGTTTCGCTCCCGTCGAGCGGGACCCTGCATCGCGGCCAGGTCAGATCAAGGCAGGGGCGGGAAGGCGGCCGATGGGTCGAGCCGCGTCGGAGTCGCGTTGTCGCTGATCGGGGGTGCGGGCTGATCGGAGACCCGAAGCAGTTCGTTCTTGACGAGGCTGCGGGCGAGGGTCAGCTTGGCGGTGTCCGAAAGCATCTCGGGCAGGTCCCCGACCCGGAACCGCTCGTGTCGCTCGAAGAACCCGAGCACAGGCTCCAACTTGAGCGGGAGCGCCATGCCCTTCCCGCAGGACACTCTGAACTCCCCGGGGCCCCGACGGGTCTTCCAGGTGGCGCCGGCGGGCCGCTCGAGCACGGTGTCGAGATCGAGGTGCTTCGACCTCAATGCCGCGACGATCGATCCCCGCGGATCGATCGGAGGAGCGTGCTGCTCCTCGAAGACCTGCAGGATGCGATCGAGGTCGATCGGGCTTTCGGCGGCGTCGGCGAGCTGAGCCGCCTGCCGCAGCAGATCGCCCGCGCTCGGCGTCGAACCCTCGCCGTCGAACCACTCGATCGGAGTCCCGCGGCGCAGCTCCACCGCCTGCATCGCCAGCAGGTCGAGAACACGGGACAGCAGCTGGTGCATCCGCAGCGGATAGAGGCCGATGGTCACGTGAACGGAGTGCTGATCGGTCGAAGCCACCGAGTGCGGGACCCCGCGAGGCAGATAGAGCAGGTCTCCCGGCCGGAGCACGATCTCCCGCGACACCGGCCCGAAGGTCGGAAGCGCCGACGGAAGTCTCGGCTCCAAATCGCTGAGCAGCGGCGATGCGTCGATGGGAAGTTCGTGTGGGACCTCATGCAGCCGCCAGGTCTTCGAGCCGCTGGTCTGCAGAATCAGGAAGTCGTGGGTGTCCACATGGGTGTCGAAGATCTGCGAATCGGGAGGCGTGCAGTACACGTTGCAATGAACCAGGCTTCGAAGCACTCGGCGAAGATCCATCGCGATCGGCTCGAGTGCCGGCCAGTAGCCTTCCGCATACCTGAACACCACGGTGTGGCCGTCGGCAAACAGGCTTCGGATCAACCGCTCTCCGCTGCCCGGCGCCTCGGCGATCCGGGCGAGCATCTCGGTGGTCCGCTCCCCGCTGCGGTCGCCCGCGACCACCCGAATCAGATTCCGGCGCTGGGGCTGCATGTAGCGGAGGCAGTGACCCATGGAGTCCAGGTCGAAGATGCCGTCCACCAGCGATGGATCGCGACGCTCGACGTGCAGCAACTCGCGCTCGAGATGGTGTGCGATGAACTCGGAGGGTTCGAGGGGCGCGAGCAGGGCCCGAGCCGAGGCAATGGTCTTTCCGGTGGACGTCATGGAACCCGCCTTCTTGCTCATGGGAAGTGGATGTTCGATGTTCGCCAAGGTACCACCCGCCTCCGGCGCGCCGACTTGGTATTCGGTAGAGTCGGTATCTCGATCGGGACGGCCCGCTGCTGGTGGGAGTCCGTTGTCGGGCATTGCGAATCCCGCTCGTTCTTCAAGGAGAGGCGGAACGCTTGAGCGAATCGGATGTGCCGCAATGCCGCGTGCTTGAGGCGTTTCAACGCATTCCGTACGCCCGCTTCGCCTCGCATCACACCGCTCGGCGCTGCGAGGAGATTCCGGCGATGGTCATGCTCGGTGCCTCGATCGACGAGCGGCCCGTTGGCCTCGCGGTGTTGCACTCGGCGACGGCAGCCAAGGCAGCGTTCCTCGAGTCGATCTTCGTCGACCCCGCGTTTCGGCGGCGTGGAGTCGGCCGGGCCCTGCTCGAGGCCGCCGAGTCGATGACCCTGGCCGCGGGCATCCCGAAGCTGGTCGGAAGCTGGTACCACGATACGCCCGCTGCCGCGGCGATCGAGCGGCTGCTTGCCGGCAAGGGGTGGGGCGAGCCGACGCCGACGGCGACCGTCTATCGAGGCGGACGATCGGCTCTGGAGCAGACCGTTCGAAAGAACCGCCCGTGGCGTCCCCGGCCTGGATTCGAGATCGACATCTGGTCGACGCTCTCGCCGGACGAGCGGCGACAGGTCGACGAACTTGGAGCGACCCACGCGATCGGGATGGGGCTGCATCCTGCGGGCGAGTGGATGCTGGCGGTGTCTGAGGAGACCAGCGTCGTCCTTCGGCACCATGGCGAAGTGGCGGGGTGGATGCTCAACCACATCGTGGGGGCCGGGCTGCATCGATACTCGATGCTCTGGATTCGATCCGACCTGGTCGGTCGCGGGCTCGGAGTCTCGATCGTGATCGAGTCCGTCCGACGCCACTATGCCCTCGTGGACCAGCTTCCACGACTCTTCTTCCACGTCGAGGTCCATAACGATCCCATGCACCGGCTGATCGAGCGTCGCCTGGGGGTCTTCGAGCGATACTCGAGTCTCTTGCGGTCGGAGCGAAGCCTTGTCGCAGGGACGGCACCCTCCACGCGAAACGTGAAGGACGACCGTCGAGGTTCCGGCGACTGAGCTGGAGCGGACCCACTCGGCCGATGGGCCGACGATGCCCGATTGAACCTCGCCTTCGGAAGTGGTATCACCCCGTGTGGCTCAGGGTCTGGAGTGCCGATCAGGCAGGCCCCGCGGCTGTCGTCGCGGGCAGGATGAGCTCGTTGGGTTCAACGTGGAGTCCGCGGAATGAGCCAGCGACAACTCTCAAAAATCGCCCGCACCGAAGCCGTCGCCCAACTTGGATCGAGCGAACAACTCGACCAGCGGTTGGTTGTGGTTCGCCCGAGTTCGTGGGTCCTCCTCCTGGTCTCCACGTTGCTGATCTCGCTGGCGGTCGCCTGGGGGTTCTTGGGGCGGCTCCCGAATCTCGTCGAGGGCATGGGCGTGATGGTCCCGCGGGGGATGGAGCCGATCGAAGTGTTCAGCCCATCCGGAGTGGGCGGCGTCAGCGAACTGGTGGTACCTCAATTCTCGCAAGTCAAGGCGGGAGATGCCATCGTCCGCCTGAAGAACCGTGATCTCGAGGAGCGGGTCGAGATCGCGAAATCCCGAGTCGAGACTCTCGAGAGTCAGGATTCGAAGCTCCGCGAAGCCGAGGATCGCATCCTCGATCGGCAGAAGTCATGGCTCGACGCGCAGCTGGCCTCCGCCAACCAGACCGTCGATCAGACCCAGAAGCTTGCCGAGCTCTTCGAGGGTGAGCTTCAGGATCTGAAGGAACTCGTCGAGGGCAAACTCATTTCCCGTAGCGAATTCGTCCAGACCCAGCAGGCCTACTTCGGCGTCCTGCAGCAGATCAGCGAGCAGCAGACCATCATCGCGCAGGCGAACGAGCAGTACTACTCGCTCGTGACTTCCACCGAACAGGAGAGATTGGCGCGGGCCAGCGGCGTCGCCGAGGCACGCGAGCAGCTTCGGGCCGCCGAGATCAGCATGGACGTAGCCACGCGGGTGCTCGCGCCGATCGACGGAACGCTGCTCCATCACCGCCTCGATCTCGGCTCGACCGTCTCGGTGGGCACGATCGTCGCCTCGATTCAGCCGCCCGGAGATGCCAACGAGGACTTGATCGCAGAGGCATTCGTTCCCTACGGCACCGGCCGTCGCATTCGGGAGGGCATGGCGGTACGGCTGAGTCTGCCCTTCGCTCGGCCCTCCCGCTTCGGCTACATCGTCGGCGAGGTCGTCGAGGTCTCGAGATTTGTGGTCGACCTCGGAGATTCTGCGGCGCTCGGAAGCCGCACGCTCGCAGCAGATCTCGCCCAGAAGCTCGGTCCGCTGCTCGAAGTGGTTGTTCGGATCGAGCGAGATGCGTCCTCGCCGACCGGCCTCCGGTGGACCAGCGGTCGGGGCTATCCCCGACCACTCGACTACCCGGCCCTCTGCGCGGTCGAAGTCGTGGTCTCGGAAGATCGTCCCATCGATCTGGTGATTCCTTGGGTGAAGGACCTCCTCGGACTCGATCCGCCGGCTTCGGTGTTCGAGGCGAATTCCGGATGAGGCGCGGTCGCACGAAGTCGGCGCGGCGAGTGGCCCGCGTGCCGACGATCCTGCAGATGGAGGCGGTGGAGTGCGGGGCGGCGAGCCTCGCCATGATCCTCGCCTACTACGGAAGGTGGATCCCGCTCGAGGACCTGAGGATCCAGTGCGGCGTCACCCGCGACGGCTCGAACGCCGGACAACTCGCCAAGGTGGCGCGGGCCCACGGTCTGGAGGCGAAGGGAAAGCGGCTCTCGATCGAGGACGTGCGCTCGTCGAGCACGCGGCCCCTCATCCTCTTCTGGGGCTTCGGCCACTTCGTGGTGTTCGAGGGCATGCGGGGCCGGCGGTATCAGCTCAATGATCCCGCTGGCGGGCGTCGACTCGTCGACGAGGAGGAGTTCTCGAAGTTCTTCACCGGGATCGCCCTCGAGTTCGACCTCGGCCCGTCGTTCAAGGCCGCGGGCGCGGCGCCCAGCCTGCTGCGGGGAGTCGCCACGTGGCTGAGCGGCAACTGGATCGCGGTCATGTTCGCCATGCTCTGCGGCTTGCTGATCGCGGTGCCGGGCGTGCTGATCCCGGGATTCACCGGAGCGTTCATCGACCGGGTGGTGGAGGGCCACGACGCGTCGAGTTCGTTCTGGATCGTCTCGGGCATGCTCCTGATGGTGCTCGTCATGCAGGCCCTGACGCTGCTGCAGGGCTACGCGCTGAATCGACTGGTGCTGCGCATGTTTCTCATGCAGGCGACCCGACTGGCCACGCATCTTCTCGATCTTCCGATGCGGTTCTATCTGCAGCGCTCCGCCGGCGATCTGGTGCAGCGGCTCACCTCGAATCAGGTCATCGCCACCAGTCTTGGCAATCAGATTCTCACCCAGATCGTGAGCGTGGGCACCGCGGCCGCCTACGCCGGTGCGCTGGTGCTTGTGAATCCGCTCATCGGGGGGATCAGCGTCGGCGGGGCGATCGTCCTGCTGCTGTTGGTGCGGTTCACCAACCGGATCCTCGTCGACCGATCGACCAAGGTGCAGCGCGAGGTTGGTCGGCAGTATGGCGTGCTGATGATGGCGCTTCGCTCGATTCGTGAACTCAAGGCGACCAGTCGAGAAGCGGAAGCGTTCGGCCAGTGGGCGGGGTATCAGGCCAAGGGCGTGAATGCCCAGCAGGAGGTCTCCAAGCTGAATGCGTGGCTCGACGCGGCCCCGGTGGCGCTGCAGGGAGCCATCGTCTACGGAGCGGTGCTGACGCTCGGGGGCTGGGAAGTGATGGAGGGGCGGCTGAGCATCGGCGACCTGGTCGCGATGCAGATGATCGCGGGCCTGCTGCTCGCGCCGATCACCAACATCGTGATGCTGGCGCGGACCTTCCAGCAGACCCAGGCTCAGATGAACCGGGTGCTCGACGTGCTCGAGTATCGCGAGGACCGGGGCGGGACCGCGGCGACGACTCGAACGGATCGCGAGGAGCGACTCGGCGGCCGCATCGAACTGAAGGAGGTCCGGTTCGGATTCGATCGGCTCAAGCCGCCGCTCATCGAATCGATCTCGATCGGCGTCGATGCCGGTCGGATCGTCGCTTTGGTCGGACCGTCGGGCAGCGGCAAGTCGACCCTCACCGATCTGCTGCTGGGGCTCGAGCGGCCGTGGAGCGGCGGCATCGAGTTCGACGGCGAGCCGATCGCGTCGATCGCGCCCGACCGGCTGGTGACTTCGGTCTCCGGCACTTCCGGGAGCCCCGCAATCTTCTCCGGAACTCTTCGCGACAACGTCAGCATGTGGGATCCCACCATCGCCGACGCCGAGGTGGTCGCCGCGTTCGCGGACGCCGACTGCAGCGAACTGCTCGATCGGCCGGGCGGCATGAATGCGTCGGTGGAGGAAGGCGGCCGCAACCTCAGCGGCGGTCAGCGGCAACGCCTCGAGATCGCTCGCTGTCTCGCGAAGCGACCGAGCATTCTGGTGCTCGACGGCGCGACCTCGGCGCTCGATGGTCGAACCGAAGCGAAGCTGCTCGATCGCATCCGGCTCCGCGGGTGCACCGTCGTGCTGGCGACGAGCCGCCGATCGACCCTCGATCTGGTCGACGAGATCGTGGTGCTCGAGGGTGGCCGCATCGCCGATCGCGGCGGATTCGAGGAGTTGACGAAGCGAAACGCCTGGTTCGCCGGCGAGTTTGGCGGTGCCGCGTGACGGTGCCGGCGCTGCCGCGTTGGTTCGGACTCGAGGCCGGCGACCCGGAGGTGCCGACGGCGCCTGCTCCGCACCGGGAAGGCCCGCTTCTCTTCGCGGTGGTTGCGGGTTCGGTGGCGGTGGTGGTTCGCGAGGTGAGGCAGGACGGCCGCCTCGGCGCTGCGGAACCGCTGTTCGAGTCGAGCGCAGGGGCCATGCTGATCGTCCCGGCGGATCGCGCCGGTCAGGTGGTCGAGATTCGAGCTTCACACGATGCGTCCTGGGTCTCGTTGGCGGTCGACGACCGCCCGCTGCCTTCGCGCGAGTCGCTGGAAGCCGTGCTTCGGCCGATGTTCTCGCTGGGGAGCGAGCTTCGTGACTGGGATGGCGGCGTCGATGCCGGCACCAGCTGGCGGCTGCTGGTCGAGTCGCTGTCCGAGCATCTCGACCGCCGAGCCTCCGAGTGCATTGCGTCGGCGGCCCAACGGGACCGAGACCGGATTGCCCGACTGCGTGATCTCGACGATCGGTCGTTGAGCGAGGCCGTCGAGGTCATGGTGCACGGGCATTCTGCGCCACGAGTCTCCGCCATGACGGGGCGCCGATCCCAGTCGGTCGCCGCGATCCTCGAGGTGATCGAGGCGCTGGGAGTCTCCACCGAAGCGGCGAGGAACCTGGAACCGCAGTCCGCCCTGAAGCCGGTCGATCACCTTGCTCGAGTCCTTCACCTGCAGTACCGCACCGTGCGGCTCGAAGATCGCTGGTGGTGTGACGATGCGGGGCCGCTTCTCCTCGAGCGGGCCGATGACGGCACGCCGGCGGCGTTGATTCCCCGCCGAGGCGGATACCTCGCCCGCGAGCACCATTCCAAGGGAGTCCGAACGATCGATCGTGTCGGCGCCTCGCACGCCGCCGCGTACTCGGAGTCCGCCACGATGTTCTACCGGCCCCTGCCTGCCGGGCGGGGCCGGCTCACGGATCTGCTTCGGATCGTCTTCGCGGGAAACCTCGGCGACGGGATCATGGTGCTTGCGGTGATCGCGGTGGTCTCCGCACTGGTGGCGCTGGTCCCGATCGTCACTGGCCAGATCGTCGGGACCGTGATTCCGAGCGTCGAGCGCGTCCAACTGGTCTTCTTCGGAGCGCTGCTGGTTTCGGTGGCGATCTCTCGCGCTCTTTTGCACGTCGCTGCCGGCATCGCCTTCCTTCGCCTCGAGACCCGCAGCAGCTATCAGGTGATCGCGGCGCTGGTCGATCGGGTGTTCCAGCTTCCGGTGTCGTTCTTCCGGGGCGGCTCCGCCGGCGATCTGACCCAGCGGGTCATGGCCGTCGAAGAGGTGCGGTCGGCGCTGACCCAGTCGGTGCTGTCGATCTGCGTGTCGCTGCTGGCCAGCCTGGCGAATCTGGCGGTGCTCTTCCACTTCGACGCGTCGATGGGCGTCACCGCGGTCACGGTCATCGTCGCCGAGTTGGTGATCGTCGCGTGGCTGAGCGTGCGGATGGCCCGGGCCGACTACGAGATGTCCGTCGCCAAGGGCGAACTCGACGGCTTCGGCATCGACATGCTGCTTGGCATCCGACAGATCCAGATTCAGGGATCTCGACAGCGCACGCTTTCCAGCTTCATCACCCGACTCGGACGAGTTGGAACCTGCAGTTACCGCAGCGGCATGTTCGCGGTGTGGGTCGGTGTCGTGGTGGGGGCCGCCTCGACGGTGGCCATGGCGCTGGTCTTCGTCGAGTTCACCGCCTCGCTGCGGGAGACGCCCGCTTTGGTCCTCGAACCCGGTGGGTTCGTCGCCTTTGTCACCGCGTTGACCGCGTTCCTCGCTGCGATCGTCGGCATCGCACCTGCGATCAAGGCCGGTGCGAACATGGTCCCGCAGATCCAGCGGATCCGGCCGCTTCTCTCGGCGGACACCGAGGTCGGCGCGGCCGGCGGCGACGTCGTCACGATCCGCGGCGGAGTGGCGGCTCGAGCGGTGCGGTTCTCCTACGGCCCCGACACCCCCTACGTTCTCGATGGAATCGATCTCGACGCGCAACCGGGAGAGTTCGTGGCCATCGTGGGCCGAACCGGGTGCGGCAAGTCGACGCTGCTCAGCATTCTGCTGGGCCTTGAGCGGCCCCAGTCGGGCCAGGTCCTCTACGACCAGACTCCCCTGGAGAATCTGGACGCCGCGGTGGTTCGGTCTCAGATCGGGGTGGTGATGCAGTCCACCGAGTCGATCTTCGGAAACGTGCAGTCGATGATCCTGGGAATCGGATCGAGCCGAACCATCGACGACGCCTGGTCGGCCGCCCGGATGGTCGGGATGGCGGATGAGATCGACGCGATGCCGATGGGAATGCTGACGGTCATCACGCCCAGCTCGATGTCGCAGAGTCAGGTGCAGCGACTCTTGATCGCTCGCGCGCTGGTCGCTCGGCCCGAGATCGTCTTCCTCGACGAGGCGACCAGCGCCCTCGACAACGCCTCGCAGGCCGAGATCACCAAGGCCATCGAGGGCATCGGCGCGACCCGAATCGTGATCGCGCACCGCCTCAGTACCATCCGCAACGCGGATCGCATCTACGTCCTCGATCGGGGACGCGTGGTTCAGTCGGGCACCTTCGACGAGCTGGAGCGGGAAGGCGGCCTGTTCTCCGACCTCATGGCGGGACAGATGTCGTGACGATTCGATTCACGATTCACCCCATCCTCGCCGTGCTCGCCCTGCCGCTGGGTGCCTGTTCATCGACCATCGATTCCGACTGGAGGCGGATCGACGACCTTGAGAGTCGGCTCGGGACCATTCAGCCGCTCGAATCGCTCGGCGACGCGATGCAGACCTCGGTCGTCCCGCCTTCGACCAGCGATGAGGAGGCGGTGACGCGAGTGGAGGGGCTCCTGGAGCTGATGAGCGCGGGCATGCCTCGCGACCTGACCTTGGCGGAGGTGCGGAAGTCGACCATCGAGCACAACCTGCAGATCCAGTCGACGCTCCTCTCCCCGGAGATCGCGGCGCAGCGGCTCCGCGCGGAACAGGCGAAGTTTCAGGCGACCTTTCTCGCAAGCATCGAGCAGAGCCGAGTGGTGTCTCCCGAGTTCGGCCTCGGTCCGACGATCGACATCTCCTCGGACCAGTTCACCGCGGTCCCGGGGTTGGAGGTGCCGCTGCGAAGCGGAGGCAGCGTGGTGCTGGACTGGACCCTGTCGACGACCAGTCTGTCCGGCCCCGGGGCCGACGCGGACGCGGCCGCCAGTCTGCCTGGCGTCAGCCTGCAGCAGCCGCTGCTCCGAGGTGCCGGCTTGGACTACAACGAAGGATCGATCGTGATCGCCGGCGCCGATCTCGGGGTCGCCAGGGCCGAGGCTCAGGCCGCCGTCATCAACCAGGTGGTTCGCGCCGATGTCGCCTACTGGAATCTCCATCTGGCCTGGGAACTCCTGCAGATCAACCTGCAGCTCTACGAGACCGCCAAGGATCTGCTCGACCAGCAGCGACGGCTGGTCGCGGTGCAGGCCGGCTCCATTGCCAACGTCTACAACTTCGAGACGGTGGTGGCCAACGCGGTCGATCAGGTGATCCAGGCGGAGTTGGGGGTGCGTCGAGCGGTGCGCGCGGTGAAGGTGGTGATGCAGGAGCCCTCGATGACCTTGGACGGTTCCGAGGCTCTCCGGCCGGTCTCCGAGCCGATCCTGGTCGGCTTCGACTTCGACGCTCGCCGGCTGGTCGAAGCGGCGCTGGTGAATCGCGCCGAACTGCTGCAGTTCGAGTTCGAACAGCTTGCGCGGACCGTCGAAGCGAACATCCGCAAGAATGAGACGCTGCCGCAGCTCGATCTGCTTGCCTCGTGGAACGCGGCGGGGTTCGACCGAAGCCTGAACTTGGCATCCGCGACCGGCGACCTCTTCGACGGAGGCGCTGCGGGCTGGTCGGTTGGAGCGCTGTTCAGCCTTCCGATCGGCAACGAGATTGCGCTGGCGAACTACCAGGCGGCGATCCTCTTGCGACTGCAGACCGTCGCCGATCGTCGGCAGCAGGAGATTCTGGTGACGCAGGAGGTTCTCGACGCGATCGACGCGATCGAGGCCGGATGGAACGCCGTCCTGACCGCGGAACTCCAGGTTCGCGCGGCAACGAGGTTCTACGAGTCGTACGAGACGCTCTTCCAGCGGGGGCAGATCCCCAGCAGCAACCTCACTCAGGCGCTGCAGGCCCTCAACGTCTCGAAGAGTCAGAAGGCCACGATTCAGGTGGAGTACCAGATCGCACTCGCGCAGCTCGCCGCGGCCGCCGGCTGCCTGCTCGGTCATGCCAGCGTCGACTGGACGGGGGACCTCGAACTCGACCGCCTCGAGGCGCCGGGGCGTTCGGTGCTGGAAGGGATTCGAGGTGGCGAGGCCAACTCGCTCGAGGACTCGCGGCCGAACTTGCAGCAGATTCTGGACTCGACGAACCGAACGGAGGATCCACCGGAGCGATCCGGGGACGCCGCGCTGGAACCCGCGGGGGCCGAGGCCGAGCCGGGGGCACCGCAAGCGCCGTGAGCGATGAGACCCCGCAGAGCCTCGAGGCGTATCTGGCCCCGGTCTTCTCAGCCGTCGACACCGCGGCGATGTCGCTTCCGGTCGCCGACGAGGGACACGTCGCGTGGTGGCGATCGCGATTCGCCGATCGAGGCGGCGATGCGGAGTCGCTGATCGAAGCGCTCCCACAGTTTCAGATTTCAATCGAGAAAGGTGCGAGCGCGTCCGAGGCATACGCCCGACTGATCCGTCGGGCGGAGGCGGTGTCGGAGGCGATCGAGCCCGAGGAGGCCTTCGCGACGCCGTCGGGCGTCGCGTGGAGCGTCGTCGAGCATGCCGCGGGTGCATTGCCGGTCGTCACCCTCTCCGAGCGACAGGATTTCGAACGGGCCTACCGTGCCCTCGGAGGTCGCTGCGAGCCGATTCCCATCGGGCCGAACGTTCATGCCCTCTACGTCAGCGGGCTTCCCAACCCGGTCCGGATGCGCGAGGCCCACGCGTCGTTCCTCGATTCGGGGGGCGACCCCTCGTCGTGGCCCCTGGAAGTGCAGCGGCGACGGGAGGCAGATGCCACGACCTTCCACGATCGGCTGATTCTGCTCCACCCGGCCGCCTACGCGGGGATCGCCGCGAGCGACGTGGGCGACGGGTTGGACGACGCTTCATGGGTCGAGCGGTCGATGCGACTTCGCCTCGAGCACGAATTCACCCACCATGCGACCCACCGGCTGCTTGGTCGCTACCGCCTGCATGTCCACGACGAGGTGCTCGCCGATCTGATGGGTTTCACCGCGGCGATCGGCCGATTCGATGCGTCGCTCTTCCTTCGCGGACTCGGCATCGCCGGCGAGAAGGTGGGCAGCTCGGCTCGAATCCACGCCTATGTCGCCGAACTCGATCCGAACCGGCTCCCGGAGCTGGTCGTCTTTCTTCGCGATCTGGCGGGTCAGGTCGAGGCGATCTCATCGGCCTTCGTGGGACCCGCACCCGAGGATCGGTTGCGGCGACTCCTGCATCTGGCCTCCCACTCGATGGCGAGCCTCGCGGCGGGCGATGTTCGCGCGTCTGATCTCATTCCCAGCCGTCCCGAGACAGGCGGACAACCGTGAATCCCAGGGATCGATGAACCATGACCTCTCTCGACTGGTCGCTGCTCGAGTCGATGCTCGATCTGCCTGAGCGGATCAGGCTGTATCGACGTCGTCCGGAGGCGTTCGCGTCCGACGAGGAACGCGCCACGCAGGTCCTTCATCGTTGGCGTTCGCTGCTCGCCCGCGCCGAGTCGGCGCCGATGGACGATCGACTGGCGGAACTGGGCATCGCGGAGAGCGATCTCGCGAAGCTGCTGGGGACGATCGACGACTCCGCCGCAAGCGAGGTGCCGCGTGCGGACTGGATGGTGGTGCTCGAGGAGGTGCTCGCCTGGAACGGCCCCTGCGGAGATGACGGCCTTCCGAGGTCGGAGTGTCTTCGGCGTGCCGAGGGCGAGGCGGCGATTCCGTTCGAGGACGCGCTGGTCCCGTGGGTCGATGTCGCGACGAGGCGACTTCGCGGGCAGCTGCCGAATCTCGACGATCACCTCGGGCCAGCGCTGCTGCGAATCCAACAGCGGCGCTTGATGGAGGACCTGGCGAGGTTCTCGCGTTTCGCCTGCATCGCCGATCTCGAGGCCCATCGGCTCGACCTCTACGACGGAAACGACTTCGTGGTGGGTCTGCTCACCGGCACGCCCCCGCGGAGCGCGTACGCACGCACCGTCCGGGAGATGGTTGGCCCGAAGGTGCGCAATTGGATGGCGTCTTACCCCGCGATGGCTCGACTGCTCGCGGTGCGCGCGGTGGCATGGGCCCGATGTCTTTCGGAGTTCCTGCTTCGATTGGAGGAGGATCGAGCGGCACTTGGATCGACCTTCGGGAGCGATTCCGCGTTCGGTTCGCTTTCGAGGTTGGACTTCGGCCTGGGAGACAGTCACAACGGCGGTCGGTCGGTCGCGATCTGCAGCTTCGATTCCGGTCATCGCGTGGTCTACAAGCCCCGCCCGTGCAGCGTGGACACCGCGTTCGCCGCGATCGTGGAGGCGGCCAATGCCATGCTTCCGGACGAACTTCGACTTCGATCGCCAAGGACGATCGATCGTGGGAGATGGGGCTGGGCCGAGTTCATCGAGGCGAGACCAGGGCAAGACCTCGCGGACCTGCGCCGGTACCAGCGACGAATGGGCGCGCTGCTGGCGCTCATCCACATGCTGCAGGGCAACGACTTTCACTTCGACAACCTGCTGGCGGTCGGCGATGAGCCGGTGCCCATCGATCTGGAGACGGTGTGCGTGCCCGAATTGGTGAGCCAAGCGGATGCCGACAACGAGGATCCGGTCCAGGAACGAGTCGTGCACTCGGTCCTGAGGACGATGCTGCTCCCGAACGTTCTGGGATTCCGCGGGGGGGGTGGTCTCCAGAATGTCGGAGCGCTTCGGGTCGAGATGCAGCACGGCAAGACTCGGAAGATTCGCCGAATGATCGGGGTGAACACCGACTTTCAGCGATGGGCGGAGCCCGATCCCGAAGAGGAGCGTGCGACGGCGGCAGCCTGGGTCGAGAGCGGCGAGGAGCTGAACGCCGACGAGCAGATCTCGCTGACGCAGGATGGATATCGCGCCGCCTACCAGGCCCTCCTTCCGCATCGAGAGTTCTGGTTGGGAGACGCCTCTCCGATCCGGAGGCTCGAGGCCTCGTACGTGCGTGTCCTCAATCGGGCGACCAACGTCTACGCGAGGTTGATTCAGCAGTCGTGCGAGGTCGAGAACCTCCGGAGCGGTGTCGATCGATGGCTTGCGATCGATCGCGCGTTCCTGGCGGTGCCCTCCGACGCGGACGATCGGCATCGTCGAACCCAGGTTGCGGCGGTGGAGGCGGAGTCGGCGTCCATGTTCGATGGAGATGTGGCGTACTTCGTCACGCCCGGCTTCGGGACCTCGTACTGGACCATCGACCCGGAGTCGACAGATCCGGTGGAACGAGGCGGCACCCGCCTGAAGCGATCCGCGTTGGAGTCAGCCTACGCGCAGATCGAGCGGATGGGCGAGGAGGACCTCGCCCTGCAGACGACTCTGCAGAGCAATGCGTACCGGAGCGCGATCCTCAGCCTCGAGGGCCGCATGCACAGTTCGTTTGCGGAGGCGGTGATCGTCGACCGCACGGAGAGACCCCGGCGGCCGCTGCGGGAGCTGGTCGTCGACGTCCTCGACGCGCTCATCGAACGCGGTCTCGACTCCGCCGAGGGGATCAACTGGATCGACATGACGTTGGATACGCGTTTGGAGATCGCCCAGCCTTCGGCGTTGTCGACCGACTTGTACGCGGGACGGGGTGGGCTCGCGCTGCTCTTCGAACGAGCCTACCGAGCACTCGGCGATCGTCGATATCTCGAGGTCGCCGCGGCCAGCCTCCGCCGGGAACTCGCGGCCTGGACCACGTCGCCATCCATGCGGGCCGATTGGGTACGCAGAAAGCCCGATGGCATGGGCGGTCGCAGCGGACTCATGGCCGGTTGGTGGGCGGTAGGGCGCCACGAAGGGCACGGTGCCTATCGAATGGCGGCGCGAGAGCTTGCCATCTCGTTCTCCGATCGCGCGATCGAGGCGGACGACGGCTATGACCTCATTGCCGGGTCTGCCGGCTCCTTGCTCCTGATCCTTCGCCAACTGGAGGAGGAACCGATCCCGGGAGCCGAGGACGTGGTGGCACGGATGGCCGATCACCTCGTGAGGGCCGGGGATCGGGCACATGGACTGGGTTGGGTGGCCGAGGTAGGCACCTTGCCACTGTGCGGGTTCGGACATGGTCGAGCGGGCATCGCGCTGGCGCTGATGGAGGCGGGACGAGCCGTCCACCGTGCCGACCTGATTCAGGTCGCGGAGGAGGCGTTCGAGGCCGAACATCGCCTTCGGGGCACCGAGCCCGCTCAGGGGTGGCCGGACTATCGCGGCGTCAAGCGCACCACGCGGTCGACCGCCCCCATGGGATCCCGCTACTGGTGCAGTGGCACTGAAGGCGTCGCGCTCTCCCGCGCGGCTGCGCTGCGGATCTCCGATGCGGCGCACCTGCAGGATGATCTCGAGTTCGCCCTCGCGACGGTTCGGCAGCCACCGGCAGGGCGAGGTCACTTGTGTTGCGGCGTTTCGGGGCGTCTCCTCGCTCGACAGTCCTTGGCGCATCTTTCGGCGGAGGCTCCACTGCCAGCTGCAGAGTTCGAGGAGACCATCTCGACGCTGCTCGAGCGTTGGCTCGCCGGGGGCGAGGTCGACGTGTTGGGAAACGGACTCTTCCAGGGGATCGGCGGACTCGCGTGGGCCGGCCTTTGCGTCCTGGACGACGACGGAAGCGATCTGATGCTCCTGCGTCCATAGTGAGGGCGATGCGATCAGGAGGTTTGGCCATCGACGCCGATGTCGGCGCCGATGGCGATAGTTGCGCGGGCGAGATCCGGGGGAGTCGACCGGGGGCTGATGGGGAGCCGGCGCCTCGGGGGCAGGCGGGCCGGAGGCGATCTTCAAGAGGGCAGGCAGTTCCGATGTGCGGCCCAACGCCGGGATGTGATGGGCCCGCAACCGCCCACCCGAGAGATTCTCGGTGTGGTCTGAATTGAGATCCATTAGGCTGCAACTCTCCGTGAGCGCGGCCCCCGCCTCTTGAGTATGCCAAGTCAAATCTCTCCCTATCGGAGCATCCAGTGACCGAAAGCCGTAACGCCCTCGCCCGACTGTTCGCCGCCTGTTGGAAGGACGAAGCCCTCAAGGCTCGCTTTCTGTCGGATCCCAAGGCTGTGCTTGCCGAGCACGGTCTGGATGTGCCTGACGGGATCGACGTCAAGGTGGTCGAGAACGCAGACGACTGCGTGCACATCACCCTGCCTGCGCCGCCTGCCGGACACGGCGACCTCTCGGAAGAGGAACTGAGCAACGCGGCGGGGGG
>JAPOKA010000061.1 GCA_029977865.1 bacterium
CGAGCGAGCAGACCGCCGGGTAGTAGGGATCGCCCCGGCGAATGCAGTCGCCCCAGGTGTCGAGCAGCAGCAGTCGATCGAGGAAGTCGTAGCTCGATCCGCGGCTCGGGCTCTCATGATGGTGCAGGCGAGCCTCCGGCGTGCACACGATGCGAAGTCCCTCGCGACGCAGTCGCAGACAGAGGTCGACATCCTGATAGTGGGTCCCGTAGGTCTCGCGGAATCCACCGATGCGCTCGAAGGTCTCGCGGCGAATCGCCAGGCACGCCCCGGTCACCGCGGAGACCTCCCGCGGTGTCGAGAGGCTGCCCGCGTAGCCGTCCACGTCTGCCGGGAAGCCCCGCATCACGTGGTCGGCGGTGCCGCGTGGTCCGAGGACCACCCCTGCATGCTGCACGCTTCCATCGGGGAAGAGCAGCAGCGGCCCCGCTGCGCCGACCCCGGGATCGAGCAGATGGAGCACCAGATGATCGATCCAGTCGGAGGTGAGGACCTCGGTGTCGTTGTTGAGAAACACGAGGATCGAACCCGATGCGGCAGCGGCGCCGGCGTTGCAGGCGGCGGAGAAGTTGAAGGGTCGGTCGAACCGAACCGTGGTCGCCGGATGTCGTGCCATGGCCGCGAGGGCACGGGGATCGGTGGTTCCCGTGTCGACGAGCACGACTTCCAGATCGGGCCAGCGGGTCCGCTCGTGGATCGAATCGAGGCAGGTGCGGATGTGGTCGGGCTGGTCCCTGGTCGGGATCACGATCGAGACCCGCGGCCGCTCCGTGAGCACCGGCAGGACCCGACAGCGATGGGGCAGACGCGGATGCGGTTCGGCCCGCGCCGGAATGCCAAGTCGGTCGAGGTGCGCTTGCACCGCATTGGCCTGCTTCTCGTCGATGCCGCGCTTGGCGTCGGTCGCCGCCGCGAGGCTTCCCGCGATCGCCCGCCATCGGTAGAGGACCTGCGGCAGGTGGACGATGCGCTCGGTGCGCTCGCCGAGCCGCAGCATGAACTCGAAGTCCTGGACGCCGTCGTGCTCGCGCAGGAATCCGCCAAGTTCGATGGCGAGCGAGCGCCTCACCACGAGCAGGTGACCCACGTACATGACATGGCGGAAGTGCTCCGGCGACCAGTCCGGCTTGAGGTGGACCCAGCCGGGCCGACCCGCCTCGTCGATGGTCATCTGATCGGTGTAGGCAGCCTCCGCACCCTCGGACTCGAGGGCCCCGACACAGGCCTCGAGCGCCTCGGGCTCGAGCAGGTCGTCGTGATCGAGGAAGGCGACCCAGACTCCCCGTGCTGCGGCGAGGCCATCGTTGGTTGCAGCGCTGATTCCGCCGTTGGCGGTACGTCGGATCACCCGCACTCGCGAATCCCCCGCCGCTGCCGCAGCAAGAGCGGACTCGAGTTCCGCCGCAGTCGAGGCGTCGTCGACGAGGAGCAGTTCCCAATTCGGCCAGGTCTGCCCGAGCACCGAATCGATGGTCTCCCGCAGCACGTCAGGTGGCGTGTTGAAGACGGGAACCACCACCGAGACCAACGACTTCGAGGTCGCTTGATCCGCCGACCCGTTCGCGGAGGGTGTCGTCGGCCGCGGTGTCGTCGGCCTGGTCCGCAGCGATCGAAGGTCTGCTCCGATGCCGGTCCCGCTCGCGTGGGCGTACCGCGAGGATCGGATCGCGGCGGCGACACCGTGGGGCCCGTGGCGGAGGAGGATCGCCATCGCACGCCACGTCGACCGAATCAACCGACCCGGCCGCCGGATGCGATGGATGATCGCGGGCCAGAGCGAGGGCGGCGTCGCGGGCCGGTCTCGCCGCACCGGCGGTGATGGTGCGGCGGCTGACTCGCGGCGGAATCCCCGTGCGATGAAGCGAAGAGGAGCGGTGATTCTCCACGAACTCGATCGACGCAGGCTCTCGACGAGGTTCTCGAGGCATTGCACCCTCGTCGCGAGTTCGCGACGCTCACCCTCGCTCGCGTCGGCCGCGGCCTGCAGGCGGCGAGTCTCGCCCCGTTCCCGAGCCACTTCGGTCCGAAGCCGATCGCAGGCGTCCAGCAGCGATCCGAGTCGACTGTGGCTTTCGCGCAGCGAGTCGGCGAGGTCGCTGCCCCGCTGTTCCGCCATGCGCAGGCTGCGGCGCAGATCGGTGGCCTCGCGGCGGTGATCCTCGGCCCGCTGACCCGCGTGCACCAGGGCTTCGGCGGCCGTGCGTGCCTCGGCGACATGTGTCTCGATCCGCGCCTCGCTTGCGGCCGCGCGGCGTTCGGCTTCGGCGGTCCTCGCCTCGGCGGATTGCACCGATCCGGCGAGACCGGCGATGACGCGATCGCGCTCTGCGAGTTGAGCCTCGAACTCGCGATGCATCGCAGCCGCCGCCGCGGCCGCCTCGCGCACCGCCACTTCCACCAGTTCTCGTTCACGAAGGACCGTGTCGAGTTCGTCGCGTTGGGCACGTCGCGCTGACTCGAAGGCAGTCCGTTCCGCCTCGAACTGCCTTCGCTCCTCGGCATGGGTCGACTCGAGCCTTGCCTGCTCCGCCTCGAGCTCCTCGATCCGAGCCTCCGACGCCACTCGATCCGAAGCCAGGGTGCGGCCGCCCTGTTCCTCGATCAGATCGCGCAGCGAACCGACCATGCCCGCAACCGAGGCGAGCTCGCTCCGAAGGCGAGTGGACTCGTTGACCTGCGGCTGCGTCACCGTTGGCGGGGCAGAGTCGGGCACGGCGGTGATGAGGTGCCCCAGCGTCGCCATCGACTCCGCGAAGGGAGTGAAGCGGTCCGCCGAGGTCAGTGTCTCGACCACGCGACGCTCGAGGACGCCGAGCTCGCGCCCGACGAACAGCACCCCGAGGCCGTGAGAATGCCGGAAGGTCGCGTGGGGGTGGTGACGGCGCAGCTCATCCCAGAGGCGATGCACCCCGAAGTCGTCTCGATCGGTGACGCACACATCGTGGAAGAGCACCACGCTCCGTGCGGAGAGCCGATCGCGCCAGGTCTCGAAGTCGTGCCGGACCGCCTCGTAGGAGTGGAAGCCATCGATGTGCAACAGATCGATCGAGCCGGGCTCGAAGCGCTCGATCGCCTCGTCGAAACTCGAGCGCACCAGCGTCAGATGCTCGGGGTGGAGCGACCGAGCGGCCTTGGCGACCGACTGATGGACCTCTTCGCCGTACGAACCTGCTTGCGAATCGCCGATCCAGGTGTCGACCCCGAAGACCTCGCAGGGGTGACCGTCGGCCCGCAACTCCGCCGCGGCTTGGGCAAGTGCGAAGAGCGAGTTGCCGGTGTGGACCCCGAGTTCGACGACTCGCCGCGGCCGCCAGCGGGGCACGAGCCAGAGCACGAAGGGCAGATGCCCTGCGAAGGCGAACGGAGCCACCACCCGCTGCGGCACCAGCGATCGATCGACCCGGAGCGACGGCGACTCGGTGTGTCTTCGCTTGACCCGCGACATCGACGCGGAGGATACCGCTCGTTCAGACCGCTGCAGCCGCCGCGGGGACCTTCGCAGCCGGTCGAGCGGCGACGGTCCACTCCCTGACGATCGCCCCTCGGGCCAGTTCGATGCGACGGGTGCACTCGCGATCGAGGAGCGCCGGAGAATGCGAGGCGATGATCAGGATGCCGGTACGGTCGACCAGCGAGCGCATGCGGGCCTCGGCCCGCGGCCGGAACTCCGCATCCCCGACCGCCAGCCACTCGTCGAGCACCATGATGTCGGCGGTGAAGTGGGTCGCGATCGCGAAGGCGAGTCTCAGGGTCATTCCGGTCGAGTAGGTCCGGACCGGCAGGGCGAGAAAGTCGCCAAGGCCGCTGAACTCCCCGATCTCGCGTCGTGCGGTGGCGATCCCCCGCCGCGAGAGACCCATGAGGAGGCCGCGAATGGTGATGTTCTCCCAGCCGGTCGCCTCCGGTTCGATGCCGGCGCCGGGCTCGATCAGCGAGGCGATGCGGCCCTGCACCGTCCGGCGGCCGCGGGTCGGTGGATAGCCGCCGGTCACGACCCGCAGCAGCGAAGTCTTGCCAGCGCCGTTGGGGCCGGAGATGCCCAGACGGTCACCCTCGCGGAGGTCGAGCGAGACCCGATCGAGGGCCAGCACCGTGGTGATGCCGGCATCGCGGCAGATCCGTCCCCCGGTCGCCGAGGAGAGCATGCTCAACTTCATGGAGCGGGCGTGGTGGCCGAGCACCGGCAGTTCGACGCACACTTCTTCGAGCAGGATGCGGGTCACGTTCAGATCCAGTAGACCAGACGGCCGCGCTGGGCAGCGGCGATGGTGATGGCAACGAGGGCCGAGGCCGCCAGTGAGACGAGGCAGATCTGCCACGCCAGCGCCGGTGGTGCACTGCCGAGCAGCGGGGCTCGCACCACTTCAAGCATCTGTGCGAAGGGATTGAGCAGCACCAGCTTCGCTCGCTCCGGGAGGCGAGCGGGCTCCCAGAAGACCGGGGTCAGGAACATCATCAACTGCAGCACGCTGCCCACTGCCGATGCGATGTCGCGATATCTGGCGCAGGCCATCGCCAGCACCCATCCCCAACAGTGCAACAGGCTCGACACGAGGAGCAGGCCCGGAATGGCCAGCAGGGTCGTCGGCGACCACTTGACCGGAGCCCAGATCGCAACAGGCACGAAGAGGACTGCGTGGTGAGCGAACTGGATCAGGTGCTTGGCGACGAGTCGCCAGAGGATCAGGCTCTGCGGGACCGTGCCTTGCCGCAACTGCATGCCGGCGGTGGTGAGCGCTGCGCAGGACTCCTGCAACGTGCTTGCAATGAACGACCAGATCACGATGCCGAGGGTGACGTAGGGCAGATAGTCGCGAACCGGAATCCCGAAGAGATGGGCATAGAGCGGCCCCAGGCCGAGCAGGAGCACGCCCATGCTCAAGGTGATCCACCACGGCCCGAGCAGCGATCTGCGGTAGCGCAGCACCACATCGAACCATGCCAAGGTCGCCCAGGCGTCGATGCGGGCGGTGCCCTTCCACCACTCGCGGCCAGCCTCAACCACGCGGTCCATCCACGAGTCGCGCGCGGCTGCGGCCACCGGCTCGGAGGCGGGCACCGGCATGGTGGGCGTGGCGGTCACGGCGGACCGCAGGATACGGGCGACGCCGTCTCGCTGAGTTGGCTACCCTCGTGCTTCTCCCGCCTCAGAGCGGACCGTGAACCAACCGCCCCCAGAGGATCCATCCGTGCTGCACGCCCTCCGATCGTCCCGACGCCTTGCCCTGGTCGCCCTCCTGCTCGGCGCGAGCCTCGCTGCGACGGGTCCCGCGTCGGCCCAGAGCGACGCACCCGCCGCGGCGCCTGCCAAGGCCTCCTCGGGTCCCGCGTTCGTCCGCCTGACCACCAGCAAGGGCGAGATCGTGATCGAACTCGACCGCGCCAAGGCACCGGTCACGGTGGCGAACTTCCTCGGCTACGTCCGCTCGGGCTTCTACGACGGCACCGTCTTCCATCGCGTCATCCCGTCCTTCATGATCCAGGGCGGCGGGTTCAACACCCTCGCCAAGCAGATGGCGACCGAGAAGCCGATCCGCAACGAAGGCGACAACGGGCTCTCGAACAGCCGCGGCACGATCGCCATGGCCCGCACGAACAACCCCGACAGCGCCACCGCGCAGTTCTTCATCAACGTGGTCGACAACCCCGGACTCGACACCACCCCCACCAAGCCCGGCTATGCGGTCTTCGGCAAGGTCGTCAAGGGCATGGACGTCGTCGACGCGATCCGGGTGGTGCCCACCGGGGTGCGGGATGCCGGACCGACCGGTGCCGCGATTCCGGTGCCGATGCGCGACTGGCCGGTCGAGGACGTGGTGATCACCAAGGCCGTCGAGATCTCTGCCGACGAAGCGAAGGCAAAGCCGGCCGCGAAGCCCGACGCGAACTCGAACGCTCCGGCCGCCCCTGCCCCCAAAAAGGACTGATCGCCGCGCCCGCGATCGCGGGGGCTCGTGCGATCAGTGCGGAACTTCCTTGATCGCGTTGCGGTTCCACGCGGGAACCCGCACCACGATCGGGCCCTTGCCGTGGATCTCGCACTGGCAGGCGAGGCGACTGTTGCGCTGCAGCCCGGGGGCCTCCTCGACACGGTCTTCCTCGGCCTCGGTCGCTTCGGCAAGCTGGTCCATGCCCTGCTCGACGTAGACGTGGCAGGTCGAGCAGGCGCAGACGCCGCCGCAAGCATGTTCGATGTTGATGCCGTGCTCGACCGCGAGCTCGAGCAGGCTCTCGCCTTCCGAGCCCATCAGATCCCATTCCTTCTGCTCGGTGTCGGTGAGGCCTTCCGGATCCTCGAGCAGGAACTTGACCGGGACGATCGGCGGGCCGTGGGCGTGATCGGAGTGGCGCAGGTGCATGGGGGATCTGAGGGGATCTCTCGAAGGACTGCAGCGGAGGCTCGGGAACGTCCTTCGCAGCGTGCGGAACACGGATGCCCCGAATCGCGGGGCGGCCCTCGGGGAGAGGGGTTCTACCATACGCCCTTCCTCGCAGACCCGACCCATGCTCGAATCCGATCGACATCCCGCCTGTGCGTCGCCATCGGAGTTCGTGCCGCTGTCGTTCGGGGAGCCCGAGGTCGATCCGCGCGGGCTCACGTCGGCCGAGTTCGTGGCCGAAGCCCGTCGCCGCGGACACCGAGGCCGAGAGCCCCTCGAGGCCTATCGCGCCTTCTTTCGAGCCGATGATGCGGGCCCGATGGAGCGGCTTGGATTCACCATCCCCCCGCTGCCGCCGATGACCCGCACCTGGGTCGAGGGCCTCACCGTCAAGTTCGCGCTTCGCTTCGGTGACGGCCTCGAGAGCGAGTCGGTGGTGATTCCCATGCGACATCCGGGTGGCGATGTCTCTCGCACCCTGTGCGTGTCGAGCCAGATCGGCTGTGCCATGGGTTGCCGCTTCTGCGAGACCGCGCAGATGGGCCTCGTGCGCAATCTGACCGCGGCGGAGATCGTCGCCCAATGGCACGCGGCGCGATTCGTCGCACCCGCAGCAGCGGAGGAAGGCCGCGGCGCCGACGCTCGCGGCCACCGCATCCGCAACCTCGTCTTCATGGGCATGGGCGAGCCCACCGAGAACCTCGACGCGGTCTTGCAGGCGATCCGGATCCTCTGCGATCGCAACGGCCCGGAGATGGCGGTCTCGAAGATCTCCGTCAGCACCGTCGGCCGGCTCGAGGGCATTCGGCGGCTCGGCGAGTTCATTCGCGAGCCGGGGTTCCGCGGACTCGGGCTCGCGGTCAGCGTCAACGCTCCCAACGATGCCGTTCGCAGCGAGATCATGCCGATCAACCGCGCCGAGCCGATGGCCGCCCTCTTCGAGGCGATGCGCGACTATCCCAAGCGGCCCAGCGCAGCGCTCTGCATCGAGTACGTGCTGATTCCCGGGGTGAACGACGAACTCGCCCACTGCGACGAGATCTGCGCCTACCTGCGGCCCCTGCGTTGCAGCCTGAACGTGATCCCCTACAACCCCCGACGCGAATCGCCGTGGCCGGCGCCGGACGAGGCGAGCGTCGAGCGGTTCATCCGCCGCGCCGTCGAGAACGGCCAGTTCGTCAAGCGTCGCGGCACCAAGGGCCGTGACGTCATGGGCGCCTGCGGGCAGTTGGGGAATCCCGAGATCCGGCGTCGGCGCGGGAATCGCCCGCCCGCGGATCAGCCTGCCTGACGGAAGGTCTTGGGAGTGTTCGCGTCGGTGCGGCAGCGTTCGACGAGGCGATCAAGCCAGCCTCCGCCGACCGCGGCGACCGGCACCGGCGTCACCTCGACGCTGAGGCTCGGGCGTCCGATCGTTCGCACCGCCCAGCCGCGCCGGAGCCAGAGCGCTCGCATGCGGGCACCCGCCGCCTGCGCCCGCGACACCGGGCGACCGGGGAAGAGCACCAGAATCACGCCTTCGGCGATGGCGGCGGCGATCGCACCTTCGGGGAGCGCCTCTGCGATGAACCGACCGAGCTCCGCCAGCACTTCGAGGCGATCGCTGTTGCGACCAAGGCCGCCCTGCCGCAACAGATCGTCGACGCCGATCAGCACGCCCGGAACCAGTTCCTGCGGGCTTGGCGGCGCTGCGACGCTTCGCAGCAGTTCCACGAGGACGAGGCGATTGGCCAGTCCCGTCGCGGGATCGGTTCGTTCGAGATGGCGGCGAAGAGCCTGTTCGGTTCGCTCGTCGGAACCGACGCTGCCGAAGGTCCCCTCGACCGAGGCCACATGCGGAATGAATCGTGGTTCGAACCGGTCGAGCGAGTCGGCGTCGGACATGGGCGAGTCTGCCGGAGGGTGAGGTGCTGCCGCGAACGCCGACACGGCGCTCTGCCGTCGCACCCGCAGCGCTTCGGACAGATCGAACCGCGACTCCAGTGAAGAGCGTCGGTTGCGCCGTGGTCGCCGCTCGTGACCCGCGCCAGACTCCGCGCCAAGTCGCTCGCCCGGTGTTCCCCCTCGGTGACCCGTCCCCGGTAGGATCGATCGATGCCCCGCCTCCCGACCTCCCGACGCCGATTCCAGCGGTATCTCGAAGAGGTTGGTCGCAGGCGAGCGGCTGCCAAGGCGAAGCCGACCACGATCTCCCGTGAGGGGTCCGAGAAGAGCCTTCGCCGCACCCGCGGCTTCGGGACGCTGTTGCGGACCTTCGCTTCATTGCTCGGGCGACACCGGGTCTGGGTGGTCTTCTCGCTTGCGACCCTGACCCTCTCGACGCTGCTCGGGTTGATTCCGCCGGCGGCGACCAAGTTCGCGATCGACTACGCCTTCACCGGCACCGGCCTGCCCGCGGCGTGGCGCGACCGGCTCCCGGCGAGTTGGGGACTGGAACGACCGAGCAATCTGCTGGTCTTCCTGTGCGTCGCGATGGTGGTCATCACCCTGGTGCGGCTGGTGGTGGGAGTCGCTGGACGCTGGCAGGCGACTCGTGCCTCGCGGCGGCTGGCGGTCGACATGCGACGGCTCGCCTTCGAGCGAGCGGTGCGCCTTCCGCTGCACCGGGTGCAGGAGCTCAAGTCCGGCGGAGTGGCGAGCATCCTGCGCGAAGACGCCGGAAGCATCGCCGACCTCGTCTTCAGCATGATCTACAACCCTTGGCGGGCGATCGTGCAGTTGACCGGTTCATTGGTGATCCTCGCCGTGACCGACTGGCGGTTGCTGCTGGGTTCGCTGGTGCTGCTGCCGACGGTGTGGATCACCCACCGCACCTGGATCGCCCGCATCCGCCCGATGTATCGCGATATCCGCGAGCAGCGTCAGAACATCGACGGCCAGGCCACCGAGACCTTCGCGGGCATGCGGGTCGTGCGCGGATTCGGCCGCCAGCGCTTCGAGTCGGGCCGATTCGTTCGCGGCGGCCACCTGATGGCGCGGCAGGAACTTCGAGTCTGGTGGTGGGCTCGCGGAGTCGAAGTCGCCTGGGAGATCATCATTCCCGTCGCGAGCGCCGCCCTGCTCTTCTACGGCGGCATGCAGGTGGTCTCGGGGACGATCACCACTGGCGATCTGGTGATGTTCCTCACCTACCTGGTCATGCTGCTGGGGCCGATCGAGGCCCTCGCGAGCAGCGCCACCGGCTTCCAGACCCAGCTCGCGGCCCTCGACCGCGTGCTCGACCTCATCGAGGAGGAACCCGAGCTGCCAGATCGCACGGCGGCGAAGGAACTCGTGGCGGCCGAAGTGCAGGGCCGGATCGAGTTCCGCGGCGTCTCCTTCCGCTATCCCCGAAGCGAAGACCTCGTGCTCGAGGAGATCTCCTTCGTCGCCGAACCGGGCTGCATGGTGGCCCTGGTCGGTGCGTCGGGGGCCGGCAAGACCACCCTCTCCAACCTGGTGGCGCGGTTCTTCGATCCCACCGAGGGCGCGATCCTCCTCGACGGCCGCGATCTGCGCGACCTTCGCCTCGCGAGCTATCGCCGACTGCTCGGCATCGTCGAACAGGAAGTCTTCCTCTTCGACGGCACCGTCTTCGACAACATCGCCTACGGACGCTCCGACGCCACGCCCGAACTGGTCCGCGCCGCCGCCGCCACCGCCAATGCCGCGGAGTTCATCGAGGCGATGCCGGAGGGCTACGAGACCCTGATCGGCGAACGCGGGGTGCGGCTCTCCGGCGGACAGCGGCAGCGGCTTGCCATCGCCCGCGCCGTGCTCGCCGACCCGCGGATTCTCATCCTCGATGAAGCCACCAGTGCCCTCGACACCGAAAGCGAGCGTCTCATCCAGCAGGGACTCGAACGCCTGCTCCGAGATCGCACCAGCTTCGTGATCGCCCACCGCCTCAGCACCATCGCCCACGCCGATCTCATCGTGGTGCTGCATCACGGCCGGGTGGTCGAGACCGGCACCCACGCCTCGCTGATGGATTCAAGCGGCCGCTACCGCGAGATGGTGCTTCGCCAGACGGCGCCTCCGGTGCCGGAGAAGTCCGCCGCCGCGGCGACCTGAGCCGGTCTCGGGCCTACCCGAGCGCGGCGGTCACGTCGATCACCCGCCGCTCCGCGATCGCAAAGACCCGATCGCCCGGTTCTGGATGCACCCGCACGCCGCGGGCAAACGCGGTGAACGCTGGAAGCACCAGAACGCTCCCGGCGAGATGAAAGCACGGCAGCACGAGGTGGCGGGTGCCGCTTGCAATCGAGGCCATCGGGTGCAGATGACCTGCGATGCGGCCGCCCACTCGGGCTTCGCCGGTGGCGTCGGGATCGTGGTGCAAGCCGAGCCGCTCGCCGCCAGCGCCGAGCAGCGCGGAGTTCCCTGCGTCCTCGATCGCCCACGCATCGAGGTGTCGCGCCACGCCGCGATCGTGATTGCCGCCGACAAGCCGCATCGGCACCGGATGCGCTGCCCGCCAGGCTGCGAAGCGGTCGGCAGTGACGGCGTCGGCGCCGCGAGCGCTGTGCAGGAGATCGCCGAGCACCACGACCTCGCGCGGCTGGTGCGCTTCGAGCACCTCGGCGAGGCGTGCGAGGGTCTCCTCGAGAATCCCCTCCGGAATCGCCACGCCCTCGCGGCGATAGGCCTCGGGCTTGTCGAGGTGCAGGTCTGCAACGAGGAGGGTGCCGGTCGCCTCGGCCAGCGCCGCCCGCTCTGGAAGCAGCAGCAGGCGATTGCCGGCGAGATTCAGCGGCATCGCTCCGTCGGTGCGGGGGCGAGCAAGGATCGCGGTCGGATCGGCGGGCGCTTCGCGACGCATCGGCGGATTGTGACCGAAGCCCTCCAATCCGTCAGCGGCTGCGTCAGCTGGAAGAAGCGGGCCCGATCCGCACGGTGCCGTCGATGGCGGGCTTCTCGACGACCGTCGATCCCCCGCCCGCCCACTCGACCTCGATTCGGTCGATCGAGTCGGCGGTGCCGAGTCCGATGGTCAGGGCCCGCTCGACCTGCGCGAGGTAGCTGCGGGTCGGGGAGACGGTGCGGACGAACTCCCGCCCGCCGGCAGAGACCCGCACGGTGGCACCGATGACCGAGGCATCTCCCTGCGGCCCGTCGAGCAGGATCCGAACCCAGTGCGGTCTCGGCTTGCCCGACTCGAAGGTCTCGTTGAAGAGCACCAGCGGCGGTCCGCCGATCTGGGTGAGCACCAGATCGAGGTCGCCGTCGAGGTCGAGGTCGCCCCAGGTGAGACCGCGGCCGACGATCGGAGTGGCGAGGTCGCCGATCCGATCTCGTTCGACCTCACGGAGCCGTTCGGAGGCCGAGGGGTCGCTCGAACCGCGGCGGAAGACCTGCGCGGGCTGGCGATAGGCCTGACTCGCCTGAAAGCGGGCGATCTCCTCCTCGAGGTGACCGTTTGCGGCGACCAGTTCCTCGAAGCCGTCGCCGTCAAGGTCGATCCACCCCATGCCGAAGGTGAGCGCGGGTCGCGTGGCGGCGCTGACTCCAAGGGGGATGGCCTCGTCGGCGAAGCGCGGCGCGTCCGCGGAGCCCTCCTTCGCGCAATAGATCGAAGCCGGCTCGTTCGCGAAGTTGCCGACCGCGATCGCTCGCATCGCGCTCGTCCCTTGACCAAGCGCGGCCAGATCGACGCCCATCGCCCCGGTTGCGGCGCCGCTGCGGTCGAAGGCGACTCCGGCTGCGGCACCGGATTCGGTGAAGGTCCCGTCGCCGCGATTCAGGAAGAGCAGGTTGGCGACGGTGTCGTTGGCGACGAAGACGTCGAGATCGCGATCGCCGTCGAGATCCTGCACCAGGAGGCCAAGGGCCTTCGCCATCGGCTCTCCGGTCGAGGGATTGCGGACATCGAATCCTGCCGCAGCGGTGCGGTCCTCGAAGCCTCCCGTGCCGTCGTTGAAGAGCGCTCGCACCGACTCCCCCTCGAAACCCAGCGGCGGCCCGTAGGAGCGACCGAGGCCTGCGAGGCGATAGTCGACCGCCGCGTCGATCTCGGGATTCCAGACCACGTAGTGGGCCACGACGAGATCCAGATCGCCATCGGCATCGAGATCTCCGAAGCCAGCCGCGGTCGACCAGCCGTCCAACTCGGCGAGCCCCGCCTCGATGGTGCGATCGACGAAGGCCAGGCGTGCCGGCGTCGATTCGTTCAGGAAGAGCCGCACGCCGGCGGTGCTCGTCACGAGAAGATCGAGGTCGCCGTCGCCATCGATGTCACCCGTGGCGATTCCCATTCCCTGAAACGGTTCCTCGAGGCCGGTCGGACCGTCGGGTCGCGAGAAGGAACCGCGGCCGTCGTTGAGGTAGACCACCACCCCGCGGCCCGAGGGACTCTCCGCGGGCCCGTCGGCCCAGCGGTCGCCGTCGACGAAGACGAGGTCGCCGTCGCCGTCACCGTCGAGGTCGACGATGGCGACGCCGCCTCCAAGCGTCTCGGGAAGCAGCTTGCGCCCGGTGGCGCCGTTCACGTGAAGGAAGTCGATGCCGCGCTCCGGCCCGCGGCTCTTGAAGTCGAAGCGAGTCTCGTCGCTCGAGCCGTCGGCGGAGCTCGTCTCGACCGCGGGAGCAACCGGTGACGCATCTGCCGTCGGCGGAGGCGGCGTGCGTTGCGACCACCACCAGCCCGCGAGCGCCACTGCTGCAATCACCGTCAGCACCGCGAGCGATCGGCGGATGGCACGTCGGATTTCTGGATCCTGTCCGGTCGGGCCGCTCATTGGCCTTTCTCCGCCGATGCCTGCGTTCCCACACCGGCTCGGTTCGCGCCGCGATCGAGCCCGAAGGCCCCTTCTCGCTGCAGGTCGTAGAGCACCACCGGCTCTGCGGCATGATTCGCCGCCGGATAGCGCTGGCGTGCGATGGTCACGGCGCGATCGCGGGCGTTGTCGTCGGGCTTGTACTTGGCGTGCTCGCGCAGGGCTCGCTCCGCAGCGTCCCCATCGCCCGCGGCCTGCTCGACCTGCGCGAGGACGTACCAGGTCTGGTAGCTCTGGATGTCGAGATCGAGGGCTTCCGCGCACCATCGCCTCGCTTCGTCGAGGCGGGCCTGACGGATCGAGGCATCGGACTCCGCGGAAGCCGAGAGCAGCAGCGTGTCGGCGAGCATCCGCAGCAGCACGTCGTCCTGCGAGAAGTCGAAGTTCCGCTTCCGTGCTTCCTCGAAGTCGGTGGCGGCCAGGCGGCGCAGGTTGTTCAGGGCCGCGTCGAACTCGCCGCGTTCGCGATCCACCAGCGCCGAGAACCAGGCGATCGACCACGGCACCGCAGGCGGGTCCATCGCCGCGGCGCGACGCAACGCAGCGGCAGCATCCTCGATGCGGCCGTCGCGAAGCGCCGTTCGCGCCAGTCCCAAGGCACCCTCGGCTCGACCCATCGCCTCGACGGTGGCGAAGGCCTCTTCCGCCTGCCGCAGCGGGCCCTTCACACCTCGCATCTCACCCTGACGGAAGAGCCCGATGCCGTAGTCCTGGTAGCGGACCCAGCCGGCCGGACTCTGGTCGGCGGGTTCGGTGCCGCCCGCGGCGGGAGCAATCGGCAGTTCGATGGCATCGGTGGCGAGGGTCAGGATCGGAAGTTCGTTCACCGCCTCGGGATCTGCGGTGAAGTGCCGCAGGTAGGTGGTGTCGAACTTGCGGTAGCGCACCGCCGCCTCCACCCGAATCGGCGAAGTGGCATCGTTGGGCACGGTGAACGCGAGGTGGGTGACATCGCCGGCTCCGGGCGGAATCTGGTGGTTGTAGAGCGGCGTGAAGATGTCCTGAGGATTGCGTCGCTCGATGCGATAGCCCTCGCGATCGAGGAGGAAGATGTTGTAGAAGCGGCTCCACGGGTCGACGCTGCGAGACTCGTCCATGCCGCCGCTGCGGCCGATGACGCGGCCGGACCCGTCGGTCATGGTCACATCGAGCCAAAGCTCGTTGCTGTCGGCGGTGCCCTGCGTGAGCGGATGCCCGAGCTTGAGGGTCCGCACCACCGCCTCGAGGAGGTAGCGGCCGCCCGGTTCGACGGCGGGCACCTCGGGGCCGAGCGGCGCGAGCAGTTCTCCGTCGATGCTTCCTCCGCGGCGAAGCCCGAAGAGATCGAGCCGGATCGCTCCGGCGTTGAACGACTCGAGCTCGGCGACCAGTTCCGGGCACTCCGCCGGTGCGGTGAGGCAGCCGATGGCGGTGTTCGCCCCGGGGAAGAGATGGTCGCGGAGCGTGGCGGACTGCTCGCCGCGAGGCTTGGCGCCAAGGTCGTCGCGAACCCCCGGATCGCCGAGTGCGCGCAGCGGCATGTGGCAGTCGTTGCAGTTGGTCTCGGCCTTCGGCGGGTAGTTCCAGCTTTCGACACCATGACCCGAGACGCCCGAGCGGCGGAAGGTGTCCCAGTGGTTCTGGCCCGGCAGCCAGCGGTAGTCGTTGATCGACTCGGGGATGAACACCTTGTGGCAGGTGGCGCAGAACTCCCCGGAGTGGTGGATCTCCGGCTTCAGGAAGGTGCGCTTGTGGAAGGCGGGCTTCGCCTTCACAAGCTGGCGATTGACCCAGCGCAGCAGCGGGCTCTCGCTGAAGGTGAAGGGGTAGTGCGGGCTCTCCTCCACGGTGAACTCGCCGTTGCCGCGGGTGCCGCGCACGTCGACCACGGAATGGCAGACCGTGCAGGAGATGCTCGCGGAGCCGACCGGATCGTGCGGATCGAGCGCGGGGTCGTCGAAGCGAGGATCGTCGAGCAGGCCGGTCAGGAGCGGCACCGGATCGTGGCAACCGGCGCAGAAGCGTCCGTCGGCATTGGACTGCTCGCGATCCATCGCCCGGCGACGGGTCTCACGCACGCTGAATGCGTAGGCGGGGTTGTTGAACGAGCTCATCGCGTGCACCGACTGCGACCAGCGGTGATAGGTGTCGGCGTGGCACTCGAGGCAGTAGTCGTTCATCGAGAGCGACTGCAGCGAAATGGGCTCGCCGGTGGCGGTGCGGGCGAGCGAGGGATCGAGCCACGCCGAGGCTTCGCCGAGGGTGGGATCGAGCGGCGCCGCCCGATGGCTCGCGTGCCATGCGAGCATCGCGGCGGCGAACGCCACCCCTGCCAGCGCCCACCGCAGCCCGACCTTCCAGCGAATCCTCGGCCCCGCGAGGCGGTGGATCACGAAGAGCCAGGCCGCGACCACCGGGCTCGCCACGTGAAGCCAGTAGACCAGGTCGCGACGCCCGGACTCGCGCATCCCGATCGCAACGCCACCGATCTCGATCTCGGTGAGCAGCAGCCCAGTGGCGAGCAGCACCACCGCGGCGGTGAGGAGCGCATAGCCGACCCGCGCCGCATCGCGGTTGGGCATGCCTCGCGCCTTCATCATGTGGAGGAGGCCGAAGGCGATGGTCGGCACCACCAGCAGCAGGCCCAACAACAAGTGGAAGAGCACGTTCCACAGGTAGACCTGGTCCTGCAGCGACTCGCCGGTTCGCCATTCGAAGAAGGTCACCGCGGCGAGCGCAAGGCTGTTGACCACGAGCAGGGCGAAGAGGGCCAACACCAGCCGCAGCAGCCAACGCAGGCGGGGACCGACGGCTGGATCGTGGGCGACGGCGGGAGACACGGACCGAGTCTATCGGCCCCCGAAGGACCCCCCCATCAGCGCCCGCCGGCGAAGCGGGTGTTGAATCTGTGGTGCAGCGCGTCCCGCGCGGGAGTGGTCGAGGACCCTGCTCGCAACGGAAGCGGCTCGAGGGTCGCGCCGAGGCCGGTGAATGGATCCATGTCCTTGCACCAACCGTCGAGTTCGAGCACCCACGTTCGCGACCATCCCGAAGCGAG
>JAPOKA010000062.1 GCA_029977865.1 bacterium
CGGTGAGCGCTAGCTGCAGGAGTTCGAGACCGGCGATGAACTCCGCCGCCGTCGCGTCGGGAGCCTCGAGTCGGGACTCGAGGTGCCGGATCCAGAGCCGAAACGGTTCGTGCTCGAAGCCGGGGATCGGCGATCCGAGCGAATCGATCGCTTCGCGGAGCCGCGGTGAGATCGCGACGCGACGATCCGAGACGCTGAGATCCCGATGCAGGATCGAGAGCGAGTCGCGATGTCGGGCGACGGCCGCGGCACGCATTCGCTCCAGCGCCAGTCGAGTGGTCGCTGCGGTGACCCGGGGGTTTCCGTCGCGATCGCCGCCGATCCAGGAGCGGTAGCGGATCGGGGTGGCGAGCGATGGGCGCATCCCGTAGTGGACCTCGACCGCGTCGGCGATGTCACGAGACAGTTGCGGCACGACATCCCATATGGCTCCTGCGAGATGGTGGATGCCTCGCTCGATCTCGTCCTCGACGCCCAGTCGCGACGAGCGGATCTCGTCGGTTGCCAGCAGCAGCGCCAGCGTCCGTCGCACGCCACTCTCCAACTCGCGGGCCCCGGCCGGGCCGAGTTCACCGTGATCCAAGGCGGCCAGGCACCCGCCGATGCGACGCTGCTTGGCGACCACGCTGCGTCGACGGCTTTCGGTGGGATGGGCGGTCAGCGTCGGCACGATGTCGAGGTGTTCGATCGCCGCGAGCAGTTTCTCGAGCGAGACGCCTCGGCGGTGCACTTCGCCTATGGCCTCCGCGATCGACTCGGGCCGAGGCTGCCGATCGGTCGCCGCGGACTCTCGCGCCCGGTTGACCCGCACGATGTGGACCTGCTCGGCCTTGTTGCGAAGGTGGAATCGAATCGCAAGGTGCTTCAGGATCCGGCGGATCGAAGAGGCCGAGCGGTTGTCGAGTCCCGCGGGGCGGCGACTCTGGCCAAGCGCCTCGGTGACGGCACGCCGCAGTGCGGTGATGTCTGCGACGGGGCCGCCACCCGCCTCGACCTCGGCGAGCCGCGCGTCGAGCCAGTCGATGTCCCGGGCAAGCATCTCGAGCATGACCGCATCGTACGGCGATGCATCGCGCGGGCCTCGGCTTAGACTGCGGCGATGAACGAAACCGAGGCGAGAGCTCTCATGCACGAGTGGGTCGCGAGCGAGTCGCTGCGCGGACACATGGAGGCGGTCGCCGCCTGCATGGCCTTCCACGCAACGCTGCACGCGCCAGACCAGGTCGAGCGCTGGACCGTCGCCGGTCTGCTCCACGACTTCGACTATGAACGGCACCCGACCGCCGAGGAGCATCCCTTCGTGGGCGTCGAGCATTTGCGGGCGCTCGGCGTCGAGGCGGAGATCCTCGATGCGATCCTCGGCCATGCCGAGTACAGCGGGGTCCCGCGCACCACCGCGATGGCGAAGCATCTCTTTGCCTGCGACGAACTCGCCGGGTTCATCGTCGCGGTGGCCAAGGTGCGGCCCAACGGCATCGCCGACCTCGAGGCCAAGAGCGTCCGCAAGAAACTCAAGGACAAGGCCTTTGCGGCGGCGGTGAGCCGCGAGGACATCGCCAAGGGCATCGAGGAGCTCGCGGTCGATCCGAGCGAGCACATCTCACGGTGCATCGAGGCGATCCGCGGTTCCGCGGTGCGGGTAGGCCTGTGAGCGGGCCGCGGCCTGCGATCCTGCCGCGGGTCGTGTTTCTGGGTCGCAGCCTCGCCGAGTACCAGCGGATCTGGGGGCTCTCGCCGGGCGACCTGATCGGCCAGCGGGTGCTCGACTGCCCCTGCGGTCCCGCGGGCTTCGTCGCAGGGTGCAGGGCATCCGGCGTCGAGGCGGTCGGCTGCGACCCGGTGCTCGCCCTCGAACTCGAGGAGATCCGCAGACTCGGCGAACGCGACCGGCTCGATACCGCGGCGGCCCTCGCTGCGAGCGATGCGGTGCTGGCGAGCCACGATCCGGAGGCGTGGAATCTCGAGAAGACCCGCTCGCTCCGGACCTTTCTCGAGGACTTCGCGGTCCACGGACCGCACGGGCCCGACGCCGACGGCAGGTACGTCGCGGCGAGCCTCCCGAACCTTCCCTTCGCCGACCAGGCCTTTGACCTGGTGCTCTCGGCGCACTTCCTCTTCACCTACGCCCCGGCGGAAGCGGGCGGCATGGTCGAGGCTGCCTTGGCCTTCGATCTCCAGTTCCACCTCGCCGCCGCAGGCGAACTCGCGCGGGTTTCCGCGAAGGAACTCCGGCTCTATCCCATCTACGCGGCCGACTCCGGCCATCCCCGGCTCCACCCGTTCCTTGAACCGGTCCGGGGGCGGCTCGTCGAACTCGGCTTCGCCACCGAAGTCGTCCGCAGCGGGTACGACCAGGGAGTCGAAGGCGTTCCCGACACGCTCGTCGCGCGGCGGCGGTGACCGGGGCTCAGTACCATCCGCGGGATGCGCCACCACCACTTGCCGATCGACGCCGCGCGCCCGTCCGGACTCCGTCAGACCCTGCTCGCCTGGCTGATGACGGCGGTGATCGCCGGCACCGTCGCGGCGCAGGTGGGCGAGGACTCCGACGCGCCGGAAGCCCCTCCGGGCTCGACCATCGAGGAGTCGGCTCCACCGTTCGCGAGCGACGCCTCGTCGGTCTCGGTCTCGCTGCTTGGCGGCGCCATCTACAACTTCGCCGGCGGCTTCGAACAAGGCGGTGGGGAGGTCTCGGAGACTCGTGCCTTCGCCGGAATCTCCGCGGGCTTCCGCTTCGATCCCCAACTCGGCGCCGGACTGCGACTCGCGTGGGAAGGAGACTTCTTCGACTTCAGCGGCGACTCGGTGCTCTCGCCAGCGCCGGGCGTCCAGCCCTGGAGCGACGTGCAGAGCGTGCAGCTCGGCGGTCGCGTCGACTACGCCATCGACAAGCAGTGGCGGTTGAACGCGGGTCTCTTCGTCGCCTTCTCGGGTGAGAACCAGGCCGATGCCGGTGAGAGCTTCACCTTCGGCGGGACCATCGGCGCGAGCTATTCGTTCTCGGAGAAGTTCTCCCTCGGCGGCGGCGTGCTGCTGTCGACGCGACTCGAGGACAGCGTGCTCGCGATTCCGCTCATCTTCATCGACTGGGAGTTCGCCGAGGGCTTCAAGCTCACCAATGTGGCCGGACCGGAGGCGTACCCGACCGGTGCGGGCCTCGAACTGGAGTGGACCCTGAACGAGATGTTCGCCCTTGCCCTCGGCGGCCGCTACGAGTTCCGGCAGTTTCGACTCGACGACTCCGGGCCTGCGAGTCGGGCGGGCGGCGTCGGCGAGGTGCAGAGTCTGCCGATCTGGCTGCGAGCGGAGTGGCGGCCGACCGAGTCGTGGCGCGTCGATGCCTTGGTCGGCGTGAACGCCTTCCAGGAGTACGAACTCTGGAACTCCGCCGGCGTGCGGCAATCAAGCGTCGATGCCGATCCGAGCCTGTTCGTCGGGGCGTTCGTGTCGTATCGGTTCTGAATCCGACCGCGCCAACTTGGGATCGATCCCAAGGCAAGTCTCCGAACTCAGCGACGTCGACGTCCGCGAAGACCGCCGAGAAGTCCCACCAGGACGGCGATGCCGCCACCCGGAACCGCGGCGGGGGCGAAGCCGGCGTAGAGAGCCATGACGTCTCCTCCGGTTCCCGAACCCGTCATGCCGAAGGTGTAGGTTCCCGCGGCGAAGACCGTGCCCACGCTCGTCGTCATGAGATCGGTCGTGCCGCCGCCGGACAGTGCGAGGGTCGCCGTCAAGACGTTCGTGTTCGTACCCCCCAGCAGGTTGAGGCCCGAGAAGGTCTGCGCCTGGGTGAACACCAGAACGAAGGTGTGGGAGATGCCGTCTCCGACCGCGAGGTCCGGGGTGCCCTGCATCGAGGCACCGATCAGGTTCAAGATCGGTTCTGGAAAATAGATGCCGTAGTCCGCACCGACCGCGTTGAGATCCCAGTTGCCCCCAGAGATCGAGTCACCGCTGAGTGAACCCACCACGAACGTGGGAGTGAAGCCCCCGTTGTCGGTGTTGGAGAAGGTCAAGCTCGTGCTGGTGGCGCCGGCTCGACCGGGGGTGGAGCCGTTCACCGTGTAGGAGGTGATGCTCACTCCACTCAACGGAGCAAGGGGAACGCCCGCGAGGGCGGATGACGTCGCCGCCATCGCGAGGGCGAAGACGGCAAACAGGGGACGCGCTTCGAACGCGCCGCTGCAACGGCGCAAAGAATGTCGAGGATTTGTCATGGCGAAATCGGGCCTTTCCAGCACAGCTCGGTGGGGGACCACGAGTCCGCACGACGAGACGATAGAAGTCTGACACGCCTTTCAATCCAAGCAAGGCGAAGGTTGAGACTATCTCAGTGAGAGTGAGTGTTGCATGGGAGCCTCGGACCCGGAGCCGAGTTCAACGGCCACCGGCCACCGCAGCCACGACAAAGAACAGCAGCACTCCGATCAAGGAGATCGCGGTCCAAGGCCGGTTGCGAAACACGCCGACGAAGCTCGCGCGTCCGTTCAGAACAAGCAGCGCGAGCGCCAGCAGCGGCAGGAAGTACGCGCCGTAGACCGCGTAGGCCTTCTGCGCCGCGGCGAAGCCGATCGAGGCCTGCAGCAGCGGCACCGTCGCTAACGCCATCAAGAACCAACGTGCCGCGCGGGTCGTCGGCAGCGCTTCGATCGCCACCGGCGGCGTGCCGCGCAGGCACTGCAACGCGTCGACGAAGAGCATCGGCACGCTCTGCCAGACGCCGAGCAGACTGCTTGCGATCGCCGCCCACGCGCCGAGCAGGAAGATCAGTCGACCGCTCGGGCCCAGCGCCGACTCGATGTTCGCCGCGAGCGCCACGAGCAGGCCCGTGCCCTGGCCTTCAAGCGGAAGCCCGTTGGCGATGACGAGCATCGCGATGCCGAAGAGACCGGTGAAGAGGTACGCGACCGCGAGATCGAGGCGGCACGTTGCCAGTTGCGCCGCGTCGCGCCGGCCCGCCTGGCGCATCCAGTAGCCGTAGCAGAGGATGGTGACCGTTCCTCCGACACCGCCGATAAGACCGATGGTCCACTCGCGTGGTTCGCCCTCGCCCGGATCGCTCGGCACGAAGCCTGCCGCCAGCGTGCCCCAGTCTGGCGCCAGACGAACCGCGGTCGCGCAGACCGCGATGAACATGACGCCGATCGAGATCGCCATGAGCCGTTCGAAGAGCGCGAAGCCGCCCTTGAAGGCGACGATCGCGGCCAGAGCGCTTCCCATCGCGCCCCAGAAGAGCTTCGCGGTCGCGGGATCCGCCGGCCAGCCGACGAGGGCGTGCGTCGCGACGCCGGTTGCGGCGATCAACGCCCCGCCCACGAAGAAAGAGAAGGGAACGAGATAGAGCAGGAAGACCACGATCGCCCACCGCCCAAGACGCCGCGCGACGCCTTCGAGCAGGGTCGAGTCGGTGGCAAGCTGCCAACGGGCGAGGCCCTCGTTCAAGACGAACTTCATGAACGCCCCGAGGGCGATCGCCCAGGCGACCGTCAAGCCGATCTTCGAGCCTGCGAATCCTGCGGTCGCGAGGTCGCCCGCACCGACGCCGGTCGCGGCGACGATGAGACCCGGCGCGACAAGGGCGAGGATGGATCGAGGGGTTCGAGTGGACATCGGGTGCGATGACGCAGACCCGAGACTCATCGGCGCCGCAGCAGGCTGTAGACGAACTGTTGCGGCTTGCCCCACGGGGTGAGATGGCTTTCCTCGGCCTGATCGATGAGGTCGAAGGAACTCGCGAAGAGCGTCGCGATCTCGTTCGCACTCTGCCGCAGGACCGGCAAGCCGCTGCATCGCTCGGGCCCTTGGGGTCCGAAGTTGGCGACGATGGCATGGCCGCCTGCGACCACCGACGCGGCGGCGCGGTCGGCGTAGCGGCGTCGATCCGATGGCTCGGTCACGAAGTGCAGCACCGCGCGATCGTGCCAGAGATCGACGCTCGGCAGCGAGTCGACCTCGAGCACACTTCCCACGATCCACCTCACCCGATCGGATCGCTCGCCCAGCCGGAGCTTGGCCCTTTCCACCGCCGCCGGTGCGATGTCGAGCACGCTGATCGAGCCGGGAGAGTCTTCGGGGCCCGCGTCGAGGAGCGCCGCGACCAGCGCGGACTGCCCGCCGCCGACATCGAGCACCCGCACTGGACGTGGATCGATCCGCGCGTGCAGCGCGAGCGACGTCGCCGGGCGATCCTGAAACCAGCTCAGCTCTGCGTCTGACTTGGCGAGGTAGACCGACTGCCAATGGGCTTCGGCGCTCCGAGCAGTCTCGAGACGTTCCATGATCGAGTTCTACCCTGCCGAGATCGGCGGCCGCCAAATCGGAACCGGGGGCGGGCGCACCTTGCCCGGCCGAATCGATCCCCGCGGCAGGTTATTGGTCGCTTCGCGGTGTTCCGCGACTGCGGACGCGCTCCGCTCCACCCTCAGTCGCACGGCTGGTTCGACCGGTAATGCAGGCGACCGACATTCTGGGACTTGAAAGGGGGGGGTGAAACACCTAACTCTCTGTCATAAACGGACTAATCGCTACCACCCCACCCATTCCGCTGCAGACTTCTGAAGTTCGCAAACGCCCAGGCCGGCAGAGGTCGGCAGGAGAGAGTCACTCATGTACGGCAACATCACGCTCGCATCACTGTCGCTCGCGGCCACCCTTGCAATGGCCGTGCCGGCCAGCGGGATCGTCATCCACGTCGGCAACATCATTCCTCCTGGCGGCAACACCCAACAGGCCGACCTTGTCGCGGGGACCGACCTCTCGCTCTTCACCACCGGGTCCGGATTCGACCGGCTCATGTCGGCCTCCGACGTCAACTCGCTCGACGACATCGCCAATAGCTTCAGCGGCTCTGTGGTGACGCTGGCCATGAACACCTCAGCGGGCGTGGCGCTGATCATCATGAGCAACACGGCATTCGGCATCTCCAGTTTCACCGCATCGGGCTCGACCGCCGGGTACGACACGGGAGGCGTGAACACCTACGGAAACGGCAGCGGCGGCCTGATTGGTTTCGGAACACCCGCATCGATCGGCGGCTTTCGTGCCGTGGCCATCGTCGGGCTGTTGAGCCACTCGACGGGTGCCATCAATCTGACCCAAGGCTCCGCAAGCAATGTCAAGTTCCTCGCCTGGGCTGGAAACTCCTGGGCTGAAGACACGACCGGCACCTTCTCCGGGAGCGGCACGTTGAACTTCAATTTCGAGGTGGTGAGCAATCCCGTGCCGGCGCCGCTGCTGCTCGGGTGCGTCGCCCTGCTTGGAGCAGTGGTTGTTCGTCGTCGCGCGATGAATTCGAAGCCCGGTTGAGTTCGGAGTTCGCCGATCCAGTCCCGGCGGCAATTGAGCCTGCCGTTCGTCCGACGATCCCCACTCCTGATGGATCGATCGAGGGATTGGAGCAAGCACGACCGAGCACCTTCGGTCGGTCCGAATCCGGCGGCGTCTCTCGATGCCGAATGCCGGGATGCGCACGTCAGCCCCATGGCCGATCCCGCGGCCATGGGGCTTGTCGTTCGAACCAGGCCGTCGGGTGCTGATTCCGGAGACCTGGACTCGAATCGTCGAAGGTCGGATCCTGACCCAAACCCGCCGTGGCCCGCTGCGTCTTCGATCCGGACTTCGGATCTCCCACGCCTCCGCGGACTGCGTGCACGACATCGAAACGGCCTTCGCTCATCGAAACTGCCCTCCCGAGGTCCCCTCGGTGCCGTGCAGGTGTCGAGGTCAGAACGGGGTTGGCCCGGGAGGGGGCGATCTCGATGCCTCGCGAGCAGACTGGCCGATGTCCATTCTCGGTGCAGTCGCTCTCGCGTCCCATCCTGCTCCTGCTCGCACTCACCGCGCTCGCCGCAGCGGCGCCGTGGTGGCGGGCAGGCCGCCCCGCCATCGCAGCGGACCAGTCCGCTTCGACCGGTGGCGGCGGTGAAGAGGCCGGTGACACCGCGCTGCAAGACCCTTCAGACAAGGCAGGACGTGACGATCGCAGTTCCGAACCCTTGGCCGGGTCGAGCGTCGACAACGTGGTGCGGATTGCCTGGGACGAGCGGCCGCCCTACGCGATGGCCATTCCCTCCCTGCACAGCCGGTCGCACGAACGCGTGGTGGGAATCGACATCAGCATCGTTCGCGAGGCCCTGATCCTGGCCGGCTACCGGCCGAACTTCGTGCGCAGCGACTCCTGGCAGCAGAGCCTGCAGCACTTGGAGCAGGGTGAGGTCGACGCGGTTCTCGGAGCCTTTCTCTCCGACGAGCGTCTGGCGTTCAGCATGCCGGGGACGAGTTACCGCGACGAGAAGTTGTCGCTCTTCGTCCACGAACGGTCGGGCGATGCGGCGGCCATCGACAGCGTCGTGGAGTTGAAGCGACGCCTCGACGAAGGTTTGATTCGCCTGGGCATCCCGCGCGACTACTACTTCGGCCGGACCTTTCCGGAGATGGCTGGCTCGCATCAATCGCTGATTCGCGAGGCCGGATCCGAGCTGGCGCTTGCGGATGCCACCTCCGCCGGTCGGATCGATGGCTTCGTGGCCGACTGGATGTCCGGACATGACGCCATTCGCCGGCAGGATTCGCCGAACTCGATCTCACCGACTCCGCTGGTGATCTACGACGCGCCGGTGCACACCCTCTTTCGTCTCTCGCCGCGGACGCCACTCCTGATCGCCGCCTACGACGCGGCGATCGAGTCGATGGTCGCGAGCGGTCGGATCGGTGAGATCGAGCGCGAGTACGCGATCCCATCGCTCGTCGAAATTGCGCTCTCCGGACGCTGGTTCGACCTGCTCGATGCGATCGGGACCGTCGCCTTCGCGCTCTCGGGGGTCCTGATCGCGCGGGCGGAACGATTCAGCATCTTCGGCGCCATCATTCTCGCGGGATTGCCGGCAGTGGGAGGCGGTGCGTTGCGCGATCTCCTCGTGGCACGCCATCCGCTGGGGATCTTCGTCAGCGAACAGACCATCTGGCTGCTGCTCGCGACGGTCGCCGCCTCGTACCTGATCGGAATCGTGTACGACCTCGCGATGCGGAGGCGCGGCGTCACGCAGCGGGCGACCGGGCCTGCGCGGGGCATCACCCTCATCGACGTGACCGATGCGATCGGCCTCGCGGCGTTCACCATCACCGGGGTCTACATCGCGATGCGCTTCCGGATGGAGCCGCTCATCGTCTGGGGGCCGTTCCTCGCCTTCCTGACCGCGGCGGGCGGCGGGGTGCTTCGGGATGTGATTCGCGAGGGCCGTGGCCAGCCCACCCTGACCCGATCGCTCTACGCGGAGCTGAGCATTCTGGGGGCCGCGGTCTTCGTGTTGTGGGCGAATCTACTGAGTCCCAAGGATGTCGATGCAGGCCCGGTCTTGTGGACGGTGGTCCTGGTGATGGTGGTGATCTTCGCAGCGCGGATGCTGGTGGTGGCCCGCGGCATCTCCTCGCCGAAGTTCAGTCCGTTCCGGTCCGTGCCGGAGACCGGGTCGGCGGCCGCGGCCTGATCCGCCAGACCATGCGAGATCGCCCGCGTCGCGAGGGTGTCGCGGCACGGGCGATTCGTGTGGGGACGGGTGAGATCGGATCAGCGAGCCGAATCGGCAGCGGGGGCGCCGCACCAGTCTGCGAAGTCGGAGTCGTCGACGCGGCCGTTGCCATCGAAGTCGCCGAAGCGAAGGTCGCCGGTCCACCAGGCTTCGATCAAGAGAGCGAGGTCGAATTCGTCCACCATGCCGTCGAGATCGAGATCGCCCTCGGCGAACGCGCAGCCGCCGTTCGGATCGAGCGAGATGGCCGCAAGAAACTCGAGCTGCTGCATGGCGCTGAGATCAGCCTGAACATCGGACGCCGGGCCTCCTCGCCGCTCGATCGCCTCGGCCCGCGCGACGAGTCGCGGACAGGCGGCGTCCTCGTGGGGCGACGCCTCGAGTTCGATCGTGGCTGCGGCAGCGGAGTCGCCGCGAACCGCGGCATCCGCGACGGAACCGGCTTCGCCCGGCTTCTCGGCATTCGCGATCGGAGCCGTCTGCGGGCGCTCGATCGCCGACGTGGGATTGGTGGTCGGAGCCGCGTCGCGGCGTTCGCGGATCGGGGCGGACGACCAATGCGCGGCTCCGCCGCTGCCCGAGGTCATTTCACCGCTGCCGTGGAAGGAACCGGTCTGTCGGAAGCCGGTGTCCGGCACGCTCGCCTCGGAGAGCCCGGCGGGAGTGCGAGCCTGCACCGAATAGCTTCCGATCACGTCGACGGGAATGGTGGAGTCGTCGAAGCGGGTCTGCTCGTCGGCGGGCACCTCGCCGATCACCGCCGGGGCCTCCTCGCCTTCGAGTTGCCGCAGAACGAGGTAGGCCTCGACCGTGGCGTCGGTGGCTGCGTTCCACAACACCTCGACGCGGTCGGGATAGGTGCCGTCGGAGGCGGAGACACCGTTGGGTGCGCGAACGTTGCGGAAGCCCGCGTCCGGCTCGCTGGCCCGCGAGTCGCCGACGCCGGTGCGGGTCGCGACCACGTACAGGTACGGAATGCCCGCGACGGCGGAGAGATCGGCGTAGGCATTCGCCTCGGGCGAGGCGAGTTCCTCGTACGCACCACCTTCGCTCGAGCGGAAGACTCGATACCCGATGCTGCCGGCCACCTCGTTCCAGGTGAGGTACACCCCGTCGGTGGCGGTGCCGTCGCTGGCCTCGAGATCCTGCGGCGGCGGCAGATTCCGCCAGCCGGTCTCGGGTTCGCTGAACGCTCCATCGACGCCCTGACGGCGTCCGCAGACCCGATAGCTGTAGAGCACGCCGGGGATGGCGTTGGTGTCCTGGAAGACCGGACCGCCGGGGGTGCCGACTTCGATCTCCTCGCCGGCCTCGATCGACCGCAGCACTCGGTAGCCCTGAGCGCCCGGGATTGGCGTCCAGCGCACGAAGATCCGGTTGGTGAAGCGGCCATCGCTCGCGTCGAGGTTGGCCGGTGCGGGCATGGCCCGGAATCCCGAATCCTGATCGCTGGCCGCGGTCAGCCCGGCCTCGCTCGCGGCCCGCACGAAGTAGAAGTGGGTGCGGCCGACCATGGTCGCGGTGTCGAGGTAGGTCGACTCGGTGACCACCGCGATCTGAACCGCCGGGGTGTTGGGATTGTTCTGGCCACGGCGTCGGAAGACGCGGTACTCGAGGGCCCCCTCGACCGGCGCCCAGGAGAGCAGGACGCCCGCGGTCTCGCTGCCGTCCGAGGCGGAGAAGTCGCTCGGGGCGGGCAGGTTTCGCCAGCCGGTGTTGGGTGAACTCGGCTCGGAATCGACCCCGCCGACCACCGCGCGAACGCTGTAGGCATAGACGATCCCGGCGACCGCCGAATCATCGAAGTACGAGGTCTCCGAGACGAAGGCGATCTCGCCGGCGCTTTCGCCGGGAAGGCCGCGGAGCACGCGATATCCCTCGGCGTCGGCGACTCCGTTCCAGGCCAGCTCGACGCCGTCGACGCTGGTGCCGTCGCTCGCCTGCAGTCCGCTCGGCACGGAATTGGGCGGATCGCCGGCACGGAAGCCGGTGTCGGTCGGACTCGGTGCGGAGTCGCCCGGCGCGAGCCGCACCTTCACCATGTAGGTGTAGACGGTGCCCGGCACCGCGGTGGAGTCGTGATGGTTGGGGCTGTTGCTGATCGCGATCTCTTCCAGCGACCCGGCATCGGGGCCGCGGAAGACGCGATACCCCTGATTGCCCTGCACCTGCGACCAGTTGAGGATGACCGAATTCGGATTGGTCCCATCCGAGGCGGTGAAGTTCGCGGGCGGCGGCACGTTCCGCCAGCCGCTGTCGCCAGCACTCGGATCGGATTGCTCGGCATCGTTCTCGGCTCGAACGAAGTAGTCGAACTCGACTCCGACCGTCGCCGAGGCATCGAGGAATTCGAGCAGGTCGGTCGACGCGAGCTGTACCGGCGCGGCGTTGCCCAAGCGGCGGAAGACCCGGTAGGTACTCGCACCCTCGACGGCCGACCACGCGATGGCGACTCCCGTGGTCAGGGTGCCGTCGGAGGCCGAGATCGAAGCCGGCGGAGCGAGCTGGCCCATCGAGACCGAGGTGGCGGCGAGAGCAAGCGTCGATCCGAGCATGAGTTGTGTTCGCATGGACGAAACCTAGTACGAAGTCGGGGCGGATCCAGTCGCAGGGCGTGCGAAGGTCATGTTCTTGAGGCGGATTCCCGACTGCGGGGGAGACCGGGAACGAGGTGGACTCCGCCGAAGGGGCATTCCTGCAGCAGCATCCCCCGCGGGGTCACCATGCCGGCCGCGCTTCCGACCGGGCGTGGTGCCGACTGCGGCGGTGGTTAAAGTCGCGGGGTGCAGCCCACCACCCCCGCGTCGCCTCGCCCCGCCGAACTCGATCCGCGAATGGCGGTGGTCGAGGTCCTGGCGGACCTTGCGGCGGAGGTGGCGATGGAGCTCTTCCAGTCGCCCCGCCTCGCCGTCGAGCGCAAGCACGACGACTCGCCGGTCACGGCGGCCGACCGCGAGATCGAGCAACGATGGCGAGAGACGATCCGGGCGAGGTTTCCGCACGACGCGATCCTCGGAGAGGAGCGCGGCGAGGAACCGGGATCGAGCGGCTGGCGTTGGGTGCTCGATCCGATCGACGGAACCATCTCCTTCGCGGCGGGGGTTCCCCTCTTCGGAAGTCTGGTCGGACTCGAGTTCGAGGGTGTCGGGGTCGGCGGACTGTGCGGCATGCCGGCGCTTGGCGAGCGGGTGTGGGCCGCTGCGGGAGGCGGGGCGTGGTGGGAGCGGCGGCAGTCGCGGGGGGGCCGCATTCGCGAGCGAGCCCGGGTGGCGGAAGGCTCCAATCTCGCCACCGCGCTGATCTGCGTGTCGGGTCTCGAGTACTTCAAGGAGGTCGGTGAACTCTCCGTGCTTGAACGAGTGGTCGCGCGAGCCCGCTGCGTGCGCGGGTGGTCCGACTGCTACGGCGGCATGCTGGTGGCAACCGGCCGCGTCGATGGTTGGGTCGATTCCAAGATGAATCCGTGGGATCTCGCGCCGTTTCCGATCATCATTCAGGAGGCAGGCGGCCGCTGCAGCGATTGGCGCGGCGGCGTCCGGGCCGACGGCGGCAATGCGATCGCAGGAAGCAAAGCCCTGCACGCAGAACTGCTCGAACTGGTCTCGGAAGGAAAGGGGATCGGCCACGTCCCGATGTGATTCGACCGTCGATGGAACGGGCTGCAATGCTGCGGACCGCGGTGCCTCCGGTCCGACACGAGAGCGATGGAAGACAAGCTCGACGACAAGGCGTTTCGATTCTGCCTCGGCTGCAGCCATCCGCTTGCGGGCGTGACCGAAGCGCGCTGCCCGGAGTGCGGCCGAACGTTCGACCCGCTCGACGAGCGATCGACCGCTTCCTCGCCGTATCCGGTTCGACGAGTGCTGGCCCGGATCGGCAAGGCTGCGATCGGGTGCATGGCGGTGGCCGCGGTGGGACTCGCCCTCGTGAACGCGTGGGGAGGGGCGTGGTTCCTGATGGAGTTCATGTTGGCATTCATGTGTGCCCCCGTCGCGACGGTCTCGGTGGGATTCGCCCTGATTCCGAGGATCCCGCTCTCCGCGCGCTGGAGGATGGCAGCATTCGCCGCACCACTGCTGATCGCGAGCGTGCTGCTGACCGGATGGCCCTTTCGACTCGTCTTCGAACTGCATCGCGGTCGACTCGATGCGGCGGTTCGGGAGATCGAGGCGGGAAACATCGACGTGCCAGCGGGCCGGATGCGCATCGGCATGCTCACGATCGTCGCAATCGAGCAGACCCCGGGAGGCAATCTCGGGTTTCAGCTGAGCGGCAATCGGGGGGGCGGCGTCTTCCTCGTGCACCCGTCACCACACGGGACCTTCCTCTGGTTCAACACCAACTGGACCGAGTCCCTCGGTGACGGATGGTGGCGGGTCGAGCAGGACTGAATCCGACTGAACGCCCGCGGGTCCGGGCAGCGAAGCCTCGATCGATACACTCGCTGCATGCCGAATCCGCATCTGGTTCGCATTCGCCGAGGAATCGCCTCGATCGCAAGCTGGCCCGAGGGAAGTCGGAAGTGGTCGAACGTCGCCGCGGTCGCCGCAGCCGCGCTGCTTGCCGCCTGCTCGGCGCCGTCTCACTCGAACGCCAGCGCCACCACGGCGGCCTCGCCTGCCCCGCGGCCGATCGCGCCGCCAGACATCGTGGTCCTCATGACCGACGACGCCGGCTACGCCGACTTCGGATTCACCGGGGATCCCGAGTCGGTGACGCCCGCGATCGATGCGCTCGCGGCGCGAGGGGTGATCTGCACGCAGGGCTACGTCACCGCGAGCGTCTGCAGCCCTTCCCGGGCGGGCCTGCTCAGCGGCCGCTACCAGCAACGGGTCGGACACGAGTTCAACCTCAACCAACTTGCGGCGGAGAAGGAAGGCTGGGGGTTCCCGCCCGAGGCCCTCATGCTGCCCGAGCGCCTGAAGGCTGCCGGCTACGAGACCGCGGTGCTCGGCAAGTGGCATCTTGGATCGACACCCGCGCATCATCCCAACGCCAACGGCATCGACACCTTTGTCGGCCTGCTCGCGGGTTCGCGAACCTATCGCCAGGCTCCCCGCGCCGGACCGCAGACGAGGCTGCAGCGCAATGGCGAACGGATCGAGGAGCCCGAGGATCTCTACCTCACGACGTTCCTCGCCGACGAGGCGGTGACCCTGCTCGAGGCGCCGCGATCGAGTCCGCTGTTTCTCTTCGTCAGCTTCACCGCACCGCACACCCCGATGCACGCGCCCGACCCCGCCGACGATCTTCCCGAAGGCGAGCGGCCCACCTTCGAGCAGCGTCGCGCCGTCGAGCGCAAGATGCTCGCCGCGGTCGATGATGCGGTCGCGCGAATCGAGCAGGCACTGCGGCCGGGCACATTGGTCTTCTTCCTCAACGACAACGGAGGCGCCATCAACAACGGCTCCGACAACGGTCCGTGGCGGGGCATGAAGGGCTCGAAGTGGGAGGGTGGCATCCGCGTGCCCTTCATCGTGGCGTGGGACGGCGTGCTCGCGCCGGGCGGCCGCTACGACCTTCCCATCAGTTCGCTCGATGTCGCCGCCACCGCGGTGGCAGCGGCGGGATCTGCGGCGGAGATCGGCGACGAGCCCTTGGATGGAGTCGACCTGCTGCCCTATCTCGACGGAAGCAAGGGCGACGCGCGGCCGCACGAATGGCTCTTCTGGCGCCGCGGTGTGGCGTCGGCGGTCCGCCAAGGCGACTGGAAGCTGATTCGGGTCGAGGGCAACCCCGACATCCTGATCGACCTCGTGAACGATCCCGGCGAGACCACCAACCTGGCGGAGTCGAATCCGGCGATGGTGGCCGAGCTTGCGGCTGGACTCGCGGCGTGGGAGGCGGAGATGTTGCCGACCGCAGGTGGCGAGGGCGAGGTCTACCGGCGCAACCAGATCATCAAGCATCGCATGGAGACGGTTGGCCGCGAGGCCGAGCGGCGATTGCCGTGATCGCTGAAGAACTGGACACACCGCGGTTCGGCCGTCGAAGCACGATCGTCTCGAACGAATCGCGTGGTCGCTCCCGCCGCGTGCTCGCCGCGGCATTGCTCGGGCTGGCGCTCGCCGGAGGCTGCGTCGAGGGTCCGCGCGAGCCTGCGCGTGTCGAAGAGTCGGACGCCGACGCGGTGGTCTACTCCTTCGTGGTGGTCGGATGCAATCAGGTTGGTTGGCCGGCATCGCGGGAGGGGCGGCTGCTCGTCGGCACCAGCACCGCCAACGAACCGCAACTGGTGCAGACCTTCAAGGACGTCGCAGCACTGCCGCGCACGCCGGAGTTGTTTCTCTTCGTCGGCGACATCGTGCGCAACGAGACCAGCGGCGAAGTGCTCGCCGGACAATTGCAGGCCTGGCAGCGGCTCTGGGACGAGTCGCCGCTGGCGAATGGCCCCACCCGGCTGCTGCCGGTTCCCGGCAACCATGAACTCCTGCGGGCGGTGCAGTTCTCCGCAGAGGGCTGGTACGAGGTGCCGGACCCGAGTTCGGTCGCGGCCTGGCAAGCGTGGGTCTCGAGCCGCAGCGAACACGGTGGCGAGGGAATCACCGCCGCGACCGACGGGTCGGACCTGCTCGAGGCTGGAGTCTCATCGTTCTC
>JAPOKA010000063.1 GCA_029977865.1 bacterium
CGCGAGCAGGGCCCGCCCGCCGAGCCGTTCGGCCGCCAGATCGATCTCGTGGGTGGGGTCGGTGGTGCTCATGGCGTGGTTCAGCGGGCAATCGGAAGTCGGCGGCCAGCCGTCGGCGCGGTCGAGAGTGACGCGTTGAGGGAAGCGCGAATGGTCGCGACGGATTCTAAGGAGATCCGCGGCGGATCGAGCGAGGGTGCCGGAGCGTGGCCGCTCGCGCCGTCGTGCCGTCGCTGAAGTGGTCGAGCCTGCTCGTATCCTCCGCCCTCATGTCCAAGGCTTCATGCGCTGCCCTCGCGCCAACCCTTGTGATCTCGGCCTGTCTTGCCGCCTGTGCGGGCGGTGGACAGGGACATGGCCCGGACGCTGCGATGGTGCGGCTCCCGTTCACCTACGAGCAGGGACCGGGTGGGGTCTACAACGGCGGCGTTCGCGCGATCTATCAGGACCGCACCGGCGCGTACTGGTTCGGCAGTCACCTCGAAGGCGTGTGCCGCGTGGATGGCGACGGGATCCGGTGCTTCACCATGGCCGACGGACTCGCAGACGATCAGGTCCGGTCGATCCAGGAAGACGCGGAAGGCCGGATCTGGTTCGACACCGCGACCGGCGTCGGTTGTTTCGACGGCGGCACCATCTCATCGCACCATCCGCGCCAGTACGGGCCCTTGGCTGCGTGGGGGCTCGAATCGGAGGATCTCTGGTTCAAGGGCACCGAGCCGCACGGGGTCGGCGCCGCCGAGCAGCGCGCGGGGGTCTATCGCGGCCATGACGGAGTGCTCTCCTTCCTGCATTTCCCCCTCGTCTTCGAGCAGCGGAGCAACGACGGGTTCTCGGTGACCGGCTTCGCCAAGGGAGGTGGAACGAGAGTCTGGATCGCCACCTACGACGCGGTGTTCGGCTTCGACGGCGCAGATTTTCTCGTCATCGATGGCGCTCGCATGGGTCTGCGCGGAGGCACCGAGGCGCCTCATGTCCGTTGCGTCTACGAGGACAGCGCCGGCCGCCTGTGGATCGGCAACAACGGCGTCGGGGTGATCATGATCGACGGCGCGGCGACCCGCGGACTCACGCCGGTTCGAGGCTCGGGCGAAGCCTTGCTGCGGATGGGAGCAGCGTTGATGCCGCACGAATCAGGCGACGCCGGCCGCTCGCTGCAGCGGGTCTTCTCGATCGGCGAGGATCGCGAGGGCAACCTCTGGTTCGGCACCATTGGCGGAGGTGCGTGGCGCTACGACGGGGCGACGCTGCGGCAGTTCACAGCCGTCGATGGGCTGACCACGGCCGACGTCATGGCCATCTATCGTGATCGCCACGGCGACCTCTGGCTCGGCGGCGAGGGGGTGTTTCGCTTCGATGGCACCCGCTTCGAGCGGGTGCACTGATCGAGCGCCGCGAAGTGGTCTGGATCGTTTCGGTTCGGGAATCCTCAAGCAACCCGGCTGCGGCGAGCGGCCCAACGCTCGCCACACTCGCCCGGCGCCTCACCGTGGCCGCGGTCGAAGCACGGCTCGATGGCATGCAGATGCTCCGTAGACTGCCGCCTTCGATGCGCGGCGACTCCCCGCCGCCGGAGGGCCACCCGATGAGCGATGCAGCCGCGACCGACTCCCTGCTTCCCACCTCCCACCATGGTTCATGGAACGGGGACAATCGCCTTTGGATCACCGATCCCGCGAAGCCGTTCCGGTCCGCCGGCACCGTGGAGCTTTCGGGCGGGTCGCTGCGCTACACCTGGTCTCATCGAGAGCGTTCGCACACCGGCGAACTCGCACTCAAAGGTCCTCCCGCCGCCCTCGCGGCGACCTGGAGCGACAGCTTCCATGCCACCGATCCGTTCACCCTCCACGGCTATCGAGACTCCGGAGTCGTGCGCCTCTTCACCACCTACGACGCCGGCGAGACCACGTGGGGCTGGCAGATCGAGCTCGACCTGCGCGATCCCGAGGCTTGCACGATGAGGATGTTCAACGTGATCCCCGAGATCGGCGCGGTGCCGGCGGTGGTCCTGCACGCCACGCGACCAAGTTGACCGGCGCGAGCCGCCCGAGGCGAACGTTCGAGCAGCGATGTGCGGCGATTGGCCGCCGAATCGCAGTCCCCCGCCGGCAGCGGCTCGTGGATCGGGCGAAGTCCGATGGCCCACGCCCCAACCCCGCTACGCTGCGATCCCGTGGCGATCGACCTGGCGAGTCTGTGGAACTTCGCTGACCCGCAAGCGAGTGCGCGAGCCTTCGCAGCAGCGATCGCCACCGCGGAGGGCGACGATCGCCTTGTCCTCGCGACCCAGCTCGCGCGAACCCACGGACTGCGCGGTGATTTCGCCGAGACCAGCCGGCTTCTCGATCAGCTCGAGCCGCTCGCGGAGAAGGCCGGCCCCGTCGCCCGCGCTCATCTGGCCCTTGAGCGGGGCCGATCGCTGGTCTCGCCGGCGCACCCAGCGGATTCGATCGACGCGACGGCGCGGGCGGCAGCTCGATCGTCGTATCTCAAGGCCCGAGACCTTGCCCTCGAGGGATGCGACGACGCTCTCGCGATCGACGCCATCCACATGCTGGCGTTCGTCGAGACCGATCCGCCGGCGCAACTGCGTTGGAATCGACAGGCCCTCGAGCTCGCCCTCGCCTCGACCCAGCCGTCGGCACGCCGCTGGGAGGCTTCGCTGCGAAACAACATCGGCTGCGCACTCCACGAATCCAGCCGGTTCGAGGAGGCACTCGCAGAGTTCACCCGCGCGCTTGAGCTTCGCGTGGCCGCTCGCGACGAGGAACGAATCCGCGTCGCGCGATGGATGATCGCGTGGACGCTGCGCTCGCTCGGTCGCCTCGAAGAGGCGCTCGAGATCCAGCTCGACCTGGAGATGGCGTATCGCGAGGCGGGAGCGATGGATCGGTTCGTGCTCGACGAACTGATCGAGATCTGCCGCGAACTCGGCGACGCCGATCGCGAGGCCGAGTACCGGCGACGCCGCGACGAAGCGGGCTGAGATCACGAACCTCGCGGCCCCTCGGCCTAGAAGAAGAAACTCAGGCCGACGTAGGGCCCCGCCATCAGCAGGTCGTACTTGAAGTAGTCCACGCCACTGCCGCTGGTGTAGTCATCGGAGAGCCAGCGGTAACCCAGATTCAGGGCCCCCCAGTCGGCGAACTGCAGGTCGACTCCGATCTGGGCGTTCCAGGTCAGCCTCGACCCTCCCGCTCCGATGTCGGCGCGTCCATAGAGACCGAGCCAGTCGTTGAGATCCCACTCGACGGTGGCGCCGCCGAATCCGTCCAGCCAGGTCTTGCTTCCGGAGTGGTTGCCGAACAGTCGCGAGGAGGTCTTGGCGCCGACGGTCCACAGTCGAACACCTCCGATTGCGGAAACGCGAAGCCCCTCGGCTCCATCGGCGCTCATCGTGTCGACGAATGCGTAGGCGATCCCCTTCTCGAAGATTCCGAGGTTCTGCGAGTACGAGACCTTCTCCGGTCCCGGGACGGGCAGGTCGGAAGAACTGGTTCGGACGTACATCGCGTTACCGAAGACCGCGAATCGATCGCGCCTCGCCTCGTACGCGACGGTGACTGCGAAGTTCACATCGCTGGAATCACCGAAGGCCTCGCCCACCGAAACGTCGACCGGAATGTTGACGGGACCGATCCCCAGATTGCCGCTCGTGCCGGGCACCCAGATGTAGGGGGTGAACCGGAACTCCCACTTCTTCTCGTGATCGTCCTTGAGCGGAGGCGGAGCGTCCGAGTCGTGCGGCGGTGCTGCGGCGGAGCTCATAGATGCTGCTGCGTCGCCCGTCGCCGTGGTTGGCTCTTGCGAATCTGCGTTCTGGGCTGCGGTCGTGGTCGCAGGACTCGACTCGGCCGCCTCCTGTCCCCGTGCGCCGGCTGCCAGGCCAAGGCACAGCAGCAGAGACGCCGACCACGCACGATGGCGACCCTCCCCATGCGCACCTGACCCCGTCGGCCGGACACGGTCGAGCGGCCGCGCCCGACGTGGCCGCAACGCGCGGGCAGCATCGCCGTCACCATGTTCGAGCGGAAGTCCCCTCGGGGAGGCATCGAGGGCAACTCCGAGCGCAGGCCATTCGGAACAACTGGCGCGAGCCTGCCGTCGCCGGCGTGGCTCGTCGTCGTCCGCAGCAGTCCTGGGGTGTCGGGGCGTGCCGATGCGGACTCCGCGAATCGCCGATGGCGCATTGAACGCGAGGAGCGGCCCGAAGACTGCACGCAGAACCAAATGCACCGACATGCGCGATCGGGCGCTTCGTAGGCTGTACTCGACTTGACCACTCACCGATGGGATCTCCGAGCTCGATCGCCCCCCGCGCTCGCTTCGGCCGTCCGCACGCGGAACAGGCGCCTTCGACCCGCCGCCTCGACACTCAGCCGTCAACCGAACCACGCGGAATCGGCTACCCGTCGGCCAAGGATTAGAAGTGGATGCTCAATCCGACGTACGGCCCCTGCATGAGCAGGTCGAAGTCGAAGCGGTTGAGGAGGCAGCCGGTGGTGTAGTCCTCGGAGAGCCATCGATATCCGAGATTGAGCACACCCCAATCGGAAAAGCGCAGATCAACTCCGGTCTGCACGTTCCAGGTCAGCGTCGAGCCTCCGGCTCCGATGTCCGCCCGCGCGAAGAACCCGAACCAATCGTTGAACTCCAGGTCGACCGTGAAGCCGCCGAATCCATCGAGCCAGGTCTCGCTCGCGGAGTTCGAGCCGATCAGCCCCGAGGAGAGGTCCGCCCCGACCGTCCACAGCCGCAAGCCGGTGATCGACGCGAAGCGAATCCCGATGTGATCATCGGTGCGGGGCTTGTCCATGATCGCAAATGCAGCTCCGACTTCGAAGATCCCGAAGTCCTGCGAGAAGTCGACCTTCTCGGGACCCGGGATGTTGAGTTCGGAGGCCCCCACACTGGCGTACATGACGTTGGAGAAGAGGGCGAACTTGCCCCGTCTGGCCTCGAACTCCACCGAGATGCCGAAATTGATGTCGCTGGCGGACTTGACGGACTCGCCGATCGAGACATTGACCGGCACGTTGATGAGGGCGATGCCGACGGTGCCGCTGGTGGCAGGCACCCAGATGTAGGGCGTGAATCGGAAGGTCCACTCCTTCTCCGGATCGTGGTCGGTGAGCGGCGGACTCCCAGCCTCGTGGTGGGGCGGCGCCGCGGCTGGACTCGCGGCGACCTCGGGCTTTCCCGTCGTCGTGGTGGCGTGCTGCGGGAGTTCCTTCTGCGGCGAGGTCGTGGGGGCCGGATTCGGCTCGGCCTCCTGTCCCCGTGCGCCGGCTGCCAGGCCAAGGCACAGCAGCACCGCGACTGTCTGAACCAACCTGCGACCATCCGCAGTCGTGCACGAGGCCAGAATGGGCCGATCCTCGGGACTGCCGGAGCCCGATGGGGTCTGTCGCCCGAAGTTGTGAGACCGGTCGAGGAACCCAGCCGGAGCCGAGGCGGGCATTGCTTGGTGCATCGAGATTCCCTTCGACACCCGTCAGAAAGTTGCGATTCACCTATCAAACCGACAAGACGATCGCAAGTCTGGACCGATCGCGGAGGCATCGGCGATCCCCGGGTGCCGTCTTAGCGGGGATGGTCCGAGCGGCCAGTTTCGGATCGGTTCAAGCCGAGCCGCCTCGGAGACACTGGCCGAGGGCCGGACCCGTTGCTGCCCGCTCGATCCGTGCCATTGGACCTGCCGCCAGCGATCTTGCGCTGATACCGAGCCTCTGGACCGGGTGAATGGGCGAGGCGACCGAGTCTGGGGATCGAGTTTCGCACCGGCGGCCGTTGCGACCCGCGCGAGCCGATCGCCCGGCGGTCTCGGGTCGGCTCCCTGGGATCGCGATCGCGGGAAGCGGCGAGAACGCCACGCTCATCGTGCCGGACTGCCGCCTGACGGCGAACGCGTCGCCTGCTCGATCGCCCGCAGCACCTGTTGGGTCGCCGGCGCGTTGGGAGCGAGTTCTGCCAGTTGCGCCGCGGCGGCTCGTGCGGCGGCAACATCGCCGGAACCGAGGGCGATGGTCGCGTGCAGGAGATGGACATCCGGCGCGAGCGGCTCGACCTCACGGAGTCGCAGCACCACCTGCAGCGCCGGCGCGAAGGCCCGCGCTTGTCGCATGGCCACGGCAGCGCTGCGCATCGCGGCGCCCACCCCTGCGTCCCGGGCCCGATCCGCGGTGATCACCGCCTCGGCTGCCTCGGCCCAACGCCGCTGGGCGAGTCGGAACTTCGAGATCAACTCCCACCGCGTCGCATTCTGATCGCCCTCGCAGTCGAGGTTCGCGAGGCTCGCGACGATCGGTTCGACGTCTGCTTCGGTCGCGACCAAGCGGGCGGCCACCATGGCGCGCACCGCCGCAGCATCGCAGCGAAGCGACTCCTCGGACTCGGCGTTGACCAGGAGGGGCTCGAGCGTCACGAGGTCGCCGCGGGCAAAGCCGAGTTGGGCTCGCATCAGCGCGAGTCGCGGCGAGGCAGGATCGCCCACCGCCTCGGCGTAGACCTCGAGGGCATGGTTCGCCGCCGCAAGGTCCTGCCTTCTCAACGCCTCGTAGAAGCGTTCTGACGCGGCACCGCTGCCGCGCCGCAATTCCCGCAGGTTCGCGAGCCATGGATCAAGCCAGTCGGCCCGGCTGCTGCGGCCCGCTCCGGCGTAGGTCTCGGCATCCGCGGCATCGCCTCGGGCCCGCAGGGCCGCGGCGAGTATTCCGTACAGGTGGCCACTGCGGGGATTCGCGCGAAGCCCCGCCCGCGCTGCCTGCTCTGCGATCTCCCAGGCGCCGTACTCGCTTGCGATCTGGGCGAGCGCGGCTTGCGGCTGCGGATCATCGGCGGCGAGCTCGACCGCCCGCTGCGCCGCTGCGATGGCCGGATCGAAGTCGCCGTTCGCCGAGCGAAGCAACGCCAAGCGCCAATGCACCTGCGACGTGACGCTTCCCTCGGCAAGCGAGGAGAGGATGTCGATGGCCTCCTCGCTTGCGCCGGAGTCTTCAAGCGCGATCGCACGGAGATATCCGGCCCGTTCGAGTTGGGGGTGATCGGCAGGCAACCAGGCGAAGGCTCCCTGATAGGCCACTGCCGCCGCCGCCGACTCGCCATGAGCCAACATGCCATCACCGAGCGCCAACCAGGACTCACCCTCCTGCGGCCCTTCTCGAGTCGCTGCCTCGAGTCCGGCAAGCCAGGTACGCACGCTCGGGTCCAGCGCCGACTCGTCGACCGGCGCGGGAACGCCCTCCGGAACCGCCTCGCGCGGTACCGCGGCCGAGAAGCGGGGCGGGGCCGGCGGCATCGGTGGACGATCGACTCCGCCCGCGGACGGGGCGTTCACCACTGCGGTCTCGGCAGACTCCCGCTTCGCCGCGGCCGAGGCCGAAGCACCACTCGAGTGATCTGCCGATGGCGCGGGAGGGCGGTCTGCCCGCACCTCTTGATCGGAGCGGTCACTCACATTCGACGACTCGCCGCACCCGGCAACGCCCATCACCAGCATGGCGACGAGCGCGATCCAACTCGAACCAGATCGGGAACGGCTCACTGCGCTGCTCCCGGGGCCACGCGATGCATGCGATCGCCCGCGGTCGGGCCGAGCGTCTTCGAGTCTCCGTTGGGCCAGCGGACCTCGACCCCGTCGACCCCCTCGGCCGCCCCGAGCCCAAAGACCACGCGAGGATCGCTCGCGGCCGCGTAGCTGCCCCCGGTGCGAATCGTCGCGGTGCGGCGGCGGTCGCCATTCACAATCGAGACCGTGGCTCCGATGGCGCGCCTGCCCGCGGAATCGACCACGTCGAAGCCGATCCAGTGCCCGCGTCGGGGCGCCTCGTTGCGCAGCATCGTCGGCGGTCCATCCATGTTGGCGACCACGATGTCGAGATCGCCGTCGCCGTCGAGATCCCCCGCCGCAGCGCCGCGGCCGGACTCGATCGGCTGCGATCCGAGGTCGATCCCGTCGTCGAGCCGCTTGAATCGGCCGTTGGCCTGTCGCTCGAAGAGCGCGTCCGCCTCAGCGAGCGGATGGACGCCCTCCGCCGCATCGCGCTGGAGGCTCACCCGTCCGCAGGCCTCGAAGAGGTCGAGATCGCCGTCGAAATCGAGATCGACCAGCAGAACTCCCCATCGGGTCCGCTGCCGCGTGGGGCCGGAGAGGCCGAGCCGGGCGGTGGCATCCTGAAAGTGGCCATCCATGTTCAGGTAGAGCGAATCCGACTGCCGCTCCATGTTGGTGATGAGCAGATCCTCAAGTCCGTTGTCGTCGAGGTCGGCCACCGCCACTCCCATGCCCGCCTTGGCGATGCCGGAGAGGTCGAGGGCGCAGCCAAGTCGAAGGGCGTCATCGCGAAAGCGGATCTCATCGCCCTCACCCACCGAGGTCCAGGCGCAGTCGGGCATGCCGTCGTTGGCGACGAAGAAGTCGACGCGGCCGTCCCCGTTCCAGTCGATCGCGGCGACGCCGAGCCCGGTGCCCTTCGCCTCGGCGATTCCAGCCGCGACACCGATCTCCTCGAAGGTGCCGTCGCCGCGATTGCGGTAGAGCAGGTCGCGGACCGGCGCGTCGATCGAGGCGGGCGAGCAGTAGTCGACCAGTCCGCCGGGACCGGTGCAGGTCTTCTCGATCTCCGGTGACCAGTCGAGGTAGCGGGTGACGAAGAGGTCGAGGTCGCCGTCGGCGTCGAGATCGGCGAAGGCAGCGCTCGCCGAAAAACCCGGGTCGCCGAGCCCCGCGGCGGCGGTGGCATCGGTGAACCGTCCGCCATCGTTGCGAAGCAGGAGGTCGGGGCCGAGATTCGAGAGGAAGAGATCGTCGTCGCCATCGCCGTCGTAGTCGGCGACGGTGACGGCCACGGTGTACGCGGGGATCCCGGGCAGCGCTTCGGCCGAGACATCCACGAAGCGCCATCCTCCGTCGTTGCGGAAGAGGGCGCCGAGCGCCGCAGGGTCGGCGGTCGCGCCGCCGCGGGAGGCTGGCAGCGCGCCGGCCTGGCCGAAGTAGAGATCGAGGTCGCCGTCGCCATCGAAGTCGATCATCGCGACACTGCCGCCGACCTCCTCGGCGATCGGATAGCGACCCTCGACATGGCCAGACCGATGGACGAACTCGATGCCGCTCTGTCGAGGTTCCACCAGCACCAGCCACGGTTCGTCCGCGGCTGCCGCAAGGCCGCACCCCACCACCGAGACTCCCAGCACCACGGCGTTTCGCAGCCTCCGCGGCAGGCGGATCATCGTTCCCGCGCCTCCAGCAGGGCTCGCAGCTCCGCTTCCGGAACCTGACGGACCCGCACCGTTTCGATGAGTGCATCGAGCACCGATTCCGCGAGCACCTCGCCGACGAAGTCCTCGAATCGGCCCGAGGCCACGAGCCGCTCGCGGTACTCCTCCGGCCGCACGCCCTGCTGGGCCGCGACGGTCGCGATCCGTTCGAGGATCTGAGTCTCCGAGACGCTGTGGTGGGCGAGCCTGGGAAGCGACTGGAGAATCACGCGTTCCCGCGCTGCCCGGGCCGCAGCGCGTTCGGTCTGCTCGCGAACCTCGAGCCAGCGTTCGTCGATCCTCGCCGCATCCCAGCCGCGGGCCCGTCCGATTCCGCGGACCTCCGCTTCGGCCCGCTGCATCAGCATGCGCATGCGACATCGGGGAAGCTCGATCGGCAGGAGTTCCACCACCGCCCGCCCCATCTGCTCGCGGAGGGTCTTTCGCACCGACGCCGCTCGTTGCTCCTCGAGCGCAAAGCGAATCTGGGAACGGAGCCTCGCCTCGTTTCCTGCGCCGTACTCGGCCACCACCTGATCGACGCTGGCGGGATCGATCGAGAAGGCCGCAAGCACCCGCACCTCGAGCAGCGCTTCGAGTCCCCGCAGGCTCGCCGCCGCAAAGTCGATTGGATAAGTCGACGCGATGGTCACCGCGGAGCCGACCGGCGTGCCTGCCAGCGCCGCGACTCCACCGGCGAAGGAAGCTTCGAGAACCCGCAGCGGCTCAGACTCGACCGCGAGGATCACCGTCACGCCCGATTGCGACTGGATCGGCGACTCGCCTTCTCCGAGCCGGACCGAAACGTCGAGCTGCACTGCGGAGGGGGTCCCGACTGCGGCGGCCGGCCGCCGCGTGCCGAACTGCAGCCGCTGCCGCCAAAGTTCCTCGTCGACGAGATCATCAGCGAGTGTGGCGTCCGGCTCGAGGAGCTCGATGTCGGCGTCGCCCGGCCAGTCGAGGTCGGCAGCGCAGTCCGCGTGGATCTCGGCCTCGTAGTCCCGTTCGAGCGAGAGCGGAGCGAAGGCCTTTCCCTCGGGCGCGAGCGGCGGAGAGACGATGCGGGCCTTGGCAGCCTCGGCCGCCTGCTTGCACAAGAACATGAGCAAGGCCGATCGGGTCTCGGAGAGGCCTGCGTCGCGGCCCGAACGCCGCAGCTTCTTGTGGAAACGCTTCACCAGCCTTGCGGGTACCCGCGCTGTGATGGTGGCGTTGACGGCACCATCACGATGCAGAGCAAGTTGGCACTCGGAAGGGTCGATGGGAAGGGCTGCGTCGCTCACGGTTCGATGGTATCGGACCCCCGCCCGCCACTACGCCATACAGTCCGCCAATGCAGCCCTCTCGCCCCGCTTCGCCAGCCGCATCGGTTCGTTCGCTGATCGCCCGCGGCATGTTCGACCTCGCCCTCGAGCAGGCTCAGGCCGCGGCCGAACGGGAGCCCAAGCGACCCGAGGTCTGGTACGAACTCGGCGAGGCGCTCGCGGAGCAGCGAGACTTTCTGGGCGCGATCGAGGCCTTCGAGCGGGGTCTGCGCCTCGCCCCCAATTCCGCCCAATTCCTCAGCCAGCTCGCCAACGCCACCCTGAACAACGGCGACCTTGGCCGCTCGCAGGAGATCCTCGACTCGCTCGCCCGGATCGTGCCCGGCTCGGCTGCCCTCGCCCTGCATCAGGCGCAGATCCACCTGCGGGCCAACCGGCTGCAGGAGGCGGAAGAGACGCTCCGCACGACTCCCGAGGGCGAACGCTCGGCGGAGTGGCACATCCAGCTCGGCACCGTACTTGTGAGCATGAAGAAGTGGGAACCCGCCGAAGCGGCTCTGCGCGTCGTCTCCGAAGGGGCCGGGACCCCGAACCAGCGGGCATTTGCGTGGTTTCAGTGGGCGAAAATGAGGGAGAAGCAGGAGGACTACGACGGGGCCTGGGCCGCTGCGACCGAAGCCCATCGGACTCTCGATCGCAAGCCGAGTGCCGATCGCTACCGCCGCGCCGCCACCGAGACCAAGCGGCTCATGGACCGCCAGACCCGCGCGGGATGGGCCCGGGCCTCGATGCCGGCCGACGACATCGTGCTGATCGTCGGGATGCCACGCTCAGGCACGTCGCTGCTCGAGCAGATCCTTTCGGTGACCTCGACGGTCGCCAACGGAGGAGAGCTCTCCGCAGCCGCGATCACGCAGCGTCGGCTTCCCCTGCTCACCGACTCCTTCCTCCCCTGGCCCAAGTGCATCGCCGACATGCGCCCGGCGGATGCCGACGCGCTGCAGGCGATCTACCGAGGTCAGATCGCCGGCATCGCGGCGGACCGCGTTCGAGTGACCGACAAGTCGCTCCTGCTCGTCAACCAACTGGGCATGCTGAGCCTGATCCTCCCCGGGGTCCGATCGATCATGCTTCGCCGACATCCGCTCGACAACATCGTGTCGTGCCACACCACCCACCTTGCCTGCCTCGGACACGAGTACACCAGCGACCTCCGAACCCTCGCCGAGGTCTGGAGGATTCGCAACGAGTTACAGGACTTCTGGATGGCGGAGATGGATCCGAAACCGCTTGACCTGCACTACGAGGCGCTCGTTTCCGATCAGGAAGCGCAAACGCGGCGGGTGCTCGATCACCTCGAAGTGCCTTGGGACCCCCGTTGCCTCGAGTTCCACCGCAGTCAACGCGTGGCCCGGACCATCTCCTTCGATCAGGTGAATCAGAAGATGTACACCACCTCGGTCGAGCGATGGCGCCGCTATGAAAGGCACCTTGGCCCGGCGATCGACGTTCTCGGTCTCTGACCGCGACCGGTTCTGTTGACGCCCTTCCCGCTCCACCGACCGCTTGCCACATCCGACCTTGCCGGGCCGCACAGCAAGGCGGAAAGGGCCCGGATGCGAAGACCGACTCGAGCGCGGCGACCCTGCCTTCGTTGGTCCAGACCATCGCCGAGCAGGCGTGACAGTCGGATCAGGTTGCAGAGAGACTCCATCGATTGATCAACGCTGCCGGAGTTTTTCTTGTTTTCTCGCCACTGTCTTCTTGCTCCCACGCATCCAGGGCGCACTCTGCAATCGGTTCCCAAACCCCTTGCGGCGTGTTCCGAACCGTTCGGACCGCCAGTTCCCTTTGAGATCTGGAGAAAGAGACATGAAGCGTTTTGCGTTGACCGCCGCCGGCGTGGCGGCTGCTGCGGTGGCAGTTTCGGCGTCTGCCGATGTGACCATCTCCTTCGACACCGAGAACCTCCTCGGCCTGCAGTGCATTCTTCCGGCCGGAGAAAACACCTTGGCCGGCACCCTCACCGGCATGTCGATCGTGACCAACTTCTATGCGTCGGCGTCGAGTGGCGTCTGGGCTTCGGACCTTCTCGTGGCGGTGTCTGACGGTACCAGTGCCGCCGGCATCGAATGGGGCGGTTACAACGCGAGCTTCGGCTTTGCCGACGGTGGAAGCTTCTCCTGGTCCCCCAACTACGGCACCTACTCCTCGTCGTTCTCGGGGTACAACATGGCTGTGAACAACGGCACGCTCTACATCTGCAACGGTTGGTCCACCAGCCCCGGCGGCTCCTGGTCTGGCGAGGTCACCCTCTACGGCGTGAGCGTGGTGCCCGCCCCCGGCGCCGTCGCATTGCTCGGCGTGGCCGGTCTGGCCGGTCGCCGTCGCCGCGACTGATCACGCGATCCTCGGATCACACGAAGGTCGGCCGATTGGCCGACCTTCGTCTTTTTTGCGGCAGCCTGACGGCCATCGGAATCGCCTGGCGCCACGGTAGCCTCTGGCGATGCCCGCATGGCTCCTGATGGCAATCCTGGCAGGGCTGATCGCAAAGCCGCCAACTCGTGGCATCACCGGCGAGCCGCCGGAATCGCCAGACGCTCGAGTCGTGTTCGTAGCCGATGTTGGCGCCGGTTCGATCGCAGCCGAGGGCGAGCACGCCGCGTGGGGCGATCTCGACCAGGATGGGCGCGTCGATCTCTGGGCTGGCGGAGTGCTTTCGCTGCAACGTCCACGCGGTGAGTTCGCCCGAATCGACGCGCCCGGGCAGGGCGTGATCGCCGACCTCGACAACGACGGAGTGGGTGACCTGGTCTCCTTTTCACCGATCGAAGTGCGCCGCGGACGCCGTGACGAATCGGCCCCGGGCGGATACCGCTTCGAACCGGTGCCGCTTCCCGCACTGCCTGCGACGGTTTCTCGCGGGGTTTCGGTGGCCGATCTCGACGGCGACGGTCGCCTCGATCTGGCCTTTGGCGGCTACGAGGACTGGGAGCGCGACCTCACCTATCCCAACCTGATCCTGCGGAACGCCCGCACCGAGTCCGGCGAGTTGGCCTTCGAGATCCACTCGGAGGCCACCCTCTATCGCACCCGCGGAATCACCGCCTGCGATTTCGACGAGGACGGCGATCTCGATCTCTACCGCTCGAACTACCGCTTGCAGCCCAACGAGCTGCTCGTCAACGACGGCCGCGGGTCGCTTGCCGATGACGCACTCGCTCGCGGGGCGGTCGCGACCAGCGAGGGATTCGGCGGCGGACACTCGATCGGTGCGTGCTTCGGCGACTTCGACGCCGATGGCCACTTCGACCTCTTCGCCGGCAACTTCGCCCACGTCGACTCGCGAGGCGACCAGCCCAAGAGCCGATTCCTGCGCAACCGCGGCTCCGAGGCGGGGTTCACCTTCGAGGATCTCGGTCCCTGCGGGATCCACTACCAGGAGAGCTACGCGACGCCCGCCGCCGCGGATGTCGACAACGACGGAAGGCTCGACCTCTACTTCACCACGGTCTACGCGATCGCGAGCTTCGAGACGCCCAACCACCCGGTGCTCTTTCGCAACGAACTCGAATCCGGCGCGTGGCAGGTTCGCGACATCACCGCGGGATCGGGGCTCGAGTCGCTGCCCCCGACCTATCAGGCCGCCTTCGCCGATGTCGATCGCGACGGTCGCATCGATCTCGTCACCGCGGGGCGGCTCTTCCTCAATCGCTCTCCCGCGGCGGGCGCCGCACTCGAGGTTCGCCTGCTCGGGGATGGTCTCCGCGTCAATCGAGATGCGGTCGGGGCGCAGGTTCGCGCGACCCTCGGCGACGGTCGCGTGCTCACCCGCCAGGTCGAACTGGGCACCGGGGAAGGCAACTGCAACAGCCCCTTCCTGCACTTCGGACTTGGTCCTGCGACTGGCCCCCTCCACGTCGAAGTCCGCTGGCCCGACGGCACCCGAACCGAACTCGCGGAAGTCGCCCCCGACAGCGCGATCGACCTCGCCTACGGAGGCGAACCGACGATTCGTCCGCTTCGCGCGCTCGCTGGCGTCGACCTCTCGGAGTGAGACGGGCCCGGCCCGCGCCGCGTTTCCCTAGGAAGAAGGCTCTTGCGCGTCGTCCTCGGAAGCCGTCGAGGCATCCGCGGCCGGCTCGGACTCGTCGCGGCCGGTTTCGGCGAAGTAGTCGTTGGTGAGCAGCCAGGTCCCCTGCGGCAAGGGCTGCAGCGGTCGACCGTGCTCGGCCCCGACATCGTGGCGATCGCGCAGCACCGCCACCACGTCGCTCATCGCCGCGGGGTGGCCGAAGACGTAGGCGTGCGAGGTGCCGTGGCCGCTCACCTGACACTCGATCAGATTGATGCGATCGAGTTCCTTGAAGAGGCGGGTCTGAACCGGCGTCAACTCGATGTTCGAGAGCGTGCCGATGCGGGTCTTGCTGCCGAAGAGCCAGTTCGAGAAGTTGATCGCCCCGTCCTCGCTCGAGAAGTAGATGGCGGTGCGGTTGGCCATCGCTCCGAGGTTCTCGATCCAGAACCGCTGCGCGAAGACGTCGAGATCGAGATCCGGCGCCGCGAGCATCAGCGTCTCGAGCTTGAGGGCCTGCTGAGGGTCGCGGCCCTGGGCGCGCAGCGCGATGTTGAGTTCGCGCAGCGCCGTGGTCGCCACATCGGTGCCGCGGCTGTGGGCGATGACGTGCAGACGCTCGACCCCGGGCACCTGGGCGAGGAGGCGGAGCACCTCGCGCAAGTGGAAGATGGTGAATTCGCCCGACTCGCGGTCGTAGAAGTAGCCAAGCGGCCCGCCCGAGCCGGCCGGCCAGGTGTAGGCGAGGAACACCCCCTGCCGCGAGATCGAGTGCCACAGGATCGCTGCTCGCGCGATCGAGTCGTAGAACGAGTTGTTGAAGCCGTGCACGTAGACGTAGAGGTCCTTGCTCGGCGCCTGGTCGATCCGGTTCTTGACCATCGCGATGAAGTTGGCCCGGATCGTCATCAGCTGCAGTTCCGCGGCGGGATTGCGGCGAAGCTGGCCATCGACGACGTCAAGGGCGTCTGCGTTGATGTCGACCGCACCCACTTCCTCGACCTCGGCGAGGTCGAGTTCCCAACCCTGCTCGTCCTCGGACTCGCCGCTCCACTCCACCACCTCGTCCCAGGTGGTCTCCGGGCCAAGCGAGATGGTGGCGGTGCCGTAGGCGAGCGACATCGACCGTCCGAAGCCGTACTTTGGGCCGCGCTCCCCGTCGCCGTCCCTGGACCGATCGGTGACGTACAGGATCTCCATGTCGGGCTGCTGCAGGCCGGCGGGGAGCTCGCGGAGCCGCGCCGAGCCCGATCCATCCCGCAGCAGGTTCGGGGTGGGCGGCATGCGTTCAAGGCTCGAGCACGCCGCAGCGAGGATGACGATCGGGAAGCCCAGCAGCCGGAGTCGCTTCATCGTGGCACGGTAGCGGCAACCGTCGGTCGTC
>JAPOKA010000064.1 GCA_029977865.1 bacterium
ACCCAGATTCCGATCGACTCGAAGCAGGGGCACACCTTCGCCAACATCCTGCGCTCGGTGCTGCGGCAGGACCCCGACGTCATCTTCGTCGGCGAGATCCGCGACATCGAGACCGCGAACGTGGCGATGCAGGCGGCGATGACCGGACACCTCGTCTACTCGACGGTGCACGCCAAGGACACCATCGGGGCGATCTTCCGGCTGCTCGATCTCGGCGTCGAGCAGTATCTCGTCGCCAATGCCGTCAACATGATCATCGCGCAACGACTCGTGCGGATGCTCTGCGTGGCCTGCCGTCGAGGAGTCCGCGCCACGCCGGCGCAGAGCCTCAAGATGGGCCAGGCGCTCTCGGGAGTCTCGGAAATCTGCGTGCCGCAAGGCTGCGCGGAGTGCCTCCAGACCGGCTACATCGGTCGACGAGCGCTCTTTGAACTGCTCGAGTTCAACGACCAGCTCCGCGATGCGGTCCTCAAGAACCCGACCATCCAAGGCATCCGCGACATCCTCAAGAACAACCTCTTCACCAGCCTGCAGGGATTCGGGTTCCAGCTGGTGGCCCAGGGGCAGACGAGCTTCGACGAGGTCGAACGCGTCGCCGGCACCGAATGACCGGCGGGGGGGTTGGCGTGAACGGCGAAGACCCCTTCTCGGCGTTGGGACTTGAGGCTCGGTTCGATCTCGATCCGGCGCAGATCGACGCAGCGTGGCTGAAGCGGGTGCGAGCGAGCCACCCCGACCGCGGGCTCGGTCGCGAAGCGGCCGATCCGCTGACTGCCGTCGAGGCCGAGGAGCGGACCTCACGCCTGAACCAGGCTCGCGAGGCGCTGCGCGATCCGTTGCGGCGAGGCAGCGCCCTGCTGAAGCGACGCGGTGTCGAGGAAGCCGAAGGGGAACGCCGGCCTCCGCCCGAACTGCTCGTCACCATGCTCGAGTTCCGCGAGCGGCTCGAAGACGCGTTGGTCGCGCAGGATGCGGCGGCGCTGGAAGCGATCCGAGCCGAGACGGCTGCCGCCTGCGAGGCGTCGCTGGCCGAGCTGACGGCGCTCTTCGCGGCCTCCGCGCCGGAATCGGCGCTGCAGGCGGAACTCGATGCCCTTCGATATCTCGAGCGCTGGCGACAGGAGCTGCGGTCGCGACTGCAGACGGGTCCGTGATCGCCGCCGCGCCAGCCGTGTCGATCCCCGCGGTGCTGGGACCGGTCGAAGTCACCCTGCTGCTCGCCCTTCTGCCGCTGCTCGCGGCGAGCGCGTTCTTCTCATCGACCGAGACCGCGCTCTTCGGCATGAGCGAGGCCGAGCGCAACGCCCTGAGCCGAAGCGGTTCTCTGGCGGGGCGGGCGGTGAATGCCCTGCTGGCCGAGCCGCGAATGCTGCTCATCACTCTCCTGCTCGGCAACACCACCATCAACACCCTCTACTTCGTGACCAGCGCGGTGGTGCTGGTTAGGGTCGAGGGCTCGGTGGCGATCGAGAGCGCGATCGCCGCGGGGTCGCTGATCGCGCTGGTCGTCTTCGGCGAGATCGTCCCCAAGCTCGCAGGAGAGCTCCGCCGCTCCGTGGTGGCGAGTCTGGCCGGGCCGCCGATGCTCGCCCTGCATCGGGTGATCCTGCCGCTGCGGGTGATTCTCGCACGCGGCGTGGTCGAGCCGTTGGCGAGGCTCACCGCGCCGCAGTCCTCGCCGCCGCGGATGTCCGAGGCCGAACTTGCCGCGTTGATCTCGATCTCGGCGCGGCAGGGGGTGCTCGAATCGCACGAGCAGGAACTGCTGCTCGATGTGGTGCGGCTGCAGCGGTTGCGGGTGCGCGACGTGCAGGTGCCGCGAGTGCAGATGGTCGCGATCTCGATCGAGGCCGACGAGGCAGCGGTGCGCGATGCGGTGCGGCAGGCGCGGCTGAGCCGCCTACCGGTCTTTCGCGGCGACCTCGATCACATCGAGGGAATCCTGCCGGTGAAGCGGTTCCTGCTCGCCAAGCCGGAGCGACGGTTGATCGCCCGGCAGCTCGATCCGGTGATGTTCGTGCCCGAGATCGCTTCGGTGGAAGCGTTGCTGGTCCGATTCAGAGAGAGCGGTGCGACCCTTGCCATCACCGTCGACGAGTACGGCGGTACTGCGGGGGTGGTGGCGCTTGAGGATGTGGTCGAGGCGATCGTGGGCGACATCGTGGCCCCCGAGGAGCAACCGCCTCCGCCACCGAAACGGCTCGATGCGCTCACCTGGCAGGTCCCCGGCGAGATGAGCGTCCACGACTGGCAGGACGCCTTCGGAGCCGAGCTTCGCTCGCGCGGTGCGGTGACGCTCGGCGGCTATCTCATGGAACGGCTCGGGCGTCCGGCACAGCGCGGCGATGTGGTGCGGCTCGCCAACATCGAACTCGAGGCGGAGGGAGTCGAACAGGCGGTGGTGCGAACGGTGCTGGTCCGACTGGTGGCCGCTCGCGAAGGCGAGGGCGGGTCATGATCCACGCCGCTCTGGCTACGGCGCCGACCTCGGTGTGGGAGAGCGACTGGGTGCTCGTGGGGCTGGCGCTTCTCGGCCTCGTCGGCAGCGCGATCTTCTCCGGCCTCGAGATCGGTCTCTACACCCTCAATCGCGTGCGCCTCGCGGTGGCGGCCGAGACCGGACGACGCGATGCGAGGCGACTCGCCGCCGAACTGCAGCGTCCCGAGGGATTGCTGGCGACCCTGCTCGTCGGGAACAACGCCGTCAACTACCTCGGCACCGTGGCGATCGCGGCGCTGCTCGCGCGGTTCGGGCTCGGACCCGCGGAGTCGGTCCTCGTCAACACTGCGGTGGTGATTCCGCTGGTCCTCGTCTTCGGAGAGATTCTTCCCAAGGACCTCTTCCGCACCTTCACCGATCGTTGGACCTATCGCTTCTCGGGGTTCCTGGTCGGGCTGCGGATGACTCTGACCGTGGTGGGGGTCATCCCGATGGTGCGGGGCGTGGGCGCACTGACCGCTCGCCTCGTCGGGGGGCGATCGACTTCACACGCCTCCGCTGCGCAGCGGATCGCCTGGCTCTTCCGCGAGGGTGCCCGAGCCGGCGTCCTCAGCGGCGAGCAGATCTCGATGGTCGATCGCGCGTTGGCACTGCGGCGGCGCAGCGTCGCCGGTGAGATGACGCCCTGGAGTCGCGTGGTGACCCTGCGGCTCGAGGCCTCGGCGGCCGAGCGCACCAGCGTCGTGCGCGAGCGATCGTTCAGCCGCCTTCCGGTGCTCGACGCGGCAGGCCGCGTCTGCGGCGTGGTGCAGGCGCTCGACGCGATCCTCTCGCCGGAGTCGTCCACCCGCGAGCTCATGCAACCGGTGGAGCGACTCTCTCCTGATCTGCCAGCGGCCGAAGCGATCCGCCTTCTTCGCCAGAAGCGTGCACGACTCGCCCTCGTCGAGCGGCCCGACGGTCGACCGCTGGGTGTGGTCGGCCTCAAGGACCTCATCGAACCCCTCACCGGCGACCTTCGGGCGTGGTGAGTGCAGTCGCGTGCCCACCGTCGAGTGGACGTCGCGACGAGTGCGATTGCGGAGTCACCGACGGCTTGATGGCGTGGCGAGTGCGAGTCGCTGCCCCGACCCAACCGGCAGGAGTCCGTGCGCGAACTCGGTGTGGAGTCATCCTGGAGGCACGTGCCGAGTCGGCGGCTCCGTGCGCCTGCCACGGGTGCGCAGACCGGCTGGCGCACCGCCTCGGGCATCGGAGCGCTCGCGAGAAGCAGCACTGGCTTTCACGCCGCAGGCCCTGCCGGCCTCGCTGCGTGGGGAACATGGTTCGAGAGTGCCGCCCGTGCCGGACCGGTGCGGGAGCAGATTGAGAGCGGGTCGGCCCCTTCGCTATACTCTCGCCCCCCGCGGACCGATGGGTCCGAGTCGTTCGGGCTTGTAGCTCAGCTGGCTAGAGCGCACCCCTGATAAGGGTGAGGTCGAAGGTTCGAGTCCTTTCAGGCCCACTGACGAGACGCCCCGAGTTTCCGCTCGGGGCGTTTCGTTGGGGGGGTGCGGAGAAGGGGCCGGAGGGATCTTCGGTGGGTGTCTCGGGGAACAGCGGGCGGGCATCTGCCGCAGTCCGAACCAGTGGGGTCTGCCCTAGAGTTCGGGTCCGTGAGACCTCCTCCCCTCGAGGGCCTGCCGCAGCAACTGGGGGAGCTTGCGAACCGTGCCCAATCACTCACAGGAGCCTTGACCGCGGTGCTCGCGGCAACTGTGCGCGATCCCACCGCGGTGAGAGCCTGTGGGCGGGTGCTCGGGGTCGACAAGAACCTGGCGTGGCGACTGGTTCGCCTCGCGGGGGCACACGACCTCGCGGGCGTGTTGGCGAGCCGTCCGGGCTCGCGGGGCTGGGGACTGGCGTTCGAGGCCTTCGCGCGGGCCGGTTGCGATCCGTCCCTCGTGGCCGTTCTCGCGACGGCGCGAATGAGGTTCGAGCAGGAGATCCTCGATCGACGCCTCGATGAGCGGACCCTTCGCCTGCTCGCCTTTGGCGGACTCGAGAGCAACCAAGGTCGCGAGGAGATTCTGGCGATTCGCAGAGAAGGATTCGAACTCGCCGCACGCCGATTCGGGACCCGCGCCGAGATGCTGGGCACCGCCTACCTCGTCACGCCCTCTGGCGAAGGTGACCTGCTCGACCTCACCGCGGTGACCACGTGCCTCGGACTTCGCCGAATCGGGCCCGGGGCGAGTTTCGAGATCCATCGCGGCACGAACTCGGTCTCGAACTGCCGGCCGGAACGGATCCGCTCGTCGATCGAGGCGCATCGCGGCATGGGATCGCTCGTGCCCTCCCTCTCCTCGCCGAACGCGGCGGAGGAACTGCTCGTGGCGGCGAATCCCGCGATCAACGTGGTGCACTTTCGGGGCGGCGGCGATCCCGCGAGCCAAGGCATCGACGCCGTCTTCGTCGAGTCGCTGCCCAAGGCCGCCTACGCCGATGCTCGCCATCCTGGCGAAATGGGCGCGTTCGGAGCGCCGGCGCTGGTCCCCGCGGTCTGGTTCGTTCTTGAGGTGCTGGTTGACCGGTCGGTGCGCTGGGGCGAAATCGCCCAAGGAGCGATGTACTCGCAGATCGCCGGCCCGGTCAATCGCCTTCAGTACTTCGAACAGCAGCGTTTGCCGATGTCCGAGTCGCCGGAAAGCGGCGTCGATGCCGCGCTTCCCGAGGAGCTTGGCGATCTGCGAGTGCCGCATCGGGCAGCGCTTGAGCATGCGGTGGCCGGCATCGAGCGAAGTCTCGACGACTTCACGGTTCATCGCCTCGTGGTCTCGCATCCACCGCTCTGCTCGAACATCCGGATGCTCTGGCGACTTCCGGAGCGGTCCGACGGAGCAGCACGATGAGCGACGCTCCGTCATTCATGCGGCCTGAAGACCTTGAGAAGCTGTGGAGCCTGATTGAGGAAGTGGCTTCCGCGTGCCAGTCCGCGCTCCACGAGTCGGTATCCGACTCGACCGCAACCCGCGAAGTGGCCCGCAGACTGGGGCTGAGCACCACGAACGCCTGGCGTGTCGTTCGCCTCGCCCACGACGGGCCGACCGTGAGGGCCCTGCAGTCGATGCCGGGCCCGAAGGGGTGGGAGACGATTCTCTCGGCGCTGGCGCGCGCGAACGCCACTGCGTTCACCGTCGCTGCCTTGCAAGCTGCCGTCGCGAGACTCCAAGAAGAACTCGGCCGTCAGGGTCTCTCCCGATCCGACCTCCCCCGATTGTCGGAGGCCGGTGGCGAGGCGCGGCGTCAGGAGATCGAGGCAATCGATCGGCATCAGGAGATGCGAGCCAACGCCCTGCTGTGGGGAGCCTCCGCCCGCGCGATGGCCACGAGCTACATGGTGAGGGTCGATGCCCGAACCGGTCGGCCCTTGCTGATCGGCGTCTCGACCTTCGCCGGGTTGCAACGCACCAGACCGGGCCCGCAGTGGTGGCTCCCATCGCCGAGCCTCGTGCAGTTCGCCGGCCGATCCCCGGTGACGCTCGCGCCGGATCCGCGGACGAGCCTCGATCTCGCGCCGCTGTTGACGGACCACGCCCGCGTCGAACTCGGTCGCTCTCCCGAGGGACACATCGCTTTCCTTGGCGAGCATGCGGAGGGGCGTGGGCCGGTTGATCTGGCCGTCTCCGCGGGAGGGATCGTCGAGGCGGACCACCAAGGATCGCTGCTCGAGCGGCTTGTGATCTTCTCCTCTCCCATCTGGATTCCCACCGGAAAACTGGTGCTCGAGGTGCTGTTCGAACGCAGTGCAGCACCGCCGCGGGCACCGCAGATCTCGACCTACGCACAGATCGGATCGAGGCCGGTAGCCGATGTCGACCGGGACCTCTACCTCATGCCGAGCGCTGGGCGGCTTTTCCCGGAGACGAGCGTTCAATGCGAGGATCTCCAGCCGCCCTTCAAGGAGGCCTCGAGATCCGGCCGGGACCTTCACGCCGCCGCGCTCGAACTTGCGATCGCTTCGATGGGGCTTCAGCCTGGCGACTTCGTGCGGTACCGGCTGTTCGTCGCGCATCCTGTCCTCTGCACTTCGGTCGAACTGGACTGGACGCCGGATCGACTCTGAGGCGGGTGGGCGTTGGCGGAGGGAATCCCCGAAACTGCCGCGAGGGACGCACGTCCTCCCGCTCTCGAGCCCGATCGGGACCCGGCTGTTCCGCGACCCGAGGGGGCATTACCCGTATCGGAACACACGGCGAGGTTCGTTTTGGCTCAGGCAGCCCCGTCTTCGAGCGTCACCCACCGCGATCCTGCCCGATCACCGGCCATTGAACCAAGGCCGGCGGGGTGCACGGAGTGGACCGCGCGATCTTCCCGAGTCGAAGGGCACGGTTTCCCGTCCAAGCATGGCCTCGGCCGGAGTGGTCTCCGGAGGCGATTCCGCCATACTGCTCGGCCACGTAGCGTCGAGGGATCGGCCTTGCTCGAACTCTTGTCGCGGTACCCCGGCGGGGCTCGGGGCTCCTTCCGGCGATCGCACGAATGGCGGTCTTGGGGCCGTCCCCGGGGGTCCGCGAGGGCGAGTTCGCGGCACCTCGCCTCCCGGGCCGCGAAGAACCGGGCCCCGCGTCGCTCAAGCCCGGGTCAGTTGGTGGTGCAGCCGACGTAATCTCCTGGCGACCTCCTCGGTCCACCGCGCGGTCCCTGAGTGTCGGGTGCTGTTCCCCGAGACGCTATCGGCCCTCCGATCGATTGCTCGGATCGGAATAGGTGGCACACTTCGCACGATCCGTTTAAGCCGTCCGCTCCGCGTGCGAGAGGGCGCACCCGCGGCTCGCCACGAGCGCGGCCCCGAAATCCTCGAGAGGAGAGAAAATGAACCTTCGTAGTCGCCTTGGAATGCACTTCGCGGCCTGTGCCGCCGTCGCGGCTGGCGCTGCCGGCACGGCGTCCGCTGACATCGTCTGGTCGGGCATCGTCGACCTCAACATCCCGTCGACCTTCAACGGGATCTACATCAACTTCGTCACAGGTCAGTACGAGAACTCGGGCGGTTCGGGAAGCGCTGTTCCGGGCTGGGACGTGAACCTCTGGTCGCCCTCGAACCTCGCGTTCTACGGCGGATCGGCGGCCGGCGCGGTCGGCGGCCCGGTGTACGTCGGCAACGCGGACGGCGTCAGCAACCTCGCCTTCGGCACCGAGATCGGAGCGGGCTCCAACTATCAGGGCTCCTTGGCCGCGACGGCCGGCGCGAACGCCTTCAACCTGAGCAGCGATGAGAACCTCGTCGGCTTCCGCTTCTTCAACGAGGCGGGCGGCACCATCCACTACGGCTGGCTCCGCGTCGAGCTGCTCGACACCCTCGGCGGGCAGCCGCGGGCGGTGGTCGAGTACGGGTTCGAGAGCACTGCGGGCGCCTCGATCACCGCGGGCGCGATTCCGGCTCCCGGCGCGATGGCCCTGATCGGCCTCGCGGGCCTCGCCGGCTCGCGTCGCCGTCGGCTCGCCTGAATCGCTCTCCACCGATCGATCCAGATCTGATCGGCGCCGCCCCGTTGCCACAGGTGACGGGGCGGTGTCGCATCGGAGGTCCGGCGACCGAGGCCGGAAGTGCCAGCTTCTCAGCCGAGTCCATAGCGGTCGCGATCGAGTTCGCGCTCGATGTGAACCACGACCCCGCCGAGCAGGTGGTCGGGTGCGTCGACGACCCCGTGTTCACCACCCTGCACTCGACACCAATCAGCGGGACGAGGAAGGCGACTCGGTCGCCTGCTTCTCCCGCGCCGCCCGCGCTGCCTTCGCGGCCTCTTCGCGGGCGGTCCGGTCGGCGACGAGGGAGGCGGTGAGGGTGTCGAGCTCGCTCGCGGAGATGGCCGGCGCAGCCTTGGTCAGGGCCGCTCGGAAGTGTGCGATCTCGTCGTCGGATGAGGGAAAGCCCACGTTGCCCTCCGGGCCGTCCGCGGTCGCGAGCACCGAGCCGTTCACGGCCACGAAGGCGAACCACGGAATCCCGCCCGAGTCGTCTCGGCGGTACTTGCCCATCAGTTCCTTGCCGCCCGCGTCGCGGTCGATGTCGATGGTCGCCTCGACGAAGTGCCTGGCGAGGATCGCATGCACCTCCGGCTGCTTCGACCAGGCTGCAAGGCGCCGACACCAGCCGCACCACGGCGCGGAGAAGTCGAGCATCACGACGCGATCGGACTGCTTGGCCTGCTCGAGCGCCGCGTCGCGCACCGAGATCGCCGAACGGGGAGCCGCTTCGTGCGACTTGAGAAACGCCAGCACCTTGGCCGGGTCGTGGTTCGGACCATCCTCGAGCGAGCCGGTCTCCTGCTGGGCCAGCGAGTTGCCGTCGGCGTCAAGCACGGTCAGGAAGGGGACACCGCTTGACTTGAAGTCGGCGCCGAGCGCGTGAGCAAGCTCGAGGTTGCGGTCGAATCGCCCCACCGGCACCAGCACCACCTCGTACTCGTAGAGGAGCTCGCGGGCGATGGCGCGGTCCTGGCCGCAGAGGTCGTGAAGCTTGAGGCACCAGCCGCACCAGTCGTCGCCCCATTGCACGAGCACCCGCGTGTTGGTCGCCTTCGCCTCGGCGAGCGCCGCGTCGAGCCGAGTCCGCGCGTCATCGGCCTGCGGATAGATCGACCGCTTCGCCGGTTTCGCCGCGGGCGTGTTCTGCGCGAGTGCTGCAGGGCCGAGCAGGATCGCGGCCGCGGAGACGACGCTGGCGATCCGAGTGCGTGAGAACCGGCCGGCGAGTCGAGTCGGCGAGAGGGTCATGGCGTAGTCCTTTCAGGCGGATGGCGGGTCGTGCGGAGGGCGTCAGCGATCGGTTCGGTGATCGGGTTGCGGCGCTTGCGGCAGGGGATCGAGCTCCCAGAGTGACCGCACCAGCGCAAAGCCCTCGGGATCGACCGCCTCGAGCTCGCTGCGGACGTAGGGGTGGAAGTCGTTGGTCCCGTAGAGCGCCTCGGTGGTCTCGGCGAAGTACTCCATCGGGTTCGTCAGCGCGTAGTGGCGCCGCGTGCCGCCGGCGATGTGGCCGACCTCGTCGTAGGTGCCGGCCTCGACCATCCGCTTCCAGGCTGCCTCGATCCCGGGATGGCGGTACCCGAAGACCTGATCGTGATAGCCGTGCGCGAGTTCATGCAGGACCATCCATGGCTGGTGCTTCGTCCAACGCAGGAACGCGACGGCGTTGCCGATCTCGACGGTGCCTTCTTTGTCGGGGTTGTAGCCGTTGGGCACGAGCCACCCCTTGCTGACGTGGTAGCACATGCACGCGGTCTTCGGGGTCTCCGCTTCGGCCCAGATCTCGATCTGGCGAAGTCGGTCAAGGGCAGGCTGCGGGATCGCGCGGGTGATCTGGAAGAGATGGTTGTCGAGCAGATCGAGGACGGCTGCGCAAAGCTCGGGCGAGTTCTCGAGATCTGGCGCTACCCGAACCGTGAACCCCCGCAGCTCCTTGACGCTGTAGTCGCCGGTGGGGGCGAAGCGGGGGATCGGGGCAGCGGGAGCTTCGACCGACGGAACGGTGGAGGCAGGGCCCGCGGCGGGCGGAGTCATCGGCGCGAGTCCGAATCCGATGAGCAGTGCCAAGGTGGGTGCCATGACCCGCGATGGTCGCACCGAACCGGAGAGAATCAAAGCGCGATCGAACCCGGCCCGATCGGTTGGGCTTGAGATGATGCTCGCGATCGACCTCTACGGCCTGACCAAGCCCCGAGCCCGGCTGCATGCGAGTCCGGCCAGACGCTCGCCTGCCGATCTCCGCCCGCCCTGGTCGTGACTTCTTGCGTCCTCGATGTTGCCGCAGGAAGCAGCCTCGGGCCGCGACGGGTCTGGTCGGGGAGCGGCGGTCCGCCAGTGGGAACATGGGCAATCTGGCGGCGGTTCGAGCGAGGCAGCCGGGCCCGGCGGTCCGAAATCGGGGTCCAAGTCGTAACGCGAGTCGCAGAACTCCACCGCGTGCGGCGTGGAAGACCCTCTGCACGCCTCCGGGCGGGATGGGGTTCGGCCGGTCCGATTGGCGAGCAGCCGGTTTGGTGAGGCAGAATCTCGGAAGTTCCTGCTTGCCAATCGCCGGACCGGGCGTACATTCCAGCGTCCGGTCCTCACAGGAGGGGGGCGGACAGCGTGCGTTCAAATCTAGAAGGAGAGGAAAATGGGTTCCAAGGGAATGTTCGCACTCGCCGCCTCGGTGGTGTTCGGTGCTGCTTCGATGGCCAGCGCGAGTGTGGTGGTCTTCACCCAGTACGACGTCTGGGCGGCGTTCTCGGATGACATGGGTAATCCGTTCATCGCCAGCGAGGACTTCGCCGGCTACAACGGTTTCATCGCGAACGGTGAGACCGGCGACATCGGCGGAATCTCTTGGACTGCCTCGGCGGTAGGCGGGCTTTACGCTGACGCCGCCCTCACCTACTTCTCGACGAACGCCGCCGGCGTTGAACTGGTATTCACGTTCGGCGAGGGCGTGATGGGAGTTGGTGGGAATTTCTTCGGTACCTTCGCCGACTTCAGCGTTGCTCCTTCCATCGTCGAGGTCAGCCTCAACGACGGCACCAGCTACTTCGCCTCGATCTCGGCAGCTGATCAGTTTGTCGGCTTCTACTCGCTCGGCGCCGCGATTACCGGCATTGCGGTCGATGTGGAGGACGCATTGCTCGGCGAACCGCCGGTCTTCTCGACCGTCGACAACCTCTACATCGCGATCCCGTCTCCGGCCTCGATGGCCCTGCTCGGCGTGGCCGGGCTCGTCGCTCGTCGCCGTCGCCGGAACTGAACGTCGATGTCTCCGGGGGGTGTGACCCACCTCTTCAAGATCCAGCCGACTCGCCTTCGGGCGAGTCGGTTGCTTTTTGCCGCGCTGCCTTGTCCGAAGCGTGCGATGGCTCTGGACGAGAGGTCGCTGGATCCGATCGCGAATCGTGCGCTGCCCAAGACCCACCCGAGTCGGCTCGCTTCGTCCGATGCGAACGGGCCCTTCCCACGGCACCTACTTTGCCTTGGAGATGTCGCGCGGCGTCAATCGGACTTCGGAAGCCGGCTTGAGATCCAACCAATGAAGGCGGGCTGAGAGCGGGATGCCACGAGCACGCTCCCGGTCCCTCTGAACCGCAGCACCACACCTTCGCCGGTCTTGACCGCGCCGACCATCTTGCCGAGGAAGCCTCCTCCCTGTCCGGTCGAGAGCGATGCGCTCATCTCGAGGGAATCAGGCCAGGCGACGACATGCCCGCTGTCGACGACGAGCTCGCCGCCGGCGGGGACCGGCATCTCCTGAATCGCACCCACCGCGGAGACGCCGAGGATTCCAGTTCCGGTGACCTTCATGATGAAGAAACCGCCGGTGCCGCCGAAGATGGCTCCGCCGATGCTTCTGTTGCGTGCGGTCGCGATCTCGAGCGAGGCTTCGGCGCAGAGGAACGCCCCGTCGGTCAACGACCACGAATCTCCCTTGAGCCCGATGGTCCGCACCTCGCCGGGATGCCCCGGGGCGAGCAGGATTCTCCCGGGACCTCGCTCTGCGGTTGCGTGCTGCATGAAGAACGACTCGCCGGTGGTGGCCATCCTCGCCAAGGACTTGAGCACGCCGCCTTGAGCCTTTCCGGTCAGGACGATGGTGTCGTCCATGGCGGCCATGGCCCCACCCTCGGCGAAGACCGACTCGCCTTGGGCGAGTTCGACTGAAAGGAAGGGATCGGTGGTGCCTTGGATGGTGAAGTTGGCCATGGGGTTGCTCCCGAGCGGTGTGAAGACGTGGACCCTGAGATCGCGAGTCTACGGTCCGCTGGGGAACCCGCTTCGCCGCGCCGGGGTTGATTCGCCGCGAAGCGCGGTCACACTCCGGTGGTGAAGCGATCTCCGGCCATCCTGCTCGCCATCGCGCTGCTGCAAGCGTGGGGACCGAGACTCGACGCAGCGCCTCCGGAAGCCCTCGCCACGCTGGTCGCGCCGGATGCAGCCGGTGGTGACGAGGGCGGTCGTGCCGTGGCTGCGAGCGGTGCACTGATTCTGGTGGGCGTGCCCGGCGCGAACATCGACGGGGTGGTCAATCAAGGATCGGCGTGGGTCTATCAGCGAAACGGCGCGGAGTCGTGGACTCCGATGCAGCGGCTCCTCGCACCGGCCGGGGCTGCGGAGGACGACTTCGGCCTCTCCGTCGCGATCGATGATCCGGCGGTTCGAGGCGAGCCCGGCGAGCCGGTCGCGATCGTCGGAGCGTTGCACGACGATGTCGGCGCCAAGGTCGACGCGGGCAGCGCTTCGATCTTTCGTCTTGTCGAAGGCGAGTGGCTCTTCGAGCAGACCGTAGTGGCAAGCGATGCCCTCGCCGACGACGAGTTCGGCCGAAGTGTGGCGATCCGCGGCGATCTCGCGATGGTGGGTTCCTGGGACGCCGGGCTCTTCGACCAGGGGGCGGTCTACGTCTTTCGCCGCAACGCTCAAGGAATCTGGCAGCAGACCCAGAAGCTGACGGCACCCGGCGCTGCGACCGGCGACCACCTTGGCACGGCGCTTGCCCTCGACGAGAGCGGTGAGCGGGCGATCGCCGGGGCCTGGGGCGACGACGCCGGAGCGAGCAACGGCGGGTCGGCGAGCATCTGGCGCGCGAGCACCGGCGGCAGCTTCGTCTTCGAGCAGGAACTGGTCGGTTCGAGCCTCGATCCGGGTGATGAACTCGGCCGCGGTGTGGCCATCGACGGCGACCTCGCGGTGGTCGGGGGCTGGGCGTTCTGGGGCGACGGACATGGCACGGCGCGAGTCTTTCGGCGATCCGGAACGACGTGGACCGAGGAGGCGGCACTCGACGCCCCGGATGGCGCGACCGACGACTACTTCGCGTTTTCGGTGGCGTGCAGTCGCGGCGTCGCTCCCGACGGCGTCGGCGACTGGATCGCCTGTGGCGCCTGGGCGGACGACGTCGCGGGCACCACCAACCAGGGCAGCGTGTGGTTGTTCGAACGCGGCAGGTCGGGCAAGGGTGGCGGACTCGCGTGGTGGCCGGAGTCGCAGCTGACCGCCGACGATGGCGGCGGCAGCGACTACTTCGGGTTCAGCCTTGCGTTCGACTGCGAACTGCTGGTGATCGGCGTTCGGCTCGACGATGTCGAGGGTGTGACCAACGCGGGCTCGGCACGAGTCTGGTGGGTGGACGACGAGAATCTGAACGGCACCGCCGACGACTGCGGCGGGGGATGGGGGATTCTCGGCGACCTCGACGGCGATGGCATCGTCGGGCCCCTCGATCTGGCCGTGGTGCTTTCGCAGTGGGGAGCGTCCGGCTCGGCCGACCTCGACGGCGACGGTGTGGTCGGACCGGGCGACCTGGTCATCGTCCTCGCCGCGTGGACGGGGTGACGAGGTCCCGGCCGCGGGAGTAGACGATGTCTCCCGAAGACGCAACGACGGTACGGACTCTCGGAGCGTTGATTCGTCGATTCCGGGCATTCCGCAAGCACGCGGTTCGCGACGTGCCAAGTTCGCCGCACTCCGAAGGCGGGAGGCGGATGGCGCATCGACTCGAGGCGAAGCGACCAAGCGACTCCCCAGCGACGCATGAGATCGCGACTGACGCCACCGAGTCGATCATGGATCGGATGGTCATCGCGCTGCTTCGAGGGCCGAGGGGCCGAGTGGTTTGGACTCTCAGAGATCGCCCGCGATTCGTGCCCGCAGCCACGCTCGCGCGAACGCCCAGTCGAAGTCGATGGTGCGGGGCGAAACGCCCAATGTCTCCGCGGACTGCGCCGTGGTCAGGCCGATCACGTAGCGAAGCCAGGCGACTTCGCCCGCCCGCGGGGTGACGCGGCTGAGCTCATCGAGGGCTTCATGAAGTGCCTCGATGCGGTCCGGATCATCGTTGAGCATCGCCAAGCCGCCTTCGCGCACCAGGTGCGGGAGCGGAGCACGCCCGCGGTCTCCGTTCCGCTTGGCGGCCTTGCGGCGGCGTGCGCGGTCGACGAGCAACTGCGAGATCGCCCGGGCGACGCTGCCGAAGAAGTGCGCGCGATTCTGCCATTGAGTGCCGCGACCGCCGTCGCCATGGAGGCGGATGAAGATCTCGCCCACCACATCCGTGGGTTCGAGCGACGGCTCTCGACCCTCCCGCCGCAATGCCCGCGCGGCCATCGTCCGGACCCGCTCGTGAATGCGGCTCCAGAGGAGTCCGGTGGCAAGGTCTTCGCCCTCCGCGAGTTGCAGAACGAGCCGGGTGGTCGGACCGGGGTGGGCGTCGGCTTCGCCGGCAGCTTGGGAATCGCGATCGAGGTGGGTCATGGTCGGGTGGCGTTCGAAACCGCAGAATATCGGGCGGCCGGTTGCGCACCGCGTCGGGATTCGACGCATTTCCATGTGCGGGGCGTGCCGGTTTCCGGAGGCGGCATGACTCCACGTCGGTTCCGGCGTCGGTTCCGGCAGATGTGCTGCAGAGTCACGGTATTGAGGGTCGCGCTTCGGTTGGGTGTTGGGGTTGCGCAAGCGGAGCCAAGAGCGAGTTTGTGATGCTCCTGCGCAGGCGAGTATTCCGCGACCGGTTCGGGCGGAGGTGCGGGTGCGTTCGGGTGGTCCTTCTGGGTGGTGCTTCTGGTGGACGTCGAAGACGAATTCGAGCACGGATGGGCGACGCGCGCGGCCGCCTCGGAGTGGTCCGAGGCCGACCGCAGCGACGCGGGGCCACCCGATCCCACCATGGAGCGGGTGAGGCGGTTGTTCCTCACCCTGTGCCATCGCCCGCAAGAAGAGTGGTCATCCGCGCTTGCTCGCTCGGGCGAGGACGAGGCCGTGATCCGCCTGGTCGGGGTCCTGCTTGCCCACGGACCGGGGAACGAGCCTGCCGACGCGGCCGAATCGCCTGGCCAAGCAGTCACGGACCCGCAGTCGGGCAAGACGCTTGCGGGCTGGCGGCTTCTCGAGCCGCTCGGGGAGGGCGGCTCGGGACAGGTCTACCTCGGCGAGCGCTCCCGCAACGAGGAGATGGGCGCCTTCAAGCTGCTCTCGACCCGCCATGGTCGGGATGCCTTCGCCCGACTCGACGCCGAACGAGCTGCGCTCTCGCGGCTCGATCATCCGGCGATCGCGCGGCTGGTCGAGGCGGGCACGGTCGAACTCGACGGCGAGACCCGCTGCTACGTGGTCACCGAGTTCGTCGCCGAAGCGGAGCCGCTCTTCGATGCCGCGATGCGGGATGGCCTCGATCTCGAGGCGCGGATCGGCCTCCTCGTCGAGATCGCCGAGGCGGTCGGTCATGCCCATTCGCGCGGCGTGGTGCATCGCGATCTCAAGCCGGGGAACATCCTGCTCGACGGTGAGGGGCGGCCGCGGATCGTCGACTTCGGGATCGCCACCGTCG
>JAPOKA010000065.1 GCA_029977865.1 bacterium
CACCCACCATGCCACGATGGCCCCGCGGCACAATCCTCAAACGTCCGTACGGACAGGCTCGAGTGTCCGTACGGACACTCGAGTGTCGAGAGAACGCGAATCGCATCTTCGATGACTTGGAAACCAGAGGTACGCTTTCAGCGGCGACCGTTCTGAAGGTCCGCATGCGGCCGGGCGGCGTGTTGCAGGACCCGCGATCGGCAGCGTCCTATTCGCGAGCCCGAACATTCACCGATCCATGACCGCCCCCGATTCCGCCCTCGATTCTGCATCGATCCCGTTCGACCGAAAGCATCGCGAGATCGCGGAGGCGGCCGAGGCGCTTCAGCACGCCTTGAGCAAGGCCCTCGCCTGCGTCATCTCCGGCGACCTCGGCGCCCGCGGGATCGGCCGTCGCCTCGGCGTGGACAAGACGCTCGGTTCGCAGGCGTTTCGGATCGCCACCGCCCCCGACGCGGCCACGATCGTCTCGGCGCTCCCGGGAACGCGTGGCATGAGAAACCTCCTCGAGGGTCTTGAGCGTGCAGGCGTGCCCGACGACGCGCTTGCCGGGGTTCGCGATGCGGTGACCGGGCTTCACGGGATCTTCGAGCGGACCCAGGCGTCGCCCCGCGAGATCGCCACCATCGCCGCGGGCGGTCTCGACTCCGACACGCAGCGACGGCACCAGTCCAAGATCCAGAAGTTGCACTTCGAGACCGCCGCCGCTCTCAAGGGCGAGATGCTCGACACCCATCTGGTGACGTGGTTCGTCACGCCCGCCCGCACGAATCCCTCGATGGCGAGTCTGGTCTCTCTCAAGATGCAGCGGGGATACCGCACGCTCCGACCGCTCGGGCCGCGGCTGGTGTATCGCGGGGTCGCGGTCGATCGGCAGGCGAATTCCGGGGACTGGTCGAGGGTCGACGTGGCCAAGGGCACCTTCATCCCGTCGCTCGTATCCAAGGCCAGCACCTCGGGTCTCGAGCCTGGGGTGCTCCAGGTGCGCGAGACCGACGACGCGACCCTCGTCCTCGCCGATCCCGACTTCCATGTCGGCGAGAGCCTCACCCTGACCTTCGCGGACCTCATCGAGGCGATCGGTCCGATCCATGCCGCTCCGGGTCAACGCAACGCGGAGTTGACCGCTCACCTCGCAACACCGGTGCGGCATCTCTACTTCGACGTGTTCTTCGACGAGCTGATTCCCCCGGTGGAGCCGTCGGGGGCGATCTACTTCACCGCCGGTCATGGCGTCGAGTACGGCGAGCACGCGGAACTCCGGCGATTCCCCGCCGAGATCGACGCCCGATTCGTCCGCAACACGAGGCTGCCGGCGGCGGCGAAGATCGACTCGGAGAAGCACACCGCGATGCTCGAGCACGCCGCGGCGATGATCGACCGGCCGCTGAAGGCGTTCCGGTGCTTCCGGATGCACATCGCGTACCCGCCGAGCTACACGCGGGCGGTGGTGCGGTGGCTGCTGCCGGAGAAGGCGAAGGCGTAAAGACGGGCGGGTGGCGCGAACCGTTCGCGGGTGCTTCGGGCGCGGGCCACGTCACGCGGTTGGCGCTCGCTGCGCTCGGCGGGGCGTGATTCTGTCGCGAACGCGTGGCGCGAACCGTTCGCTGGTGCTTCGGGCGCGGGCCACGTCACGCGGTTGGCGCTCGCTTCGCTCGACGGGGCGTTTTTTGGACAGCATGGACTTGATGGACAGAATGGACCTCCGAACCGCGAAGCGCTGCGCCCCAACCGAGGTTCTCGCTCGCGGGAGAGTGGCTGACTCTGCGTGATTGCGCAACAACAACGCCGCCCGGCTTTTCGACCGGGCGGCGCGTGAATTCTCGCCGTGGGGAAGTCTCGCGGGCGTAGGCCCGACGACCTGGATCAATAGTCCATGTCGTCCATGCCGCCGCCGGCGGGCGCCTTCTCCTTCTTCTCCTTGATCTCGGTGATCGCGCAGTCGGTGGTGAGCAGCAGGCTCGCGATGCTCGCGGCGTTCTGCAGCGCCACCCGCTCGACCTTGGTCGGCACGATCACGCCGTCCTTGACGAGGTCGCCGTACTTGCCGGTCGCGGCGTTGAAGCCGAACGAAACGTCCGAGGACTCCTCGATCTTCTGCGCGACGATCGAGCCGTCGAGCCCGCCGTTGGCGGCGATCTGCTTGACCGGAGCGCTCAGGGCCCGCCAGACGATGTCGGCGCCGACCGCCTCGTCGTCGGAGAGGCTCTTCTTGAGCTTCTCGATCGCCTTGCGGCCGCGAAGCACCGCGGTGCCGCCGCCGGGCAGGATGCCTTCCTCGACCGCCGCGCGGCAGGCGTGGAGCGCGTCCTCGACGCGGGCCTTCTTCTCCTTCATCTCGACCTCGGTCGCGGCGCCGACGTTGATCTGCGCCACGCCGCCGGCGAGCTTCGCGAGACGCTCCTGGAGCTTCTCGCGGTCGTAGTCAGAGCTCGTCGCGTCGACCTGGGCCTTGATCTGCTCGATCCGCCCTTGGATGTCCTTGGTCTTGCCGCCACCCTCGATGATGGTGGTGGCGTCCTTGCTGACGGTCACCTTCTTCGCGCGGCCGAGCTCGCCGACAGTCAGGTTCTCGAGCTTGATGCCGAGCTCCTCCATGACCGCGGTGCCGCCGGTGAGGACCGCGATGTCCTCGAGCATCGCCTTGCGGCGATCCCCGAAGCCAGGGGCCTTGACCGCCGCGACCTTGAGGACGCCGCGGAGCTTGTTGACGACGAGGGTGGCGAGGGCCTCGCCGTCGATGTCCTCGGCGACGATCAGCACGCTCTTGCCCGACTCTGCGACCTTGCCGAGCACCGGGACGAGGTCCTTCGCGGAGGAGATCTTCTTCTCGTGGATGAGGACGTAGCAGTCCTCGAGCACACACTCCATCGCGGCGGGGTCGGTGACGAAGTGCGGGCTGAGGTAGCCCTTGTCGAACTGCATGCCCTCGAGGAGCTCGACCTCGGTCTCGAGGCTCTTGCCCTCTTCGACCGTGATCACGCCGTCCTTGCCGACCTTGTCCATCGCCTCGGCGATGATCTTGCCGATCTGCATGTCCTGGTTGGCCGAGCAGGATCCGACCTGGGCGATCTCGGTCGAGTTCTTGACTGGCTTGCTCATCTTGCGGAGGTCGTCGACGAGGGCGCCGACGGCCTTCTCGATGCCGCGGCGGACGCCGCTGGCGTTGGCGCCGGCGGTGATGTTCTTGAGGCCTTCCTGGAAGATCGCCTCGGCGTAGATGGTCGCGGTGGTGGTTCCGTCACCGGCATCCTTCGAGCACTTGCTCGCGACTTCCTTCACCATCTGGGCGCCCATGTTCTCGTAGGCGTCCTCGAGCTCGATCTCCTTGGCGACGGTGACGCCGTCCTTGGTGACGGTGGGAGCGCCAAAGGACTTCTCGAGGACGACCACCCGACCCGAGGGACCGAGGGTGACCTTCACGGCCTTGGCGAGCTTCTGGACGCCGCGGAGGATCCGCTCGCGGGCGTCGTTGTCGTAGGCGATCTGCTTGGCAGCCATGGTTTCGTTTCCTTTCGTGAGAACTGAACGATGCTTCGATCGTGTGCTTCGATGGGATTCCGCGTCGCCGCGGGAGCGGACTTGAAGGCGCCGCTCAGCCGATCTCGATCCAGCAGACGCTTGCCGCGTCGAAGACGAACACCCGAGACCCGTCGGTCACCTTCACCAGGCCGTCCTGCTCCTCGGGGATGAGCAGGGCGCCTTCGACGAGGCAGTGCCTCGCCCCGGTGAACTCGACCCGCAGCGACCGCTGCCCGTCGAGCTCGCGGAGGGCCTGACGCAACTGCGGCGCCTCCATCGCCTCAACGGGCTCCCTTGGCCGGGGGTCCCGGCACCCGCGCCGGACGCGGCGCGTCGAGGTCGGTCCGCACCTGGTAGGCGACCGCCACATGCGAGGCGTCGATCCAGATGTAGTTCTGCCGCGTCTTGACCCGGATGCCGTGGGCGCTGTGGAGCTCGTCCACCTCGACCACGTTGCGGATCTCGACCGGCTGGGACTGACCCGACACCATGAGATCGAGCTCCTTCTCGGTGCCGCGCATCTCCTGCAGGATCCGGATCAGTGGACCTCGCTCCATGGGAACTCCTCTCGGACGATGGTGCGTGAATCAGTCGACGACGCCGAGGATGTCCTCCTCGGTCATGATCAGGTAGTCGACGTTGTCGATCTTGACCTCGGTCCCGGAGTAGGAGGTGAAGATCACGGTGTCGCCCTTCTTGACGCTGAAGGGGAGGTAGTCGCCGGTCTCCTTGTTGAGGATGCCGGAACCGACCGCGATGACCTTGCCCTGCTTGGGCTTGTCCTTGGCGGTCTCGGGCAGGTAGATGCCGCTCTCGGTGCGGGCGGTGGGCTCGTCGCGCTTGACGATGATCTTGTCGCCGAGGGGTCGAATCTTCATGGAAACGCGTTCTCCGACTCGTGCCTGTCGCCGGGGCCCTGTGCCGCCGGCCAGTGGTTGGCGAAGTGCCGGCGGACCACCCGCCTGAGCACTTCGAGCATGGACTCGATGCGGACCGGCCCGTCGAGGACCGCGAAGGCCCCCTCTCGGAGGGCGTCCGCCAAGCCGCGCCCGCTCTCGCGGAGCGACGGCTGCGGGGGTCTGACCACCACCGTCGGCGGGGGCTGCTCGAGCCGCCGCAACAGTTGCAGAACCCGAGGACCGGCCTCGTCGCGCGTGGCCGTCTCGGACTCCATGGGGATGGTCAGGTCCACCACCGCGATGTGTACTTGCAAGGAGCGGACCAATTCGGTGGCCTCGCGACCGGTCGCAGCGCGAAGGCAACGGATTCCCATCGGCTCGAGCAGCCGCGGGAGGTGGTCGGCCACCTGATCCTGCCGCCAGCGGGCGTAGCCCAACAGCAGGTTCAGCCTGCTCTGAGGCGGCGGAACGGCGTTGGGGTCGCTGGGAACGGTGGCGTCTGGACCAGACATGAGGCGGTGGTGCTTCGCAAGCGGTGCGCCCGATCGGGCCCGAGATTCCCTCGACCGCCGATGCTGCGGCGGGGCCGAGGAATGCGAACAGGGAGGTTTCCGGGGGTGTCCGCCGTCATCGCTTGGCCCGCACGATCGATCCCCCGCTGTCAGGATTCCGGCTCGAGGACGCGTCCCCTGCCGATTTGGCATGAACGGCTCGACGGCCTCCGACGCTTGCCGCCGCCTCGCCTCGACCGATACTCCCCGCCTCCCTTTCAGTCCGCATCCGTCAAGCCGAGCCCCGACATGCCCACCATCGAGACCTTCTCCATCGCCCGAATCCTCGCCGACGGCGAGACCAACCTCGGTCGCGTGGTCGAGATCCGAGGGTGGGTGCGGACCTGCCGCGAAAGCAAGGCCGGCATCCTCTTCATCGCGCTCTCCGACGGTTCCTGCTTCGGCACCCTTCAGGTGGTGGTGCCCGCGGAGTGCCCCGACTTCGAGACCGCCCGCCGCCTCACCTCGGGCTGCGCGGTGGTGGCGAAGGGCGAACTCGTCCCGAGCCAGGGCAAGGGCCAGTCGGTCGAGGTGCGGGCCGACGGGGTCGAGGTGGTCGGGTGGGTCGACGACCCCGACACCTACCCGATCCAGCCCAAGGCCCACTCCTTCGAGTACCTCCGCGAGGTCGCCCACCTGCGTCCGCGCACCAACACCTTCGGCGCCATCGGCCGCGTGCGGCACTGCCTCGCGATGGCGACCCATCGCTTCTTCGATCGCAACGGCTTCTTCTGGATCCACACCCCGATCGTCACCGGCAGCGACTGCGAGGGCGCCGGGCAGATGTTCAAGGTCTCGACGCTCGACCTCGCGAACATCCCACGCGACGAACGCGGCGAGATCGACTTCGGCCAGGACTTCTTCGGCAAGCAGACCCACCTGACGGTGTCGGGCCAGCTCAACGTCGAGTGCTGGTGCCTGGCCCTCTCCAAGGTCTACACCTTCGGCCCGACCTTCCGCGCCGAGAACTCCAACACCAGCCGCCACCTCGCGGAGTTCTGGATGATCGAGCCCGAGATCGCCTTCGCCGATCTCGCCGCGGACGCCGACCTCGCCGAGGGCCTGCTCAAGTCGATCTTCACCGACCTGCTCGCCGAGCGGGCCGACGACATGCGCTTCTTCGCCGATCGCATCGACAAGACCTGCATCGACCGGCTCGAGAAGTTCATCGCCGCGAGCTTCGAGCGGATGGACTACACCGAGGCGATCCGCCGCCTCGAGGAGGCCGAGCGCAAGGGCCAGAAGTTCGACTACCCCGTCAAGTGGGGCATGGACATGCAGTCCGAGCACGAGCGGTTCCTCACCGAGACGCTCGTCGGACGGCCGGTCGTCGTGATGAACTACCCCAAGGACATCAAGGCCTTCTACATGCGCCTCAACGACGACGAGAAGACCGTCGCGGCGATGGACGTGCTCGCGCCGGGGATCGGCGAGATCATCGGCGGCAGCCAGCGCGAGGAGCGGCTCGACGTGCTCGATCGCCGCATCGGCGAGATGGGCCTCGATCCGGCGGCCTACTGGTGGTACCGCGACCTGCGCCGCTACGGCAGCGTGCCGCACGCGGGCTTCGGCCTGGGCTTCGAGCGCACCATCGTCTACGCCACCGGCATGGCCAACGTGCGCGACGTGATCCCCTTCCCGCGCACGCCGCGCAACGCGGACTTCTGATGGCAATCTCCGAGAACGCGGCCCCGCGCCGACTCGCGCTGGTCACCGGCGCCAGCGCCGGCATCGGCGAGTCCTTCGCGACCCTGCTCGCCGAACGGGGGTTCGATCTGTGCCTGGTGGCGCGTCGGCTCGATCGCCTCGAGGCCCTCGCGTCGAGGCTCGCCGAGCAGCATGGCGTCGAGGCGTTCGCGGTGCCCGCCGACCTCGGCGACCCGCAGGCGCCGGAGGCGGTCGTCAAGGCGATCGCAGCGCGGCGCCGCGACGTCGATGTCCTCGTCAACAACGCCGGATACGGGCTGCACCAGCGCTTCGCGACGGCGCCTTGGGCCGTGCAGTCGGAGTTCCTCGAGGTCATGGTGCGGGCGCCGATGCACTTCGCGCGGCTCGTCCTGCCGGGCATGCTCGAAAGGCGCTGGGGCCGCATCGTGAACGTCGCCTCGCTCGCGGCGTTCGCCGCGGAGCCGCCGGGTTCGACCTACACCGCCTCGAAGCTCTTCCTGCTCTCTGCGAGTCGCGCCCTCTGGCTCGCCCATCGCGGAAGCGGCGTCCACATCACCGCGAGCTGTCCGGGCTTCACCTACACCGAATTCCACGATGTGCTCGGGGTGCGCGAGGCGATGGGCTCGATGCCGCGCTGCATGTGGCAGAGTTCCCGAGCGGTGGTCGAGGAGTCCTGGCGGGCGGTCGAGCGCGACAAGCCGGTGGTGGTGACCGGGCTCGTCAACAAGGTGATCGCGACCGCGATGCACTTCCTGCCCTTCTCCTGCGCAACGCTTCTGACGCCGCGGTCGCTCCGAGACCGCGAGAAGCTCTCGACCCGCTGAGCGAAGGCTCGCCTCACTCGGCGAAGAGCGCCTGCTGCCGCACCGCCTGACGGGTGAACATCTCGAGGCCCGCGACGATCTTCGCCCCGCGCGAGGCGGCTTCGGCGAGGAGCGGCGTGCGAGCCGGCGCGTAGACGGTGTCGAAGACGACGATCGAGTCGTCGAGCACGACCTCGTCGGGAAGCGGACTGCCGTCGGGCTCGGGACCGCCCGCCATCCCGATCGGGGTCGCGTTGACGAAGCCGTGAAAGCAGCCGCAGGCGAGCGAGTCGAGCGTTGCGGCGGAGACCCGCCACGCGCCTTCGCCGGACTTCGCAAGTCGCTCGGCGAGCGCCTCGGCGCGGTCGGCGGTGCGATTGGCGATGACGACGCTCGCACCGTGCGCCGCGAGTCCCGCCGCCACCGCCGCGGCAGCGCCGCCGGCACCGAGCACCGCGATGCGCTTCTGCGCCAGGGAGCGTGGGCCGAGGGTGGACGGGTCGATCGAGAAGCCGCTCGCCATCGCCTCCGCCGCCGCCGGGGCATCGGTGTTGGCCGCGAGCAGCGAGCCGTCCTTGCGCACCAGCAGCGTGTTCGCCGCGCCGATCCGTGCCGCGAGCGGCTCGACCGCGCCGCCGCGCTCCGCGACGAATCGACAGAGATGCTCCTTGTGCGGCATGGTCACGCAGGCACCGCGGAAGGAGAGCCGAGGATGGTCGAGCATGGCCCCGAGCGAGGCCATGAACGGCTCCCAACCCGGCGCGACCGGCATCGGCACCAGCACCGCGTCGCGGTCCTGTTCGCGAAACCTCGCGTTGTGGAAGGCCGGCGACTGCGAGTGCGCCACCGGCCAACCCACGATGCCGAAGACCTCCGTCGCCGGCCCGACCTCGCGGTATCGATAGGTCTCGAGCAGTTCCTCGATGGTCGGCTGGCCGTCTGCGGTGGCAAGGTCGGACTCGAGAGCCGCGTAGGCCATGAAGCCGCCGAACTTGGGCGAGAGCACCCGACTCATCAGGCCAAAGGGACCGAGACCCATCGCCGCCATCGGCGCCGGTCGCTCCGAGAGCAGATCGAAGAGTTCGAGGTTGTCGCGGATCGACCGCGCCCGCCACGCGAGCTTGACGATCGCGCAAGCCGGCTCCTGCGCCATCGCCGCGACCTTCTGCAGCAGATCGCGCGGTCGCCCCTCGAGGTCGTGCAGCGAGAGGATGAGCCTCGTCTCCACCGCTCGAGCCTGACCGGGGTGGTCGACCACGAGATCGATCTTCTGGGCGAGGTTGGCGCTCCTCGAGTAGCTCGACCACTCGACATCGAGGTACCGCGGCGGATCGCCGGAGGTGCCGAGCGATTCGAGCAGGCTCACCCGATCGCGATCGTCGCCGTCGTAGAGACCGCCCTCCGCGGCGGCGCGGATCGTGACGATCGCCGGCAGCGGGCTCTCGCGGACCAGGCGCCGCATCGCCCCGAGGGCCTGCGGGTCCTCCGCGAGGGCATCGACCCGCCACTCGATGAGGTTCGCGCCGCGATCGGCGGCGAGCCCGGCCCGCTCGAGGGCGAGACCGACCATGTCGGGGTGATCGACGGCGATGGGGACGCAGACGAGGTTCACGGTCGCGAAGGGTAGTGGCAACCCGGAAGCGATCGAGGTCGTGGAACGCGGCAGGTGCTCACTCGGCGGCCGCGCGGATCCGCGAGAGCGCCGAGGCTGCGTCGGCAAGCGGCGGATCGACCGGCACCCTCAGGTTTCCGTAGGCACCTCGGAGGTCGAACCCGGTCGAGTCGACGCCGACGAGCCGCGGCGCGTCGAGTCCCCAGTCCGATGGCGGTCGGTCGCGGCGCTGCGCTTCGGCGATCGCCATCGCACGCAGTTCGCCCGCGAGTTCGCGATTGGCGGTGGCACAGATCGACGCCTCCTCCTCGGCGAGCGGATTGCGCAGGTCGAACGCCTCGCCATCGAGGAAGTGGCCCCGGAACTTCGCGGCATCGATGGTCATGGTGGCCCAGCGCACATCCGGCGGATCTCCGTGGTGGATTCGCCAGCGGTCAGCGAGACCGCCCTCGGGACCGTCCTCGTCGAGCGGCTCGAGCGAGACCATCAACTGCATCGAGTCCTCGTCTTCGTCGGGCAGAGCCAGCACCACGTCGAGGCAACGGAGCATCGCCACCATCACCGAGGCGACGAGCCGGCCGTCGGGCGCGACGACCAGCCGAATGGGGCGCACCTCGCCCTCGAAGAGGATGCTCCCCTCGAGGTGGTCGCGCAGCCACGCCCGCGCCTCGGTCACGATGGAATCGATCTCGGTCATGCGGCGATGGTACGGGGAGCGCCGGATGCAGCCGGAGAGGCGATACGCGACGGCTGGTGCGATGGGCGTGCGATCGCCGTGGAGCACGACGCCCGGTGCGATGGGAGTTGGGCAGGGATGCTCCGAGATGGGCCTGTTGATGGGACCGGGACTGGAGCGGGCGGTCTCCGGGTTGGCGCGGAGCGGCGGCCGGAAGTCCTGCGTGCAGGCGATGGGTGTGCGAGTGGGGTGTCCGTGAGAAGCGACGGTCAGGCCTGCGGTCTCTGCGCGACTGGCCAAGCCAATCCTGCGCACCAGCGACCTGGCTCACGCAGCGCCGCCACCCCGCCGGCGCGACCGCTACCATCGCCGGTTCCTCGGCAACCCCGTGCAGGAGAATCGCCCGTGAGCGCCAGCCTCAACCACGCGATGATCGACGACGCCCAGGCCCGCGCCGCCCAGGAGTACGCCAACCACTTCGGCGAGCCCGGCTTCCGCGACCCTTCGAACCTCTACATCAAGCAGTGCTACGAGGGCTACACCGCGGAGAACCAGGAGACCTGGCAGATCCTCTTCGATCGCCAGATGGCCTACCTCGCCGACCACGCCTCGCGGACCTACCTCGACGGCGCCAAGATCATCAACCTGCGCCGCGAGCGGATTCCGCCCCTTGAGGACATCAACTCCCGACTCAAGCCCATGACGGGATGGCAGAGCCGCGCCGTGCCGGGCTATCTCCCCGCGAAGAGCTTCTTCGCCTGCCTCTCGCGGCGGGAGTTCCCCACCACGATCGTCATCCGCCCCAAGGAGTCGATCGACTACCTGCCCGAACCCGACATCTTCCACGACATCTTCGGACATGTGCCGCTGCACGCCGATCCGATCTTCGCCGACTTCCTGCAGACCTACGGGCTCGCGGCCCTCAAGACCGAGGATCCCGAGCACACCGAGCGGCTGGCGCGGCTCTTCTGGTTCACCGTCGAGTTCGGGCTGATCCGCGAGGACGGCGAGCTCAAGGTCTACGGCTCGGGGCTGATCTCAAGTCCCGGCGAGAGCCGGCACGCCCTGGTCTCGGACGAGGTCGATCGCCGGCCGTTCGAACTCGAGACGGTCTGCGCGACCGCCTTCGAGATCGACCACTACCAGCCGATTCTCTACGTGCTCGACAGCTTCGAGCAGCTGCGCGACGCCATGAACACCTACGCGACCCGTCTCCTCGACGACGCAGCGGTGGCGAACCGCGGCTGATCCCAGAGACGCCCGGCGCGATTCGGCAATGCCGACCCGGGGCGCCTTCACGCAACGCTAATCTGCCCCGCGCGACCCGCTCACCAACTCCGGTGAGCGGTCGGAATACTGCGGCCCACACGTCACCTCACCTTGGACCCCTGCCATGAACATGACCGAGTCCGAAACCCTCGCGCGATCCTCCGCCCGCACCACCCGTCTCGCCGTCGCCGCCGCCACCACGATGCTGCTCGCATGTCCAGCCATCGGGGCGGCCGGCGCCGGTGAGGACGAGCTCTCCGCGGCGCTCGAGAAGATCGGCCAGCTCGAGTCCACCGTGGAGCGGCTGAACAGCCGCCTCAACGAACTCGAACTCGTCGACGGCGAGCGTTGGCTCGGCGAGGAGCGTGCCGCGCAGATCCGCGGCATCGTCACCGACGTCCTCGCCGACTCGAGCAGCCGATCGAGCTTCCAGTCCGACGGCGCCACCGCCGGCTACGCCCCCGGCAAGGGCTTCTTCCTGCAGAGTGCCGACGGCAAGTTCTCGATGACGATCGGCGGACAGATCCAGACCCGCTTCATCGTCAACGATGCGGGCGGTCAGGAGACCGCCTACGGGTTCCAGCTCCGTCGCGCGAAGCTCTACTTCGAAGGCCACGTCTTCGACGAGACCTGGACCTACAAGATCCAGGGCGGCTTCAACCGGGGATCAAGCAATCTCAACACCGGCAACACCTCGAACTTCCTCGTCGAGGATGCCTACATGATCAAGGACTTCGGCGATGGCATCTCGGTGAAGCTCGGGCAGTTCAAGGCTCCCTGGCTCGAGGAGGACCTCGTCTCGAGCAAGAAGCAGCTCGCGGTCGAGCGCTCGCTGCTCGCGGGCTACTTCCTGCAGAACTACAACCGCGGCATCGAACTGCAGTACATGAACGACCAGTACCGCATTCGCGGCTGGACCGGCAACGGCATCCCCACGCCCTTCTCGGGGGCCGCCAACAACGTGACCAGCTCGAACTGGAACACCGATCCCAGCGACTACTCCTTCGTCGGACGCGGCGAGGTCAAGTTCGGCGAAGCGAGTTGGAAGGACTTCGGCGACTTCAACAGCTTCCGCGGCGGCAAGACCGGCGTGATGCTCGGCATCAGCGGCCTCTACCAGCGGTACAACACCTCCAACGGATTCGGCAAGTCCAACGCCACCGTGGTCTCCGGCGTCACCGGCGACATCACCGTCAACTTCGGCGGCGCCAGCCTCTTCGCCTACGCGGTCTGGGAGAATGGACAGAACGCCACCACCCCCGCGGGCCTGCCGGTCGGCAATCCCAATCCCTGGGGAATGCTCGTGCAGGGCGGCTACTTCCTCGACGACGACTTCGAGCTCTTCGCCCGCTACGAGTACGGCGTCCTCGGCGCCAGCCGACCGGCCTACCCCAACGATCAGCTCAACCTGATGACGGTCGGATTCAACTACTTCGTCCACAAGAACAACCTCAAGTTCACCCTCGACTGGGGCATCAACCTCGACAGCCTCGGCCTGCCCCAGTACGGCGCGGTCGGCTACGGAAGCAACAACGGCGCGGGCTACCGCACCGACCTGCCCAATCAGGACCTGCAATGGTCGCTGCGGGCGCAGATGCAGCTGCTGTTCTGAACCGGGCCGTCGCATCTCCGGCTCGAATCACGCCATCCGCCGAGCGCTCGCCGCGCTCGGCGGATGTTCGTGTGGGCTTCGGAAACGAAGACTTGCGAGGCCGACTGCGGCTGATGGATCGACGTCATCGCCCGGCGTCAGCCGCATTCGCAGCAGTGGCGTCGCCGCTCCGCTTCGCTCAGCCGATCGTGAGCGATCTCGGGAAGAACCCCAGCCCGCAGGCTTCCTTGGCGAGCGCCAGGGTCCGTTCCGCGGTCGCATTGGCGCGGGCGCAGCCGTCCCGAAGGATCTCGAGGATCCGACCATCGTCGCCCTCGAATTCCTTGCGGCGCTCGCGCATCGGGGCGATCAGTCGATCGATCGCCTCGGCGACCTCGACCTTCACATGGCCGTCGCCGAGGTTGTCGCCACGGCTGTACCGGTCCTTGAGCTCGGCGACGCGGGCGGGATCGTCGATGAAGGCGTCGACGTACTGGAAGAGCGCGTTGGTCACATCGCCCGGCTCGGTGGGGCTCTGCCGACCGGTGTAGATCTTGGAGACCTTCTTGCGGATCTCCTTCGCCGAATCGGTGATGAAGATCGCGTTGCCGAGGCTCTTGCTCATCTTCTGGACGCCGTCGGTGCCGACGAGCCGGCCCACCGCGCCGACCTCGGCGCGGGGGATCGGGAAGACGCCGCCCTCGCGGACATGGTCGTCGTCCTCGATGGTGTCGCCGACGGCGCAGTACATCTGGTTGAAGCGCCGCGCCACTTCGCGGGTCAGCTCCAGATGCGGCACCTGGTCCTCGCCGACCGGCACCCCGACGGGGCGGAAGGCGAGGATGTCCGCGGTCTGCCCGACGGCGTAGAGCGGGAATCCGAAGCTGTAGTTCTCGCCGAGGTTCTTGACCTTGATCTCGTCCTTCAGCGTCGGGTTCCGCATCACCCGGTTGAAGGGCAGCAGCATCGCGAAGAGAAAGGTCAACTCGCTGATCGCCGGCACCTCGCTCTGCAGGAAGACCGTCGCCTTCGCGGGGTCGATTCCCATCGCGAGGTAGTCGCGCACGATCTCGAGGGTGTCGCGGCGAATCGCCGCGGGCGCGTCGGCGCGGGTCGTGAAGGCGTGGAGGTTCGCGAGGATGAAGTAGCAGTCGTGGGTGTGCTGCAACTCGACGCGGCGCCGGACCGAGCCCACCCAGTGGCCCAGATGCAGCTGACCTGTCGGCGTGTCGCCGGTGAGGATGCGCGGCCGGTCCGAGTTGCGCTCGCTGGTGGACGACATGGGGTCGGAGTGTATCGGTCGAGGTCGACGCCTCGCTCGAAGGCACTACCATCGCGCCGATGATCTCGATCGACTCGCCCGGGACTTCCGCCGCGTCCGCGGCGGCGCCTCCCGCCGCCGACGGACTCGAGCCCTCGGTGGACTCCGACCTCGCCGCCGTCGAACGCGACCTCTCGCAGTGGTTCGACTCCGCCTCCGGGTGGATCGATCAGCATCCGCTTGCGAGCCATCTCATCGGACTGCTGGTCCTCTTCGCCGCGGCGGCGACGGTGATGCTGCTGGTGCGGCTGGTGCTGGGGCCGATTCTGAAGCGGGTCGTCGAGCGCTATGGGCATGCCGCCCTTCCCCATCTGATCAACCACCGCACCATCGCCGCGGCCGGATGGGTGGTGGCGGCCTTGGTGGTCTGGGGGCTTGGGCCCAACCTCGACTGGATCTCCGAAGGGGCGCGGCGGCTGGTGGTGAACATCGCCGGGGCGGTGTTCGCCTTGCTTGCGGCGCGGCTCGGCTCGGCCCTGCTCGGAGGCGGGTTCGAGTACTACCAGAGCAGCCAGAACGCCCAGCAGCGCTCGATCACCAGCTTCGTGCAGCTCGCCCAGCTTCTGGTGTGGATCGTGGGCGGCATCTTCGCGGTCTCGCTGCTGATCGATCGTTCACCGGCTCTGCTGCTCTCGGGCCTCGGTGCCGCGGCGGCGATCATCCTGCTGATCTTCCGCGACACCATCCTCTCGCTGGTGGCCGCGGTCCAGGTCTCGAGCTACGACCTTGTTCGCGTCGGCGACTGGATCACCGCCCCCAAGTTCGGCGCCGACGGCGATGTCGTCGAGATCGGTCTCAACGTGGTCAAGGTCCAGAACTTCGACAAGACCATCACCAGCATCCCCACCTACAAGCTCGTCGACGACAGCTTCACCAACTGGCGCGGCATGACCGACTCCGGCGCCCGCCGCATCAAGCGATCGCTGCTGATCGACCTCCAGTCGGTGCGATTCCTCGACACGGCGGAGATCGATCGCTTCGGCCGCATGGCGGTCCTCGCCGAGTACATCGAGGACAAGCGTCGCGATCTCGCGAAGACCAACCAGGCCGCCGATGGCACCGCAGCCGCGATCGCGAGCAAGATGGGCGTTGCCTCGGTCGACCCATCGCTGCGTCGACTCACCAACCTCGGAACCTTCCGGGCCTACGCCGAGCGGTACCTCGTCGCCCGCGAGGACATCCGCGAGGACATGACGCTCATGGTGCGCCAGCTCGCCGCGACCGAGGACGGCGTGCCGATCGAGCTCTACTGCTTCACCAACACGACCAACTGGGTCGCCTACGAGGGGATCCAGTCGGACATCTTCGATCACCTGATCGCGATGACCGACGCCTTCGACCTGCGGCTGGTGCAGAACTTCGACTACGACATCTCGAGCCTCGGACCCCGCGCGGGCGCTGCAGCGCCGGCTGCCTCCGGCTCCGCGCCCGCTTCCGGGTCCTGATCGACACCACTCAGGGGGCTCGCCCACCGTACGCTTGAGGGCATGCCCCACCGCCGCATCGCCTGCACCCTGCCTTCCCTCGCCGGCGTGGCCGCGCTCTTCGCTGCCGGCATCGCCGCCGCGAACGACCCCATCGCGATCGATTCGAT
>JAPOKA010000066.1 GCA_029977865.1 bacterium
TACCTCGGCGATCCCAACGCCTCGCGCTTCACCGCCGGCTACGGCGGAAGCCCGCAGGTCATCGTCTCGACCAACCGGTCGTTCCTCCAGTGGCAGGCCGACGGCTACGACACCGCAAGCGAGATGATCGCCAACTGGGAATCGTTCAAGGCCGCGGCGGGATGGACCGCGCCCGATCGCGACATCGTCTCCTACATGCAGTCGATCGACCCGACCTACGCCCCCGACGAGAACGTGCGGGTCGACTTCGGCGTCGCGGTGCCGCAAGGCAACGCCGCGATGGTCCGGACCGTCGTGCTCGGGACCGGAGCGACCGGCATGACCGACGCCGAGGCGAGGCTCGCGGCCAAGCGGTTCCACGCCGCGGTGACCTTCCTCGAACGCGCCCGCGAGAACCGCAAGGGCAACTGGGACGACCGCTACACCGCCGACGCCGTCAACGACTACATCCGGCAGGGATTCGGAAAGGGCTCGATTCGGCCGGGCTCCAACTGAGGATCGTGCGAGTTCGGGAGATACCGACCCCGACCAGAGTCGTCGCGGCCATCACCGATGGACGCGGTCCCGAGCGGACTCGACGCTCAGGAGAGGGATCGACTCAAGACATCGCTCGGCGATCTGAATGGCATTGAGCGCCGCGCCCTTCCGCAATTGATCGCCTACCGCAAAGAGCCAGAGCCCGAGGCCCTCGGGCTGGCTGCAGTCGGCTCGGACCCGCCCCACGAGGACCTCGTCGCGGCCCTCTGCATCGCGGGGCTCGGGGGCCCTCGTGCCCGGCTCGCGATCGAAGAGCACGAGCCCGTCGACACTGGCGAGGATCTCGCGAGCCTCGGCAGCACTCAGCGGTCGCTCGAGCGTCAGATTGATCGCCTCCGCGTGGGCCCGGCGGGTCGGAACTCGAACGCACGTTGCCGCGATCGCGACGTCGGCGTCGTTCCAGATCCTCCGGCTCTCGGCGCGAATCTTGAGTTCCTCCTGGTTCTCTCCTCGCTCGTCGACGGCCGACTCGTGGCTGAAGACGTTGAAGAGGCAGGGACTCGAGAAGTGCGCCGGCTTCGGGAGTTCGCCATCGGCATGATCGCGAAGTTCTCGATCGAGACCCTCGAGCGCCGCGGCGCCGGCGCCCGAGACCGCCTGGTAGGTGCAGACCGTCATCCTGCGAATGCCTGCCGCGCGTCGAATCGGTTCGACCGCCATGAGCGCGATGGTGGTCGAGCAGTTCGGGCTTGCGACGAGGCGTGGCGCGGGATCTGACGCGAGCAGGTGGCCGTTGATCTCGGGGATGACCAGTGGGACCTCGGGGTCGCCGCGAAAGGCGCTCGAACAGTCGATGACGGTGGCGCCCGCTGCGAGCAGGCATGGCGCCAACTCCAGACTGAGCTCTGATCCGGTGGCGAGGAACGCCAGATCGATCGAATCGGCCTCCGACGCGACGAACCGCTCCACCGGCCAGTGCGCTCCGCCTGCCGCCACGCTGGTTCCGGCCGAGCGCTCGGACGCGAAGGCGCGAATCGTGTCTGCCTCAACCGACCGTTCGATCAAGATCGACAGCAGTTCGCGTCCCACCAGGCCGGTGGCGCCGAAGACTCCGATGCGAGGATTCGAGTTGGCGGGCGTCCGACGATCCATGTCGACTCCGTGCAGCGGACTGGCGCCGACCTGCTCGCGACGCTTCACGGTCCTTCGCGGCCGCTCGGTGCGCGAGGCGGCGTTCGCGGCGTGCGCTTCTTCAGTCGCGACGGCCGACGAGGTAGAACCGCGACACCGGTGCCTCGAAGGACTCGTCGGATCCGGCGGCGATGCGATACGCCCCTTCCATCGTGCCCCACTCGGAAGCGAGCGGTGCGTAGCTCGCGTATTCGAAGGTCTCGCCGGGCGCGATCTCGGGCTGACGCCCGATGACGCCGAGCCCTTCGACCTCGTGCGCCGAGCCGTCCGCGTCGACGATTCGCCAGCGGCGGCCTTCCACGCGGATCGGCGCCTCGCGCTCGTTGGTGATGCGGATGCGATACCCGAAGAGCCACTTGCCGTTGGCCGGGTCGGATCGCTCGGCGAGGTAGCGCGGCTCTGCGCGGACCCGGACGCCTTCGGTGACGCACTCGGAGGCATGCGGATTGGCGGCGGTGGTGGCGGTGGTCATGACGCCAACCTTAGACCGGTACCGGGTCGGGGTCGAGCAGCATCGAGATCGCCATCAGGCCGGCTCGAGCAGCCGAGCGAGGCGTTCGACCGGGTCTTCGTCGCCAGCCTCTTGAGCGACCAGGCCGGCATGGACACCCAACCGTCGCAAGGCGACGACGTCGGAAGGCTGGCGCAGCCCGTGCTCGCTGAGAATGATCGGCCGCTCCTCGATGAGCCCCGCGAGTCGAACGGTCCGAGCAGGGTCGGCCATTCCGGTTTCGGGATCTCGATTGTCGATCGCGAGCAGACAACCCGCCGCATCGGGGAATCCCACGTGCCGGATCACCCGCAGGAGGTTCCATTCGTCGCGAACCTCGATCACTGCGGTCATGCCGAGCTCGCGGGCGAGGATCTGGAAGTCGATCACCTCGCCCTCGGTCAGCACCTCCGCCATCAGCAGCACCGCGTCGGCACCGGCGATTCTGCTCTGCCAGAGTTGGTAGGGATCGACCACGAGACGGTGGTGCAGCACCGGCAGCGGGGTGGTGTTTCGGAGCGACGCGAGCACACTTCGCTCCTCCGGGATCGGATCGGCGTCGCTTGGAGACTCGAACACCGCCAGCGCCGACGCGCCCGCCCGTTGGTACCGTCGGGCCATGAGCTCCGGATCGAAGGCGTTCGCGACCACCACGCCGGGACCGTCAAGGCCACCGACGAGTCGGAATGGCGGGCCAATCTCGGGATCGACGAGGGCCCGGAAGAAGTTCCTCGGCTGCGGAAGCCCTCGTGCCGCCGACTGCAGCGAGGCGAGGTCGCGTCGCGACGCATCGCGCTCGACCTGCTGCCGGGCTCGTTCGGCGATTCGGGGGAGGTCGGCGTGCATCGAGGGCGGAGTGGTGGAAGCGGGAGGAGTGTCGTGACGCGGTCGTCTCGGCCGTTCGAGCAGGCTTCGCCGACGGTGACGGTGGAAAGCGAGAGTACCGCCTTCCGCCTCTCGGTTTCCTCGGAGAGTCGGGCGGTGCCGGGTGAGGATTCCTCGTCCCCATCGGCCGAGTCGGGCATGCTGGTCTGGGTCCTGGTTGCGGCCGGGGTGCTCGCGACCGCAACCGTCTGGCTTCGAGGCTGGTGGCGGCTCCCGCGCGATCGAGGTCCCGAGCGGCGGCTGGCCGCGCCGCTCGCGATCGCCTCGATCGGCGCCATGTTCGTGGCGGGAGCGATCGCGGCGAGCCTCGCTCCGGCACTTCTTTCGGGAGACCCAGATCCAGACTCGCTCGAGTCGCTTGCCCTCCGCCTTGGCGGCTTGGTGCTCGGTCAACTGCTGATCGGTGTGCCGGTGTGGTGGCTCACGTGCGGGGCCGGATCGGTGTCGAACGAGGACGACTGCCTCGCCGACTCGAATCGAACCTCCATGACTGCGGCGATCTCGCTGCGGCTCGCAGGCCGCACCCGAAGTCGAGCGGGTGCGTCGGTGTTGCTCGGAGCGGTGAGCATGGCCGTGGCCTACCCGGTGCTGGCGAGCATCGCCACCGCGGCGGCGACGCTCGAGTCGTGGCTTCAAGGAGTGCCCGCGGAACTCGTGGCGCACGAGACGCTGTCGCAGTTGGCGCAGGGCGGCGGGCTCGAGTCGCTCGCGGGTATCGCCGTGATGGTGCTGGTGGTGACCGGGATTCCCTGGATCGAGGAACTGGCCTACCGCGGGTTGCTTCAGCCCGCGGTCGGGCGCGGGCTCGCAGCATTCTTTGGATCGCAGTCCGAATCCGACGGACACGCCGCCGCAAGCGAGTCGCCCCCAGTCGGCAGGGTGCGCTGGTTCGCCATCGCGCTGACCTCGGTGCTTTTTGCGGCGATGCACCTCCCTGCCTTGCCAGAGGCGAGTCGTTGGAGCGCCGTCCTGACCCTCTGGATGGTCTCGATGGTGCTGGGTTGGTCCTACGAGCGCACCGGGCGCCTGTGGGCGCCGGTTGCCGGGCACGGACTCTTCAACGCCATCAACCTGCTGCTCACCTTCGGGTGAGCGGAGAATCGCAGGTTCGCTGCCTAGATCGAGTACTCGAGGCGAGTGCCCGGCGCCGGTGACTGGCTGGCGATCCCAAGCTCCTCGAACCTCGAGGCCATCGCCGCACGCGACGAGTCGGTGCCGTGGTTGAGGATGACGCGCTGCGGTGGCGCCGGGCCGGACTTCGCCCAGGTCACCAATTCCTCCGCGGAAGCGTGACCCGAGTAGCCCTCCAACCTCCGAATGCCCGCGCGCACGGCGACGGTTTGCCCGTTGATTCGCGCGTGCGTGCAGTCTCGGAGCAGCCCCCAGGCGAGGCTGCCTTCCGGGTACCAGCCGCTGAGCGCCACCCGAACCTCGGGGCGGGGGAGTCCCTCGGCGAGATGGTGGAGGATCGGACCGGCATCGCAGAAACCGGCGCCGGCGAGGATCACGCTGCTCGGCCGCGCCGCGATCGAAAGCGATTGCTTGCGGCTGAAGAGCGCCTTGAGCCCCGGCACCGCGAAGGGATCACCGCCCCGCGCCGCCTGCGTTCGGAGCGGCTCTGCGAGCTGCTCGGGTTCCTCGTCAAGCCGACGAAGGGCAAACTCGGCCATCGGGGCATCGAGGTAGACCGAGAGTCCTTCCAGGCGGCCGTGCCGGGCCGCGATCGCGAGTCGCCAGACGACTTGCTGCGCGCGGCCGAGGGCGAATGTCGGGATGAGCAGGGTGCCCGAATTCGATCGAACCTCTTCGAGCACCTTGGCCAGATCGCCATCGGGGTCGGGCGTGTCGGAAACCAGTCGATCGCCGCGGGTCGACTCGAGCACCAGGGTCGCGCACTCGGGCAGTGCATCCGGCGGTCGCAGCAGCCCGGTGTGCGGGCTGCCGACATCGCCTGAGAAGACCGCGATGGCGCGGTCGCAGCCTTCGAGATCGAAGATCGCGTGTGCGGCCCCGAAGACATGCCCGGCGTGGCCGAATCGCACCGCGAGGCCGCGGCCGATCGCCCCACGGCGGCGGAGCGGCAACGGATGCAGCATGGCCAAGAGCGTCTCGACCTCGTCGGGCGTGTAGAGAAACGGTGGCTCGACCGCAGGCTCGGCGGTCGGGATCGCGGGTTCGCCGCCGACTTCCGTCCAGATCGGGATCGCCTCGGGCGCCATGCCTCGGCGAAACTCGTCAAGCCGCACCCGCTGCAATCGCGCCGAACCGCGCAGGACTCGCGGCAACAGTCGCGCGGTGCCCTCGGTGCAGTAGACCCGTCCCCGAAAGCCGAGTCTCGGCAGCATGGGCAGGCGGCCACAGTGGTCGACATGCGCGTGGGTCACCACCACCGCGGCGAGCGAAGCGAAGTCGATAGGAGGCGGTTCGACGTTCCGCCACTCGCTCGATCTCGGTCCCTGGAAAAGCCCGAAGTCGACGAGCACCGAGCCGGCTGGGGTCTCGAGCAGCGAGCAGGAGCCGGTCACTTCTCCGGCGGCGCCATGGCAGGTGATGGCACAGGGCGGGTGGTGGGTCTCCGGCACGCGGCGATCGTACTGGTTCGTGGACCTGCCCTCCGGTCCTGAACGCGACACCGCCGGCAGTCTCCTGCCGGCGGCGCGTTCTTTCTCCGAACTCCTGATCTTTCTCCACCCCTCGAGAAAGAGGGCTGAAGTGGTCCGCGGTGGTCAGTCGCGGCGTCGTCGGCGGCCTGCGGAGACGCCGAGGGCGAGCACCGCGAGCGAGGCCGGACCCGGGATGTACATCACTTGAAACTCGCCGGTGATGACGAGCGAGTCGCCGGCACCGAGCGTGAAGGAGAGGATGAGCCCGTAGGTCGAGTTCACGTCCATCGGTCCCGGGGCGAATGGGCCGGGGAGGCCGTTGGCGAACGCGAAGGTCTGCGAGCTGTTGGGGGCCGAAGTCACCGTGAACGGAGCGGCGCCGACCGCGAGCACCCCATTGCCGTCGATGGTGCCCTCGAGCAGCGGATTGCTTCCGATGTTGGAGACGATTCCCCCGTTGCCGTTGACATCGGTCAGGACGCCGAGGACCCCGCCGCCGACGAGCGTGCCCATGCTCCAAGGAGTGGTGACGCCCGCGGAGATGCCGAGGGTGTACTGGTGGGTGCTCGTCGAGTTGTTCTCGACCACGATGTCGAAGCCGACGGTGTCGGTGTCACCCATGCTGCCGCCGAGGATGCCGCTGTTGGCGACTTCCGACGAGAGCGCGATGGTGTAGTCGAGGTTCGACTGCCCGAACGGGGCGCCGCCGATGAAGACATAGGTCCCGTTGAGGGTCTGGAATCCGTTGGGATTGAAGAGGTTCACCGATCCGTCGGTCGAGACCATGCTCAGGTCGACATAGGCGTCGCCTGTGAACCCCGCGAGACCGGTTGAAGAGAGGGCAGTCGCCAGACCAGAAGCGACGAAGAGGGAAGTAGTGCGCACCGGGGAACTCTTTCTCCCTTTGGCGTCCCTCCCTGCTTGAACCTGAATCTAGGTCGGACCGGCGGGTTGTCTAGACCGGAGTCGAGAGATTTTGGGACTTCGATTCGGCCAGCCGCGCGGTCTTGGCCTGGAGCACTTGGAGGTCGAGCCGGGACCGGATCCGCAAGTCCATGAATGGAATGGCTTTGACTTGCTTGGCCCCAGTTCGGCCGGTCGGTTCCCCGGCCGGCTCACGCTCGGTCGATCTGGGGTCTTCTTCCCGACGATCCGCGGGGTCGCGGCGTGGCCGTGGTCGAGCCGGCGGGTTTCCCCCGGCACGTGACTGCTCCAAGCGGTGGATCGATGGCCCGTTCTGATGGGCCGGTCGCTCTGCGGAGATCGTTCCGATTGGGGTCGCCGGCGGATCCCGCCGTCGAGGCCGCGCTCGGGGAAGCAGCGGCAAGCCGTGCGATGCCCTCGACCGGTCATCCGGACTTCGGGCGAGGTCTCGGTCGTTGCGGTCGATCGCGCCGGTAGATTCTCCAGCATGCTCGCAGTCGTCTGGGAATCGCACGGAGCGCTCTTTGCCGTCGACGCCGCCGAGGTGGTGGAGGTCGTTCCAGTGGTCGAGGTCCGCACCATCACCGCGATGCCGGCGTGGTTCTGCGGACTTGGCGACCATCATGGCCGACTGATTCCCATCCTCGACGGGTCGAAGCTCGCCGGCAGCGACGGGTTCGAGCCGCGGCTCGGGTCTCGGGTGTTGGTGATGGAGATTCTCGTCGGCGAGCGGAAGCGACGCGTCGGCCTACTGGTTGAAGCGATCGATGAGATCACCGCGATCGAGTTCTCCGATCGCAACGGGCATCTCGGGTTTGGAGGGTCCGAAGCTCCGCATCTGGGCGCGGTGGTTCGATTGGGGTCGAAGACCGTGCAGCGGTTCTCCCTCGAGCGGTTCCTCGCAGGAGAACGGGGCGATCTGATCTTCGGCGTCGACTCGCCGCCGGAGCCTGCCGACGCCGCAACGGCTTCCGACGGACCGGCGGGGTGACCGACCCGCGACTGCTTGCGCTTGTCGAGGCGCGGACGCCGCTTCATCGCCGACTGCTCGAGGGCGAGGCGGGCGAGCAGGTGATCCGCCGTCGCATGAGGGAGTCTGGCGCAGGTGATCTTGAGACCTACTGCCGAAGGCTCGCCGAGGATCCGGTCGAGCTCGAGGCGCTGGTGGTGGCGATCGCGGTTCCGGAGACCTGGTTCTTCCGGTATCGCGCGAGCTGGGAGTACCTCGCGGAGAAACTGCGAGATCATCCCGCCCGCAACAGCGGTCGATCGCTGTTCATGCTCTCGGCGCCCTGCGCAACTGGCCCGGAGCCGCTCTCGCTCGTCGCAACCGCCCTGCACGCGGGTTGGCCGCTCGAACGGATTGAAGTCGAGGCGGTCGATGTCAGCGCCGTGGCCGTCGCGACGGCAAGCCGATCCGCCGAGAGACCGCTGCCCCTTCGCGAGCCGCTGCCCCCGTGGGCGGAGATGTGGTTTGAGCATCGTGACGGCGGGGTGGTCGCTCGTCCGGAGATCCTCGCACGGATTCGCTTCGCGCACGCCGATCTCTTCGCATGGTCGCCCGAGGAGGGGCGACGCTTCGATGTGATCCTCTGCCGAAACCTCTTGATCTACCTTGCTCCCGAGTCGAGGCGCCGAATACTCGATCGCTGCGGCCGCTGGCTTGCCGACGATGGCGTGCTGCTCGTCGGCCACGCCGACCACGATGCCCGCTCGGTCGAGGGCTTCGAGAGCGTGGGGGTCCCGCAGACCTTCGCCTACCGGCGCAGACGGGCCTCCGCCGACTCCACGGCGCGGCCGGCACCAGCTTCGCCAACTCGAACCGAGCGGACAAAGCCCCGCATCTCGAAGGGTGGACCGGCGATCGCAGCGCCCACCGCGCCGCAGCCACCCGAGCGACGAGCGGTCCCGCCGCAGGTCGAGATCGCTCCGGTCGGGTCCTCGCCGACCGGACCGGAGCTTGGAGAGGCCCGCCGACTCGCCGATCTGGGACGACTCGACGAGGCAGCGGTCCTCGCCGAGGCGGGACTGAAGCACCCGGGTCGAGAGGCAGAGTCGCTCGAACTCTTGGGCAGCATTCGGCTCGCCCAGGGCCGACTCGAGTTGGCGAGCGAGTGCTTCCGAAGCCTGGTCTACCTTGATCCCCAGCATGAGGCAGGGCTGTTGCAGCTGGCTCTGCTTGCAGAGCATGCCGGTGACCGAGCGGAAGCGGCGCGGCTGCGGGATCGAGCCGCGAGGGCCTCGCGCCGCAGCGAGGCGGATCTGAATTCATGAGCCACGATCTCAACGCCACCCGAAGACTGCTCGACCGTCCCTTGGACGCTCGCGAGCTCCACGCGCAGACCGAAGAGGTCGCGCGGCCCCTTGAAGAAGACGCCGGCGAGCGGGTGAGCGTGCTGATCGTCGAGTGCGGCGGGGAGCGGCTGGCCCTTCCGGGTTCGCTGGTGCGGCGGGTGAGTGCGTTGGCGCCCGTTCATCGAGTTCCCCATCGCAGCAATGCGGTGCTCCGCGGCATCGTCAACCTGGGTGGCCACGTCACGCTGGCCGCCGACCTCGCCTCGCTGCTTGAGCTTCCCAAGGCCGAAGCGGCGTCGGCCGCGGATCGACGCATGCTCCTGCTTGGCGAAGGGTCCGAGCAGTGGGCGGTGGAGGTCGACCGGGTGCTCGGGGTGCTTCGGGTCGAGGTCGGTCGCCTCGGCGACGCGCCGGTCACGGTGCGGGCGGCGCGGGACCACCACACCGATCGCCTGCTGACTCTGCTCGACGGAGAGGTCGACGGCGGAGCTGGACGCGTCGCGCTGCTGAGCGAAGAGAAGGTGCTCGCCGGGCTGCGGAGGAACCTCGGATGAGCGACCTCGGCGGATTCTCGCTCTTTGAGCTCTTCAAGGCCGAGGCGGAGACGCACGGCGCGACCTTGAACGCCGGGCTCCTGAAGCTCGAATCCGATCCGAGCGATGTTTCCGAGGTCGAGCCGCTGATGCGGGCGGCCCACTCGCTCAAGGGTGCGGCCAGGATCATCGGCGTGGATCTCGCGGTGCGGGTCGCCCACGCCATGGAGGACTGCCTCGTCGCGGTGCAGAAGGGCGAAGAGGTTCTGGTTCCGGCGCGGGTCGATCAGCTCCTGCAGGGAACCGACCTGCTCACGCGGCTCGGGCAGATCTCGGAAGCAGACCTGCCGGCCTTCAACTCCGAGCACGAGTCAGCGGTCGAAGCGCTCGTCGAGTCGTTGCGCAAGCCCGCCGCGGGCTCCGGCCCCGCGGAGACCGCTTCCCCGAAGCGCGACGAGCCGCCCCCGCCGACGGTTGAACCGCCGAGTTCCGCCGAGCCTTCGAAGGTCGTCCCGACTGCGGGAGCCACGCCGCCGACCAAAGCGTCGAACAGCTCCTCCGCGCCGCCGCCTTCGATACGGCCGACACCGACCCCGCCACCTTCGGCTCCGGCGCCGGCGAAGCCGGAGGCGACGAAGAGTGTCTCACCGGCCCCGGCACCGTCGCCACCGCAGGCTCCGGCGCCTCGAGCGGCGAAGGTCGCCAAGGTCGCGTCCACCGCAGAGGTCAAGACCCTGCGGGTCAACGCGGAGAACCTCGATCGCATGATGCGGCTTGCCGGCGAAATGATGATCGAGTCGCGGCGATTCCAGTCGCTCCGCGAGTCGGTGCGTCGGCTCAAGCTCGAACTTGAAGGACTCGAGGACCGCCTCGACCAAGGGCTGCGCACCGCCTCGACCGAACTGCGCCAGTCCGGGGCGATCGAGGCGGTCCGGGAGTCGCTCGGCAGCGGTCGACGCACGCTGCTCGGCCACGCCTCCGATCTCGAGAACATGTTTCGCCGGACCGAGGAGGTCGCGACTGCGCTCTACCACGAGGTGATCGGCAGCCGCATGCGGCCCTTCGCAGACGGCACCGCGGGATTCCCGCGGATGGTCCGCGATCTCGCCAAGGGGCTCGGCAAGCAGGTGCGCTTCGAGATTCTCGGCGGCACCGTTCCGGTCGATCGCGACATCCTCGCCAAGCTCGAGGCGCCGCTCAACCACATGCTCCGCAACTGCGTCGACCACGGCGTCGAGATGCCGCAGGAGCGAAGCGAGGCCGGCAAGGACCCCACCGCTCGGGTCTACATCGAGGCGCGGCATCACGGGGGCATGCTGCTGGTCCGCGTCGGCGACGATGGACGCGGCATCGATCCCGAGCGCATTCGCCGCAAGGTTGTCGAGAAGGGCATGCAGAGCGAGTCGGTGGCTGCCGGCCTCACCAAGCAGGAGTTGCTCGACTTCCTCTTCCTGCCCGGATTCTCCACCGCCGGCAAGGTCACCGAGATCTCCGGCCGTGGAGTCGGGCTCGACGTGGTGCAGACGATGGTGCAGGAGACCGGCGGCACCCTGCGGGTCGAGACCGAACCCGGACGCGGCGCCAGCTTTGCGATGCGGCTTCCCATCACCCTCTCGGTGATTCGCGCCGCGCTGGTCGAGATTGCCGGCGAGCCCTACGCCTTCCCGCTCTCGCGGCTCGAACGGGTGGTCAAGGTGCCTTTGGATGAGATCCGGCCGGTCGAAGGCCGTCGACAGTTCGAACTCGACGGCGCGTCGGTCGGCCTGGTCTCGGCGCAGTCGGTGCTGGAACTCGGCGGTGGCGAAGAGGCGCAGGATCCGCTCAGCGTCATGGTGGTCGGTGGCAGCGGCGAGTGGTTCGGCCTGGTGGTCGATCGGTTCCTGGGCGAAGAGGACCTGGTGGTTCGGCCGCTCGATCCGAGGCTCGGCCGCGTCGCCCACATCGCCTCGGCGGCGCTGCTGGAGGACGGTCGGCCGCTCCTGATCGTGGACACCGACGACCTGGTGGCGTCGGTGCGGCAGATGCTGGGCGAAGGCAGGCTGCGCGGAGCAAGGAGCGTCGGGGCCGCCGGCGGCAAGCGGCGCAAACGAGTGCTGGTGGTCGAGGATTCGATCACCGTCCGCGAGGTCGAGCGGCAGTTGCTGCTGCGCATGGGCTACGAAGTCGAGGTCGCGGTCGATGGCGTCGACGGCTGGAACGCCTTGCAGGCCGGCGGTTACGACCTGGTGGTCAGCGATGTCGACATGCCGCGGATGAACGGGATCGAATTCGTGAAGACCCTGCGGGCGGACGATCGCTTCCGTCGAATCCCGGTGATCATCGTCTCCTACAAGGACCGCGACGAGGATCGCATGCGCGGCATGGAGGCGGGTGCTAACGCCTACCTCACCAAGGGGTCGTTCCACGACCAGTCCTTCGGGCAGATGGTGCTCGATCTCGTCGGTCCTGCCGAGGAACGTGGCTAGGCTGGTCGCCCTGCGGGGCCTTGGGAGGCGACGGCGTCGGGCCGACGCGAGACTCGAATGCGCATCGGCATCGTGAACGACCTGAAGCTGGCGATCGAGGCGCTGCGTCGCGTGGTCGCGGCGGCGCCGGACTCGTCGGTTGCGTGGATCGCCGAAGACGGTCAGCAGGCCCTCGACCGTTGTCGCGAGGATCGTCCCGATCTGGTGCTGATGGACCTCATCATGCCGGTGATGGACGGCGTGGAGAGCACTCGGCGAATCATGGCCGAGTGCCCGTGCCCGATCGTGGTGGTCACCGCGACCGTCGACGGCAATGCGACCAAGGTCTACGACGCGCTCGGCTTCGGGGCCCTCGATGCGGTCAACACGCCGACCCTTGGGCCGCGCGGCGATGTCGGCGGCGCCGAGGCGTTGCTTCGAAAGATCGAACTGGTGCGCCGCATGCACCGACCGATGCCTCGACTCGCGGTGCCGGCGGTCGATCGGCCGGCCGCCGCGCTCGCAGGCGCAGGTGCGCGGGATCCCTTGATCGCGATCGGTGCGTCGACCGGTGGTCCGCAGGCGCTGGTGACCTTGCTCTCGGGGCTGCCCGACACGCTCGGGGCGCCGATCGTCGTGGTGCAGCATGTCGACGCGGAGTTCGTGCCCGGACTGGTGCGTTGGCTCGGCGACCAGATCGCGCGGCCGGTCCGCATCGCAGAGCCGGGTCCGGTCAAGCCCGGCGAGGTGCACGTTGCCGGGCACAATCGCCACCTCGTGCTCGACGCCGCCGGTCGCTTCGACTACCGCGAGCAGCCGGAGGACCTGCCGCATCGACCGAGCGTCGATGTGCTCTTCCAGAGCCTTGCCGCCAGTCGCCGCCGAGGGGTGGCGGTGCTGCTGACGGGCATGGGTCGCGATGGCGCCGAGGGCCTGCTGGCAATGCGCAAGTCGGGCTGGTGTACGATCGCGCAGGATCGGGAGACCAGCGTGGTCTGGGGCATGCCCGGCACTGCGGTGCGCCTTGGCGCAGCCGAGGAGGTGCTTCCGATCGACGCGATCGCTGCCCGTGTGGCTCGCGCCATGACCGCACTCGATTCCGACCGACCTCGCCCCGGAGCCGACCGATGAGCCAGACCGCGACGCCGCCTGCGGAGACCTCGTTGACGGGCGGCGGTTCCGCGGTCGAGGCGCCGGACCAGATCCGGGTGCTGCTGGTGGACGATCAGGCCATCATCGGCGAGGCGGTGCGGCGGATGCTGGCTTCGCAGGGCGAGATCGAATACCGCTACTGCCAGGATCCGCTCAAGGCGATCGAGACCGCGAAGGAGTTCCGGCCCACGGTGATCCTGCAGGACCTGGTGATGCCGGGTGTGGACGGGCTCGATCTGGTGCGCGACTACCGCACCATCGACGAGACCCGCGAGATTCCGCTCATCGTGCTGAGTTCGAAGGAAGAGGCCACCACCAAGGCGGAGGCCTTCGCCCGCGGCGCCAACGACTACCTCGTGAAGCTGCCCGATCCCGTCGAGGTGATCGCTCGCATCCGCTACCACTCGCGGGGCTACCTCGCCCTCCTGCAGCGGAACGCGGCCTTCAAGGCTCTTGCCGCGAGCGAGCGGCACATGGCGGAGGAACTCTCCCGCGCCGCCGAGTACGTCCGCAGCCTGCTCGACCCGCCGATCGAAGGCCGCGTCGACACCTCGTGGCGGTTCGTGCCCTCGGCCTCGCTCGGCGGCGACTCCTTCGGCTACCACTGGCTCGACGGTCGCCGCTTCGCGATGTACCTGATCGACGTGTGCGGACACGGCGTCGGCCCGGCGCTGCTCTCGATCTCGGCGATGAACATGGTGCGATCCTTCTCCGCTGCGGAGGCGAGCGATCCGAGCCTGGTGCTCTCGCGACTCAACGCGGCGTTCCAGATGGATCGACACAACGGGATGTACTTCACCATGTGGTACGGGGTCTTCGATGCCGACGCCCGCACCATGACCTGGTCGGGCGGAGGCCATCCGCCTGCGTTCCTCCTGGCCGGAGAGTCGATGCATCTGCTCGATTCCCAGGGACCGATGATCGGGGCCATTCCCGACCTCGACTGGGCCAGCGTTGCGATCGATGTTCCCGAAGAAGCGCGGCTGCTTCTCTTCAGCGACGGCGTCTACGAGATTCAGAAGACCGACGGCGAGATGTGGTCTTGGGACGACTTCGTGGCCTTCATGGGCGAGCCGCCCGCTGCAGGCGAGTCGAGAATCGACCGTCTCGTCGCGCAGGCGTGTCGATTGCAGGGCTCGGATCAGTTCGAGGACGACTTTTCGATGGTGGAGGCGGTGTTTCACTGAGTCGGCTCGATCGCTGAGGTCTGCGGCGCTGGTCGCACCATGCCGCTGAAATCCGGCGGCACCGATCGAGCCCGTCGCATTGCATCGACGCAGGCTCGCTTCGATCGAGCCAGGAGCCCGCGAGAGACCCAGAATGCCCAAGCACACCCGAGACTCGTCGGTGCAGCGGAAGTCGCAGGACAAGGCGACCACGAAGTCGAGCTCAAGGACGCGGCAGCAGGGGACGCGGGGGAGCCGGGCCGGCAGCCACAAGTCGCGAGGTGCAGTTTCGACCAGTCCCGTCGCCGCGGCGATGGAAGCGCCGATGCGTCCGGCCCTCTCCTTCATCTCGCTTCCGGTGGCTGACGTCGCGAGGTCGAGGGGTTTCTACGAGGCGCTCGGGCTCCGTGCGAGCGACCGCAGCCTGCCGGAGTGCGCGTTCTTCCAGCTCAACGGCGTGATCCTCGGCCTCGCCACCCGCACCGCCCTCGCCAAGGCGCTGGGATTCCCCGTCGGCCGCGGCAGCGGCGTGCTGCTCTCCCACAATGTGCCGGATTCGGCGTCGGTGGATCACGTCATGCGAAGGGCGGAGTTGGCTGGCGCGACGATCGTGCGACCGTCAGGCTCCACAGCCTGGGGCTGGCGGATGGGCTGTTTCCGCGATCCGGACGGACATCTCTGGGAAGTCGTCTTCAACCCTCGGTTGAGCTTGGATGCGTCGGGCAATGCCCAACTTGATCCACCGGGAGTCTGGTAGTCCTCGGACGAGACTGGCGGTTCGGCTGCCGATTTCTTGCGGCGAGCCGCCACTCGGGTTGAAGAGAGTGCTTCGGGGCGGAAAGCAGCGGGGGTCCGGCGAATGCCGGACCCCCGAGCTGGCTGGATGGTTGCGACGTCACGGAGTGGAAAGGTAGTTGGCGACATCCTGGAGGGAGGTGGTGTAGGGCCCGTCGACGGGCGTCTTTCCGAATCCCTGCCGGATGTAGT
>JAPOKA010000067.1 GCA_029977865.1 bacterium
CCTGCGGCCTCGCGAACCTGGCGGGTTGCACGAGTCCCACCGACGTGAGTTTCAACGCGATCAAGAGCAACTGCACGCCGGAACTGATGGGAATGACCGAACGTCCGGTCGACATCGATCGCAACATGGCGGTCGTCGGCAATCAGAACATCCGCATGATGTGGGGCGACCTCGGTCGGCTGTGGCTCTTCGACCAGCCCTCGATGCTCTCTCCGTGGAACACCATCTCCACCTCCGGGCAGCCCAACTGAGTTGCCGACGCTCGTCCTGAACGAATCTCATCCGCCCTCGGCCGTTGCCGGGGGCGGTTGTCTTTCGCCGCCCTGCCGCCATCTGCCGGCACCTGCGGATCGGCCGAGACGGATTTCGCGAACACTCCTGCGTCGATAGAACCCTGCCGTGTCCGAACTCGTCCCGCCACGCCCTCCCAATCGCCGTGCCCGTCATCGGGCCCGTGCCATGCCGGCCCGCAGCCACGGGCATCACACCCGCCGCTCCGCGATCGCGCGGCTTCCCGGCGTGGGGCGGTTCGTCGAGAGCTTCCACCCACGGACGCTCCCGCCGATGCTGCGGATGAACTACGCCCGCGAGCTGCTGAGCTGGGCGTTTCTTCCGGTGATGCTCGGCGCGGTCGAAGGCGGGACGGTCAGCATCGTGGTGAAGAAGCACTTCGCCGCGATCCCGGAGTTGTCGAGTTCGCAACTCAACTTCGCGGTCGCCGCGGTCACCGCGGCGCCGGCCATGGCGAACATCACCAGTTTCCTGTGGGCGGGGCTTGCCCACGGCCGGCCCAAGGTGCCCTTCATCGCAGGGTTGCAGATCGCCACCGCGCTGATGGTGCTGATGCTGGGCTTCTGCCCGCAGAGTGTGGCCGGGCTGGCGATCTTCACCGTCGGCACCGTGCTGGCTCGGATGTGCTGGAGCGGCGTCATCACTATCCGCACCGCGGTCTGGCGGGCAAACTATCCGCACGCCGATCGGGCTCGCATCGCCGGGAAGATGGCGACGGTGCAGTCGCTGGTGCTGGCCGCGACGGGCTTCCTGATCGGCAACGCCCTCGACTTCTCGCCGAGTTCGTTCGCCTACGTCTTCCCGGTGGCGGCGGCCTTCGGGCTCTTCGGCAACACCATCTACCGCAAGGTGCGGCTGCGCGGGCAGCGGCGGCTCGCCCGCGCCGAGCGCGACGGGCGACGCGAGGAGCGGCCGACCCTCAGTCCCATGTCGGTGGTGCGGGTGCTCCGCGAAGACGCCGCCTACCGCCGCTTCATGACCTGGATGTTCATCTTCGGCCTCGGCAACCTGATGATCTCGGCGCCGCTGGCGATCTCGCTCGAAGAGGAACTTGGGGTGAGCTACCTCGAGGGGATTCTGGTCACCACGGTGATTCCCCTTGCGGTGATGCCGCTGATCATCCCGTTGTGGGCGCGTCTGCTCGGCCGCCGGCACATCATCGAGTTCCGGGCCGTCCACGGCTGGAGCTTCGTGGTCGCCTCAGGGGTCCTGACCGCGGCGGCCTTCTTCGAGAGCTTCGCGCTGTACTGCCTTGCGGCGGCCTTCCTCGGAGTCGGCTTCGCGGGTGGCGTGCTCGCCTGGAATCTCGGCCACCACGACTTCGCCCCCGATCATCGCGACGGCCAGTACATGGGCGTGCACGTCACCCTGACCGGCATCCGCGGCATCATGGCGCCCTTCCTCGCAGTCGGCCTCTACCAATGGCTCGATGCCCACGAACTCGCCCCGGGATTCTTCGTGGTCTGCGTGGCGATGAACCTCATGGGGCTCGCGGGCTTCATCGGCATGGCCGCGGAGCGGCGGGCCGCTGCATCGGCCGGCCCCGAGACGACGAAACCGACGCCATGAGCGGAAGCCTTCCCGCCATCACGATCTTCTACGACGGCGAATGCCCCTTCTGCGTGCGCGAGGTTCGCTGGCTGCTGCGACGCAATCGAGACCATCGCCTCGCCGCCGTCGACATCGCCGCGCCGGAGTTCGATCCGAGCGGATTCGGCACCACCCGCGAGGACTTCATGGCCCGCATCCATGGCCGTCGCGCCGACGGCACCATGCTGACCGGCATGCAGGTCTTCCGCGAGGCCTACGCGGCGGTGGGGCTGGGCTGGCTGGTCGCGCCCACCGGTTGGCCGCTGCTGCGAGCCTGCTTCGACCTCGGCTACCGGTGGTTTGCCCGCAACCGCGTCCGGCTCGGCCGAGTCTTCGGTCGGCGTTGCGAGTCGGGCACCTGCGGCACTTCCGTCGGCCGCTGATCGACTCAGCCGAAGCGGGTCAGAAGGAACCACGCCGCGAAGGCGGCCTGCAGCAGGATCGAAACCGCGCTCGCGAGCCACATGCCGCGCCCCGGACGTCCATCCGCAGGCATCAGCGGACCGAACACGGCTCGGTGGTTGAACCACGAGAGCACCGGTGCCGTGAGGAACGACAGAGTGGTGGCGAGGTCGACGAGAGCCTTGAACCCAGACATCGCGAAGAAGAGGATCGAGAGCGATCCGGCGCAGAGCACCACGAACCCGATGCGGTAGACGCGGCGGTCGCCCTCGTGCGAGCCGCTGGCTTCATCGCCGCTGGCCAGGATCCGGAACTGGACGACCACCGCGGCGATCACCCGCGGGAAGGCATCCATCACCGTCACCGAGGTCGAGAGCATGGTCAGCAGCGCCGCGGTGCCGATCAGCGGACGGCTCCAGGCGCCGAGGCTCTCGACGTAGAGGTTGATCACCTGACCTGCGAAGCGGGCGGAGTTGTCCTCGAAGGTCAGGCCCTTGCCATGCATGAGCCCGGTGCCGAGCAGCACGAAGGCGATCGCGAGCACCATGGTCGCGACGTAGCCGATGTCGAAGTCGAGCAGCACGCCGCGGGTCTCGAGCCGAGTCTTGCGCTCTCGCCCCCGGGCGAGCGTCCACAGCGAACTCCACACCGAGATGTCGATCGCGGTCGGCATCCAACCGATCAGGGCCACGGTGAAGCCGATGCTGGCCGCATCGCTGAAGATGCCGTGGGGCAGCAGGCTCTCCTGCGACCAGTCGATCTGCGGCAGTTCGATCGCCGCGGCCACCAGCGTCGACACCGCCAGCACCGGCATCACGAACTTGATGAAGCGATCGAGCCAGACGTAGCCCCCGAGTGCGAGAAGGCCGGCCGAGCCCACCATGAGCAGCGCGGACACCGCGGCGGGGCCGTTGGCGGCGCCGACCGTCGATTCGAGCACGCCCTCGAGTCCGAAGACGGCGATGGCGACCCCCGCCGTTACCAGCGTCACCACCGCGGTCACCGTGAACATGGTTCCGAGCGTGAGCAGCGCGAAGACGACGATCACCCAACCGCCCTGCCGGCGGTATCCGTCGAGCAGCGGGAGCCCGGTGGCGGCCGTGAAGGTCGGTGCGAATCGGAAGGCGGGGAACTTGACCACGTTGGCCAGCACCACCACCAGGACCATCCCCAAGCCGAAGGCGGCGCCGGCTCGGGTCGACTGCACCAGGTGCGAGACTCCGATCGCGGAGCCGGCGAAGAGCAGGCCCGGGCCGAACGCGGCCAGGAACGAGCGTCCTCTCGAGTCGGTGGCAGGGGAGGTCGATTCGACCATGGCGGCTCCTTCGGCGATGCTCACCGCAGTATCGGCGAGGCGCCAAATCCGTCGCGAGCGCCTCGCGGTTTTCCGCCTCCGCGCCGCACGCACCCGCGAAGACACCCGTCGCCATGCCCGAACTTCCCGAGGTCGAGCGCGGCCGCGAGATCGCCGAACAGGTCGGTCGCGGCAGAGTCATCGAGGCGGTCCACTGCCCACGCGACCCCATCGCCCTCGTGAAGTGCTCGGCAGCCGCAGTCGGTCGGGCTCTGCGCGGCGCCACCCTCACCGCGGTCGCGCGCCATGGCAAGCAGATGTGGTTTGAACTCGATCGCCGGCCGTGGCTGCTGGTCCATTTCGGCATGACCGGCGCCTTCGAGGGCTACCTTCGCCGCGATCGAACCGAGCGCCCACGGTTCTGCCGGCTCGAAATCGAGTTCGAGGGCGGTCGTTGCCTGGCCTTCACCGACCCCCGACGCTTCGGCCGCATCGGCCTTGCGCACGACCCTCGGCGCGAACCTCCAGTCTCGCGGCTCGGGTTCGATCCCCTCGACTCGATGCCCGACCTCGCGACCTTCCGCAGGCTCGTGGCGGCGCGGCGAGGCAACGTGAAGGGGCTGCTCCTCGATCAGGGGTTCGCCGCAGGAGTGGGCAACTGGATCGCCGACGAGGTGCTGTACCAGGCCCGCATCGATCCCCGCCGACGCGTGGAGTCGCTCGCTGCGGATGAAGTCGCCCTGATCCGCCGCCGTCTCGCCGCGATCGTGCGAACCGCGGTGCGGGTGAACTCGGTCTCGGAGCGATTCCCGCGCACCTGGCTCTTCCATCACCGCTGGGGCCGCGATGCCTCGGCTCGCACCCACGACGGCCGACCCGTCCGCCACGTGACCATCGCCGGCCGCACCACCGCCTGGGTCCCCGGGGTGCAGCGTTGAGCGCCGGCTGGTGGCCACAGTGGTTTCCCGCAGACCTGCGCCTGCCGTGGCGAACACAGTTGGCGGTGCACTGGCACGCGAACCTCCTCATGCTTCGCCGTCCTGCGGCGGTGCTCGAGTTCTGTGCCTGGAGTTTCCTCCCGCTCATCCCCCTGCTGATCGCTGCATGGATCGCGGGCTGGATGACCGGCGAGCCCCGCGGCCTCGGCTCCCCTGCCGGCGTCGCGCTCTACGCCCTCGGCGTGCTCGGCTACCTGCTGCTGCAGCATCTTGCCTTCATGCGGGCGATCGACCGCACCTACCTTCCCTTCGTGCGGCGATCGCTCTGCGACCGGGGCCTGAGGGTCTGCCTCGCCTGCGGGCATCGGCTCGCTCCCGATGCGGTCGGTTGCCCAGAGTGCGGGCAGAATCACCCGGCCACCGCGATCCGCCCCTAGACTCCCCGCCCTCGCGACCCCACCGGCCCCTCCCGTGAAGATCCGCAACTTCTCGATCATCGCCCACATCGACCACGGCAAGAGCACCCTTGCCGATCGGCTGCTGCAGGCGACCAAGGCCGTCAGCGACCGCGAGGCCCGCGAGCAGCTGCTCGACTCGATGGATCTCGAGCGCGAGCGGGGCATCACCATCAAGGCCTCCGCGGTCACCGTCAATCACGAGGTGGACGGCGAGCGCTTTCAGCTCAACTTCATCGACACTCCAGGACACGTCGACTTCAACTACGAGGTCTCGCGGGCGCTCTCGGCCTGCGAAGGCGCGATCCTGGTGGTCGACTCCACTCAGGGCGTGCAGGCGCAGACCGTCGCCAACGCCTATCTCGCGATCGCCAACGACGTCGAGCTGATCCCGGTCGTCAACAAGATCGACCTTCCCGCCGCCGATCCCGACAAGGTCGCCATGGAGATCGAGCAGGTGCTCGGCCTGCCCGCGGAAGACTGCATCTACGTCTCGGCGAAGACCGGCCGCGGCATTCCCGAACTGCTCGAGGCGATCTGCACGCGGCTTCCCGATCCCCGGCCCGCCCGCACCGAGCACCTTCGCGCCCTCATCTTCGACTCGATCTACGACGACTACCGCGGCGTGATCGTCTACTTCCGCGTCTTCGACGGGTCGATCAAGACCGGCGACCGCATCCGCATGATGGGAACCGGCCGCACCTACCCCGCCAACGAACTCGGCCGCTACACACCGCGTCAGCAGAAGGTGAACCAGCTCGGTCTCGCCGAGGTCGGCTACATGGTGGCGGGCATCAAGAACCTCGGCGACGTCCGCGTCGGCGACACCATCACCCTCGAGTCGAATCCCGCCCGCGAACCGCTGCCCGGCTACGAGGAGCCGCGGCAGATGGTCTTCTGCGACTTCTATCCCTCGACCGGCGATGGCGAGGGCGGCCGGCGAGCCGACTTCGAGAGCCTGCGGGAGGCGGTCGAGAAGCTGCACCTCAACGACGCGAGCTTCACCTACCAGACCCAGCACAGCGAGGCCCTCGGGTTCGGATTCCGCTGCGGATTCCTCGGGCTGTTGCACATGGACATCGTGCAGGAACGGCTCGAGCGCGAGGGCGGAGTGGAGGTGGTGCAGACCGCCCCCACCGTGAGCTACCTCGTCGATCTGCACGAAGGCGCCACCGTCGAGATCCACAACCCCTCGGAGTTGCCCGACCCGAGCACGATCCTCGCCATCCGCGAGCCGATCGTGAAGCTCGAGATCATCTGTCCCACCGACTCGATCGGCGACCTCATGTCGCTCTGCGACGCGCGGCGGGGCATCTTCAGGGGGCAGAAGTTCGTGAGCGACGGCAGGCAGATGCTCGAGTACGAGCTGCCGCTCGCGGAGATCATCTACGACTTCTACGACAAGCTGAAGTCGATGACCCGCGGCTACGGCACCATGGACTACGAGATCGTCGAGTACCGCGCCGCCGATCTCGCCAAGGTCTCGATTCTCGTCAACGGCAATCCGGTCGAAGCGCTCAGCCTCATCGCCCATCGCTCCAATGCCGAGTTGCGCAGCCGGGCGATCCTCGCCCGACTCAAGAAGCAGATCGACCGCCACCAGTTCGAGATTCCCCTGCAGGCGGCGATCGGCACCCGGGTCATCGCCCGCGAGACCATCAAGGCGGTCCGCAAGAACGTCACCGCCAAGTGCTACGGCGGCGACGTCAGCCGCAAGCGCAAGCTGCTCGAGAAGCAGAAGGAAGGCAAGAAGCGGATGAAGATGGTGGGATCGGTGAACATCCCGCAGGAGGCCTTCCTCGCCGTGCTCGAGCAGTCCGAGTAGCGCCGCCTCGACGGATCACCGCGGCTCCGCGAGCCGACGACGAAACGCCTCCGCCAGCGCCGCCTTCACCCGGGGGATCTCCGGACACCGCGGGCCGAGTTCCCGCGCGAGGCTCGTCACCGGCCGTCCCGCGAGACCGCAGGGCACGATGGTCCCGAAGTGGTCGAGATCGGGGTCGACGTTGAGGGCGAGCCCGTGCATCGAGATGCCGCGTCCGACCCGCACGCCCATCGCGGCGATCTTCGCGCCGCGGTCGGGTCCCACCCACACGCCGGTCGCGGCAGGATCGCGGCGGCCTTCGAGGCCGAAGTCCGAGATCACGTCCAGCACCACCTGCTCGAGCAGCCGCATGTGCGAGTGGATTCGAAGGCCCAGCCGGGGGAGGTCGAGGATCGCGTAGGCGACCACCTGGCCCGGCCCGTGGTAGGTCACGTCGCCGCCGCGATCGGTCTCGCGACGCTCGATCCCCGCCCGGGCCAGGACCTCCGCCGAGGCGAGGACATGGCTCGCGGCTCCCGGCCGTCGCGAGACCGTCACCACCGGCGGATCGTGCTCGAGCAGGAAGAGCCGAAGCGGACCATCCTCGGCCCGTCCGGCCAGCACCTCATCGCGAGCGGCGACCTGTCGGAGGTAGGCGGCGTCGTAGGAGATCCGCCCGAGGTCCTCGATGAGAAGCTCCGGTGCAGGCGACCTTCGAGGTTGGTCGGGCGGGCCGGTCATGAGCGGCGGCGAGGATAGTCGGCGGGATCGCCGTCGATCCCTACAATCCGCCCCCATGCCCAAGGTCCATCCGACCGCCATCCTCGACGGCGAAGTCGAACTCGCCGACGACGTCGAGATCGGCCCGTGGTGCCTGCTCTCTGGGTCGATCCGCCTCGGCCCGGGTTGTCGGCTCATGGCGAGGGTGACCCTGCAAGGTCCGCTCGTCGTCGGGGCGAACAACCTCTTCTGGCCCAATAGCTGCATCGGCACCGCACCGCAGTCGGCGCGGTTCGATCCATTCCACGCCGGTCCGGGCACCGTGATCGGCGACGGCAACTCGTTCCGTGAGCAGGTCACGATCCATCGTGCCACCCACGAGAGCGATCCGACCCGCATCGGCGACCGCAACTACTTCATGGTCGGCTCACACGCCGGTCACGATGTCCAGGTCGGCAACAACTGCACCCTCGCCAACGGCAGCCTTCTCGGCGGGCACGCCATTCTCGAGGACGGAGTCCTCACCGGCGGAAACTCGGCGGTGCACCAGTTCTGCCGCGTGGGAACCGGTGCCATGATCTCCGGCTGCGCCGCAGTCTCCCTCGACCTGATGCCCCACTTCACGGTCAGCGCCATCAACTTCGCCGGCAGCATCAACATGGTCGGTCTGCGGCGGCGCAACTTCAGTCTCGAGCAGATCGCGGCGGTCCGCTGGGTCTACAAGACCTTCTGCCGAGATGGCCTCAGCGTCCGCGTCGCCACCGATCGACTGCGGTCCCGCGCCGGCGATCCCGTCATCGATCAGTACATCGAGTTCGTCGATCGCAGCAGCCGCGGACTGGTGACCCGTCACGGACGCGAGGCATCCGAACGCGACCAGTCTGTCGGCGACCTGGTGCACTGAGCCGGAGCATGATGAACGACCCCGCGGGCAAGGATGCCCTCTGCTTCGCCAACTTCGGCAGTGGTTCGGCAGGCAATGCAAGCGTGGTGTGGTGGAACGGGACCGACGGCGAACCGCAGGCGATCCTGCTCGATCTCGGCCTCGGCCCCCGACGCGTGCGGGACGGGCTTCTCTCGCTCGGTCTCGCCCCGAGTCAGGTGGTCGCAGCGCTGCTCACCCACCTCGATCAGGATCACTTCCGCCGCAGCTGGGCCCGCTCGCTCGAGTACCGCGAGATTCCGGTCTTCGTCCAGCTCCGGCATGCCGTCGAAGCGCGGTCGGCGGGTGTTCCGCAGCACCTGATGCGAGTCTTCGAGGACGAACCTGAAGTCGCCGAGGGCATGCGGGTCTCGACGGCCCTCGTGGCCCACGACGACTCCGGCAGCGTTGCGTTCCGGATCGAGCGCGGCGAGGCCGGCCTCGGCTTCGCGACCGACCTCGGACGCGTGCCCGATTCGCTGATCGAGTTCCTCGCCGGCTGCGATCTCGTCGCCCTCGAATGCAATCACTGCCCGCGGATGCAGGCAGCGAGCCCGCGGCCGGCATTCCTGAAGGCGCGGATCACCGGCGGGCGGGGACATCTCTCCAACGAAGAGGCGATCGCGGCCCTCGCCGCCATCGTGGCGCAGGGCGAACCCGAGCACATCGTGCTGCTGCATCTTTCGCGGCAATGCAACTGCCCCAAGCTGGTCCGGCGGATGTTCGAGACGGCGTTGCCGGGCTACGCCGATCGCCTCTCGATCACGGCACAGGACCGCGTGACCGGACCACTCGTCGTCGCACGCCGCGAAGGTCGCGCCGTGGCCGCATCGGGATCGCTCTTCGCAAGCCTCGACGACTGATCGCCCCGCTTCAGGTCGAGTCCGCGCCTTCGCCACGTTCGGCTTCGCGCTCGGCGCCTGCCGCGAGTTCAAAGCGAAGTGCGAGGGTTCGAGGATCGCGGCCGTCGAGCGATCGCTCCTGCATCGCCCGCCACGATTCCTCCGGATAGGGCGGCGTGGCGATCGCTTCGCCGTCGAATCGCAGCGGGACCAGCAGCGGCATGCCCGCGGGCAGGGAATCGAGGTCTGCGACGAGATCTCCGAGCATCCGCCCCTGTTCGTCGAGTTGTCGGTAGACCTGGACCGGACCCTGCCCAGAGCGGATTCGGCAGCGTTCCAGCACGATCGTCTCGAAGGGCGGGTCGCCGCATCCGGTCCACCAGGCCAGCGGCGATCCCGGCAACGCCAGCGTGCCCGGGGCCATCGCCGCCGCGGTCACCCGGCCCGACGACTCCGCTTCGAGTTGCTGCAATCCGCGATCGACCGGTACCCACCAGGGCTCGGACTCCTCCCGCAACTCGAGCGTCCGGAGTCCCGCGTAGGCGCTGCGCCGCCACGCCCGCTCCGCCTCCTCGACGACGGCAAGCACTGCCTCGGGCATCGACTCGCCGCGCCAGAGGGCATCGAGGCTCGTCGCGGCATCACGCAGCGATACCGCGGCGAGATCGCGTGCGAGGGGCCGCTCGGAGAACTCGAGGTGTTCGAGCAGGCCGAGGGCGTAGCGGATCGCCTGACAGGTGACGAGCGGGCCGACCGTGTCGCGCCAGCGCTCGCCGGTGGCGTCCTGCGGCAGCGCTCGCGTGGCCTTCGCAAGTTCGACCCCTTGCGCCAGCAGCATGGTCCATCCCACCGCCTCGGGAAGCCCGGTCGGCTCTGGTGCCTCGCTCATCTGCATGCCCGAATCGTCTCCGGATCGGCCTTCGACCTCAAACCGGGTCGACGCCCCGGTCTCGAGCGGACCCGCGACCGCGAAGCGCTGTTAGTCTTCCCGCCCCATGAGCGACTCGATCGGCCATGAATGCGGCGTCGCATTGCTGCGCCTGCTCAAGCCGCTTGAGTGGTATGCGGAACACCATGGCGATCCCTTGTGGGGGCTGCGGCGGCTCTATCTGCTGATGGAGAAGCAGCACAACCGCGGGCAGGACGGCGCCGGGCTCGCCACGGTCCGTTTCGACATGCCGCCGGGCGAAGCCTTCATCGATCGCGCCCGTACCGCCAAGCGGAATCCGATCGAGCGGCTGTTCGACGACGCCACCAGCCCCGCCCGCAGCCTCTCGCCCGAGGCGATGGCGGCGATGCCGCCGCTCGCCCTCAAGCGTCGGCTCCCGCTGCTCGGCGAAGTCTCGATCGGCCATCTCCGCTACGGCACCCACGGGGGCCGCTCGACCAGCACCTGCCATCCGTTTCTTCGCCGACACAACGTGGCAAGTCGCAACGTGGCCATCGCCGGCAACTTCAACCTCACCAACGCCCCGCAGCTCTTCGCCCAACTCGTCGAGTACGGGCTGAATCCGGTGGGCGATTCCGACACGCTCGTGGTGCTGGAGAAGCTGAGCTACTTCCTCGATCGCGAGCACGACCACCTCGCCTCGGCGATGGGGCCGGGCTCGTTCCGCGGGCTCGAAGGCCGCGAGCTCGCCGAACAGGTCGGGCGCGAGATCGACCTCGCCCGGGTGCTGCGGAAGGCCTGCGCCCGCTTCGACGGCGGCTACGTGCTCGCGGGGATGCTCGGGCACGGCGACGCCTTCGTGGCTCGCGATCCAGCCGGCATCCGTCCGGCATTCATGCTCCGAACCGAGGAGGCGGTGGCGGTGGCCTCGGAACGGGCGGCCCTGGTCACCGCGTTCGGAGTCATGCCCGAGGACGTCGAGCCGATCCCGCCCGGCCACGCCTTGCTCATCAAGCGCGACGGAAACCTCTCGGTCGAAGCCTTCGCCGATCCGCTGCCGGTGCGGCAGTGCACCTTCGAGCGGATCTACTTCAGCCGAGGCAACGATCCCGACATCCATCGCGAGCGCATGGCCCTTGGCCGCAGCCTCGCCCAACCCGTCGTCGATCGACTCGGCGGGCTCGACCACGCAGTCTTCGGGTTCATCCCCAACACCGCAGAGGTCGCCTATCTCGGCCTCATGGAGGAACTCGACCGCATCGCCACCGACCTCGCGGCGTCGCGGCTCGCTGCGCTGGCGGCACAGGGGCCGCTCGACGCCCAGTCCATCCGCGCGGCCATCGATCACCGCGCCCGCACCGCCAAGATCGCCCACAAGGACCAGCGGCTGCGGACCTTCATCACCCACGACGCCGCCCGCCGCGATCTCGTGGGCCACATCTACGACGTGACCCATGGCATCCTCGAGCCCGGTGATGCCCTGGTGGTCGTCGACGACTCCATCGTCCGCGGCACCACGCTGCGAGAATCCATCGTGACCATGCTTGCCCGGCTGCAGCCGAGTCGCATCGTGGTCGCGAGCAGCTGCCCGCCGATCATGTATCCAGACTGCTACGGGATCGACATGAGCCAGCTCGGCCGCTTCATCGCGTTCGAGGCCGCGGTGGCCCTGCTGGGCGATCGAGGGCTCGAGGAGCTTCTGAGCGAGGTGGAGGCTCGCTGCCGGGAACAGGAACACCTGCCCCCCGAGCGAATGGCAAACCACGTGGCGAGGATCTACGAGCCGTTCACCCTCGAGGAGATCGCCGCGAAGGTCGCCGACCTCATCCGCTCCCCCCGGCTGGCCACCGAACTCGGCTGGACAGGCCCCATCGACGTGGTCTACCAGTCGATCGAGGGGTTGCGAGCCGCGATGCCGGAGTTTCGCGGCGACTGGTACTTCACCGGCGACTACCCGACCCCGGGGGGATACCGGGTCCTCAACACCGCCTACCTCAACTGGCGAAAGCGGGTCGAGGGACGCTCCTACTAGCCCCCGCGACCCCGAACCTGCCACGATCCCTTGACGCCAAGGGGTTGGTCTGATGGAATGTTCGGCTCGATTCGGCCGGGTCCGCCGTCCTGCCAAGGGCGGGGTCTCCGGCGCTCGTCGTCTGCGCCGCCCCCGGCTTCAGGAACCTCTTCGCATGGCTCGCTACCTCGGTCCGAAGGTCAAGCTCTCCCGCCGCGTCGGCGTGCCCGTCGCGGACATCCCCAAGCACACCGCCAAGCGTCAGTTGACGCCGCCGGGCATGCACGGGTTCCGCGGCAAGCGCAGCAAGGCCTACGGCATCCGCAAGGACGAGAAGCAGAAGCTCCGCTACCACTACGGCGTGCTCGAGCGGCAGTTCCGCCGCTACCTCGCCGAGGCCGGCCGCCGTCCGGGCAACACCGGCGAGTTGCTGCTGCAACTGCTCGAGCGCCGTCTCGACAATCTGGTCCGCCGTGCCGGCTTCGCTCGCACGATCTGGGCGTCTCGCCAGATGGTGGTGCACGGACACGTGCTCGTGAACGGGCGCAAGGTCGATCGTCCGAGCTATCAGCTCTCGGTGGGCGACGTGGTGACCCTCCGCGCCGGCATCCACAATCTCGCCCGAGAGAACATGGAGTCGCTCGCCGGCCACATCGTGCCGGGCTGGATCGTGCTCGATCCGTCGGAGCTCACCGCCAAGGTCTCGGCGACTCCGACCTCCGACCAGATTCCCTTCGACGTCAACACCAACCTGATCGTCGAGCTCTATCGCTGATCGAACGGGCTCGCGGCCGGCCCAGCCGCCTCGCGGCGACCCGGGCGATCCGCCGCGGCGCCCGCGATGACGGGACTCCTCCGCGATGCTCAAGTTCCTTCGCAAGTACCAAGGCTGGCTGCTGGGCATCTTCGGAAGCCTGCTGCTGATCGTCTTCCTCGTGCCGCAGGCGATCTCCGGAATCGCCCAGTACTCCGCCTCCACCGGCGGCACCTGGGCGACCGTCGGAGATGGCGGCAAGGTCGACTTCGCGACCCTCGATCGCCTGCAGCGAGAGCTTCGGGTGTTGCAGGCGGTGGGCAATCCCACCCTCAACGCCCTCGGAGCCGATCGCAGCCCCGAGCATTGGTACCTGCTTCGCCGAGAGGCTGAGCAGGCCGGCCTGCACGGCGGCATGGGCGACGGGCGCTCGATGCTGCTGGGCATGACCAATCAGATCAATCAGGCTCGGATCGCGAACGATCCCGCCGCGGAGACCCTCACCGAGGATCAGGTCCTCGGCCTTCTCTGCCAGAACTCCAACAGCAGCCCGCGCGAGGTGCTCGAGACCCTCGCCCGGCTCGGCGGCGTGAGCCGGCTGACCTCGCTCTTCGCCGGCCTCGATCGCTTCTCCGATCGCCGGCTCGAGCGCAAGGCCGCGGAGATGATGCTGGGCGTCTCCGCCGACCTCGTGGTGCTCGATCCCGCCATGTCCGCAGCCGCCGCCGCGATCGAACCCGAAGAGGCTGCGCTTCTTGCCCACTTCGAGGAGTTCGCGGATGTCGCGGCAGGCGAGGGCGAACTCGGATTCGGCTACCGCCGTCCCGACCGCTTCAAGCTGGAGTGGATGGTGATTCCCGCGGCCGAGATCCGTGACGCGGTCGCCCGCGGCGGTGACCTCGACATCCTCACCCTCAAGCGACGCTTCGCCGAGAACCCGAGCTCCTTCGGCGTGGCGGTCGCCGCCGCCGCAGAGCGGCCGCGGTTCGAGGACTACGCGGCCCAGGTCCGCTCGGTGGTGCTCGAGGAGAAGACCGCGGAGGAACTCTCCGACCTCTCCAAGTCGATCGCCGACCGCTTCGCAGCCGCACAGCGTTCGCTGCCGCGAAGCGGCCCCCGGTTCATGGTCGATGAGGGTTGGCTCGAAACGATGCCGAGCTTCGGCGAGATGGCCGCGGAGATCGCCGCGACGCAGGGAATCCCGACCCCGGAGATCGGCAGCAGCGGCGCGGAGTGGATGACCCTCGCCGATCTCGACTCGAATCCCGCCCTCACCGGTGCGACCACCCTGCGCTTCGGCGCCACCCCGCTGCGGGTGCGCGACCTGATTGCCTCCGCCACCGAGTTCGGCGGCGAGGGCAACCTTCCGATTCAGGTTGGTATCGGCGGACCGGTCATGGAGAAGCCTTCGGGCGACCTCGTCGTCTTCCGACTGCTCGCGGTCGAGCCCTCCGCGGCCGAGACCGATCTCGACGCGGTCCGCGACCAGGTCCGTGAAGACCTCCGCCGCCGCCTGGCCTACGACGCCCTGGTGGCCGACCTGCCCCGGTTGCGCGAGCAAGCCCTTGCCAACGGACTCCGCAGCGTGGCGCGGGAGTTCGACACCACCGTCGAGTTCGTTCCCATGATCCGCGAGGCCGATCCCCAGTTCCTGCAGTCGGGATTCCGGGTGGCGAGCAATCTCCCCGGCGGCATCGGTCGCGATCCTGAACTCGTCGGCGAGATCGTCGATCGCGCCATGCAACTCCCGATGGACCGGACCCTCAGCGAGGTGCCCGAGTCCGAACGGCTCTTCTCCGTCACCGCGCCGGATCGGCTCCTCGCGGTGCTGGTCAAGGTGAA
>JAPOKA010000068.1 GCA_029977865.1 bacterium
CGCTCGAGCAGGGATGTTCGATCAGCCGCGAGGTGCCCGGCCCGGCCGGGCGAACCTGCGACTTCCTGCTCGAGCGCGATGGGCTCGAACTCGCCGTCCATTTCAAGCACTTCGATGCCGCCGGTGCGGTGCCACCGCCAACGTTGCGACCGCAGGAGCGAGAACTCGAGTCGATCCCGCGGTCGTTGACGGTCTCGATTCGTCACGCCGACGGGTGGACGCCCACGGCGGAGCCGTGGTTCCTGCGCGAGGCGGGCGAGTTCCTCGAGTCGGCGCACGTGGGCGAGGAGCGGCAGTTTCGTGACGAGGCCGATCGACTGGTGGGATCGGTGCGGGTGGTGGCGACCCACGGCGAGGATCGCGTCCGGCTGATTCCGGCTTCGGCGACCGATCTCGAGGCCCGCGCGGCGAGATTGCAGCGACTGTTGCGTCGAGCCCACGCCCAGTTCCTGCCCTCGGTGCCGAACCTCATTCTGCTCGGCACCGTCGCGGAGGGGCCTGATCCCGAAGGTCTGTTCGCCCTCTCCTTGGCCCTCTTCGGGACCCCGATGGAACGTTGGGATCGCTTCCCGCCAAAGGGCGAACGGATCGCGCACGGCCGTGGCGAGGATGGCTTCTGGCAGGGCGATCGCCACGCCGACTCGCAGATGGCCGGATGGTTCTCCGCCTCCGATTGCGACGCGACCGGACCGGGCCGTTGGTGGAGCCGCAATGGAGCCGCCGCCGAATCCGACCCGCTCCGCGCCTGGATCACCGAACTGGTCGGGCCCTGCCTCGGAGATGGTCGACGCTCGCGGTGATCAGTCTGCGAGACGGAGCGGCTCGTCGCTGGTGTCGAAAGGTGTCAGCACGAGACGCCGCGCCGAAGGCACCAGGTCGAGCCGCACCTGCGCTTCGAGGCCACCGAGCAATCGGTCCACCAGCCAGTTCTGCAGCGGGCGTCCGAACGGGCAATCCTGCAGGGCGACGCGGTGTTCGCCGGGCGTGGCTGATTGCCGCATGCGTCGGAAGGTCTCGGCACGAACCTCGCACCAGAACCGCCGTGCGTGCACGATCGCGTCGCGATGCTCAAGCCGCATGCTCGCGGCCCGCGCGAGCGCCGGTTCGATCAACTCGCCAGCATCGATCCATGCCTGACAGTGGCCTTCGAGGCAGGCCGCAAGCACGATGAGGTCTTCGATGCCCCGCGCATGCCGGAGCGATGAGGGCATCGTTCCGCTGAGGTTCGACCCGTCGACGAGTCGCAGCACCGCGTCGGGACCGACTCCGTACCGCGAGGCGAGCCAACTGCCGTGGGCGAAGAACATCGCCCGGACCCGCTGTTCGATCTCCGCCGCCGAGACGGTGCCGCGCGATGCACGCGACCACGTCGATTCTCGCCTGCGGTCAGAGTGGAGTTGCTGCATTCTCTTCGCCCCTTCACGCTCATCGCGGGAGTTCCCCACGCGATCGGGCGAGTGTAATGGTCCCGTCGGCGCCGTCAACGAACTTCCCAGGGTGAACGAGGCCCGACGGAAGCCTTCTCCGATCCGAGTCCGTTTGAAGCCTCGGCGGGCTGCAGTTATCGGCGGCCGCGGCGATCGTCGACCGAAACCGTTCCGAGCATCGAGTCGCGGCGATCCCGCATCGCCGGAAAGGTCTGCCGCCACTCGAGCAGCGTCGACCGATCGAGCCCCGCCTCGACCAGCGCGGCAGCCTCACCGCCTTCGGCAAGGATCTCGCCGAGCGGCGAGACCACCAGCGAACCTCCGGCGTAGGCGTGGTTCGGATCGCGACCCACGCGGTTGCAGGCGACCACGAAGGCCTGGTTCTCGATGGCGCGAGCCACCGCGAGTTGGCGCCAGTGCGCGGCGCGGGCCGCCGGCCAACTGGCGCCGATGGTGAACACCTCGGCGCCGGCGCGAGCCGCGAGTCGCCAGAGTTCCGGGAAGCGAAGGTCGTAGCAGATGAGGGGACACACCGTGAACCCGCCGGCCTCGACGAGCAGGATGCGTTCGCCCGGTCCGTAGTGGCGGTCCTCACCGGCGAAGGAAAACGGGTGGATCTTGTCGTAGTCGCCGAGCACGCGACCCTCTTGATCGATGACGGTGGCGCGGTTGCGGCCGCGTCGATCCGCGCCGATCTCGGCATGACCGACCTGAACGAACCAGCCACGACTTCGAGCGAGTTCGGCCGCCCACGCGACGCCGCCCCGGCCCGCCACGCGATCGAGCGCGACGCTGAATCCGGTTTCTCCAAGTTCGGGAAGGAGCAGGAACGAGCCCGCAGGAAGCCCGCACCCTTCGAGCGATCGCTCGATGATCTTCCGTGTCGCGGCAGGGTCCTCCCACGCGATGTCGTGCTGCAGGGACGCGAATTGCATGCGACGAGCCTCAGGGCGATCGCCGAGGCGATCGGCGAATCGGGCTCCGGATGCGGGCCCACAGGGCCTCACTGGGGAAGGGCGACCGACGGGACTCGAACCCGCGACGTCCGGAATCACAATCCGGTGCTCTAACCAACTGAGCTACGGTCGCCATCAGACCCGGGAAACCGGGGCGGGGAGAATACGGGCGGCCCGCTCGAGCGGTCAACGGGCCGCGGTTCGGGCCGCCGTTTCGGGGGTTCGCGGTGGGCGAGAGGTTGGGTCGGCGGCGGGGGTCGTGATACAGTGCCCGTTTCGCCGATTGGAAACGCGACATGGCTACTTCCTCACCTGCTGCCCCTGCCGATCCCGCACAGATCTCCGGTCCGGAGGTCCATCGCAACCTCTCCACCGCGGCCCTGGTCGAGGCCGCCATTCGCCGTGGCGAAGGAGAGCTGGCCGCCAACGGCGCCCTGGTCTGCGACACCGGAGCGAGGCGTGGCCGAAGTCCGTCGGACAAGTTCCTCGAGGACACTCCGGCGATCCACGATTCGATCAACTGGGGCAAGGTGAACCAGCCGATCTCGCCCGAGCACTTCGCGGCGGTCGAGCGTGAAGCGCGGCAGTGGCTCGGATCGCAGCGGGAGGTCTTTCGCTTCGACGGCTACGCAGGCGCGGACCCGGCCTACCGGCTGAAGGTCTCGGTGGTGGCCGCGGAAGCATGGCACACCCTGTTCGCCAAGACCCTCTTCATCAACGCAGCGTCGCAGGACCGTGCCGGCTTCCGCAGCGACTGGACCATCCTCGCCGCGGGCGGACTCGAACTCTCCGATCCCAAGCGATTCGGCCTGAACGGTCCGATCGGCATCCTGCAGAGCCTCGAGCGACGCATGGTGATCATCGTGGGCACCCGCTACGCCGGCGAGATCAAGAAGAGCATCTTCTATGCCATGAACTACGACCTCCCGGCCCGGGGGGTCTTCCCGATGCACTGCTCGGCGAACGTCGCCCACGACGATCCCGCCAACGTGGCCCTCTTCTTCGGCCTTTCCGGCACCGGCAAGACCACGCTCTCCGCCGATCCCGATCGCGATCTCATCGGCGACGACGAGCATGGCTGGAGCGACGAGGGCGTCTTCAACGTCGAGGGCGGCTGCTATGCGAAGTGCATCCGCCTGAGCGAAGAGGGTGAGCCGCAGATCTGGAATGCGATCCGCTTCGGCTCCGTGCTCGAGAACGTGGTCATGGACCCCGCGACGCGAGTGCCCGACTACGACTCCGACGCCAAGACCGAGAACACCCGCGTCACCTACCCGGTCGACTTCATCGAGAACGCCCGCATCCCCTCGGTCGGCGGGCATCCCAAGAACGTCATCTTCCTCACCGCCGACGCCTTCGGCGTGTTGCCGCCGCTCTCGCGGCTCACCCCCGAGCAGGCGATGTACTACTTCGTCAACGGCTACACCTCGAAGCTCGCCGGCACCGAGGCGGGAGTGACCGAGCCGCAGCCCAACTTCTCGCCCTGTTTCGGCGGACCCTTCCTGCCTCGCTCGCCGCTGGTCTATGCCGAGATGCTCGCTGAGCGCATTCGTCGCCACGGTTCGCGGGTCTGGCTCCTCAACACCGGCTGGACCGGCGGCCCCTACGGCACGGGGAGCCGATTCAAGCTCGCCTGGACCCGGACCTTCGTCAGCCGGATCCTCGATGGCAGCCTCGACGCAGTCGAGTGCCGCGAGCATCCGATCTTCGGGCTGCACATGCCGGTCGCGGTGGCGGGGGTGCCGAGCGAGGTGCTCGACCCGATCAACACCTGGAAGGACCGTGCCGCCTACGAGGCGAAGGCCCGCGACCTCGCCAAGCGATTCCGCGAGAACGATGCCAAGTACGAGTTGACCGACGAGGTGCGGCGGGGCGGTCCGAAGGGTTGATGCGGTCACATCCGCGGCGGGGCTGGGAATCTGGGGAACTCCTGGGCGCTCCCGGACCCGCGGGAGTCCTTCGGGAGGACCGAGAAGGGACTCCGGCTGCCAAATGGGGGCGAGTGCCGCTCCCGGCGTGAACCGGACAGACTGCGGGGCCGATCCACTCGGAACTTCAGGGCAAGCCGATCGCTTCGGTTGCCAACTCCCCCGAGAGGATTCCATGAGCGAGCAGACCAACCGCACCGAGAAGGACGTGCTGACCACCGGCGAAGTCGCCCGGATCTGCAACGTCGCGAGCCGCACCGTCAGCAAGTGGTTCGACTCCGGCCAACTCAAGGGCTATCGAATTCCCGGCTCCAAGGATCGTCGAATCCCGATGTCCAACCTGCTCGCCTTCATGAAGCAGCACCAGATCCCCATGGACGGCCTCATGAGCGGCAACCCCCGGCTTCTGGTGGTCGACTCCGATCGCGCCTCGTGCGAGACCCTTCGCCAGGTGCTGGTCGAGCAGACCCGCTACGAGGTGCGCACCGTCGCGACCGCCTTCGAGGCTGGCCTCGAGTGCGAGCGATTCCGTCCCCATGTGATGTTGCTCGACCTGCACCTCTCCGGCGGCGACGCCCATGCGGTGCTGCAGATGGTCCGCTCAAGCGAGGAACTGCAGATGACCCGGGTGATCGGGGTCTCCAATCGCATCACCGAAGGTCAGGCCGGCCAGGTCGCCGCGTCCGGTTTCGATGCGGTCATCCGCAAGCCCTTCACGGTGCGGCAGATCATCGAGATCGTGGAGCGGTCCTACTCGATCGCGGCCTGATTCGAACTCGACGGCCTTGTTCCGACGCCCTCGGCTCGCGCCGGGGGCGTCGTCGTGTCGGGGAGAGCCGTACACTCCCGACCCCATGCGGGTGGCGCTGGCTCAACTCGATGCAGTCGTCGGCGACGTCGCCGGCAATGCGGCTCGGATCGACGCGGCGGCGGGCGAGGCCCGCAGGCTTGGTGCGACGCTGGTGCTGACGCCCGAGCTTTCGCTGGTCGGATACCCGCCGCGCGACCTGCTCGAACGCCCCGATCTGCCCGGAGCCTGCCTCGACGCCGCGGCGATGCTCGCCCGCCGCCACGCCGACCTCACCTTGCTCGTCGGGCTTCCCCGGCGGGTCGAGGGCGACCCGCGTCCGCTTCGCAACAGCGTCGCGGTGCTTCGCGGGGGAGTGATCGAGACCTTCGCCGACAAGCGGCTGCTGCCTTCCTACGACGTCTTCGAGGAGGACCGCTTCTTCACCCCCGGCGATCGGTCGTTCGTGTTCGATCACGAGGGCAGCCGGATGGGCGTGGCGATCTGCGAGGATCTCTGGCGGGCCGAGGATGCCGGCTCGATCCGCCGCTACCAGGTCGCGCCGCTCGCGGATCTCGAAGCCGCCGGATGCATGGTGGTGCTCTCGCCGAGTGCGAGCCCGTTCGTTCGCGGAAAGCACCGAAGGCACCTCGCCCAGCTCGCGGCGGCGAGTCGCGTGACCGGCGCTGTGGTGGTCTCGGTCAACCAGGTCGGCGGCAACGACGAGCTGATCTTCGACGGCGGCTCGGCGGTGGCGCGGGGGGGGCGGATCGAACATCGCCTGCCGAGGTTTCGCGAAGCGCTTGCGTGCGTCGACCTTTCGGTCGGCGGTTGCGTGGGCGTCGACGACTCCGAGCACGCGAACGAACCCGATGCGGGCTCGATCGGCGAGTGCTTCGAGGCGATCGTCTGCGGTCTGCGCGGTTACCTCGTCAAGACCGGGCATCACGGCGTGCTGCTCGGACTCTCCGGCGGAATCGACTCGGCGGTGGTGGCGGCGCTCGGGGTCGCGGCGGTTGGTCCGGAGCGGGTCCGGGCGGTGATGATGCCCTCGCGATTCAGTTCCGAGGGATCGCTCCGCGATGCGGAAGAGTCGATCGCAAGACTCCGGATGTCCGCCGCGTGCACGGTGCCGATCGAGCCGATTCATCGAGCACTGCGCGATGCGCTGACTCCAGCGATGGGACCGCCGCAGGGCGTGGTCGACGAGAACCTGCAGAGCCGTGTCCGCGGCACCCTGATGATGGCCTTCGCCAACGACTCGGGCGACCTGCTCCTGACCACCGGGAACAAGAGCGAACTCGCGGTGGGATACGCAACCCTTTATGGCGACATGAACGGCGGCCTCGCGCCGATCGGCGATCTCCTCAAGACCGAGGTCTACGCCCTCGCCCGCTGGATGAACCACCACCATCAATCGCTGGGATTCGCAGCGCCGCCGATCCCGGAGGCTTCGATCGAGAAGGCTCCCTCCGCGGAACTTCGGCCCGATCAGACCGATCAGGACTCGCTGCCGCCCTACGAGGCGCTCGATGCGGTGGTGCGGGCCTGGGTCGAAGGGTCTGAGGATGCGGCGAGGATCGCCGCGCAGACGGGCATGCCGATCGGCGAAGTCGAGCGACTTCTCGGCTCGATCGATCGTGCCGAGTTCAAGCGCAAGCAGGCGCCGCCGATCCTCAAGCTGAGTGCGCGGGCCTTCGGGCGCGGGCGACCGATGCCGCTTGCCGGCCGCTGGCGGCCAGCGCCGCCGACGCTGGCGTGAACGAGAGCACCAGCCGCTCGGGTTCGGCGGCCACCGAGACGAATCGGTCGCTGCCCACGAGGTAGGCGGTGAGGCGGCCGCCGTCGGCGCAGCCGGTGTCGACGTTGACCGCCGCCACCCGCCCACGCGCCCGCCGCCGCAGCGGCTCCTCGAGCGGCTTGTGCCCGAAGACGAGCAGTCCGTCGTCGCCGTGGTAGCGGTCCCACCAGGGTCGCTCGCCGCGGCGAGCCTTGATCGACCACTTGAGTTCGGCGGGCGTCCTCGCCCGGCCCCGAGCCGGGTCGATCCCGGCGTGCAGCACGGTGGCGCCGTCCACCTCGAGTTCGACCTGCGTGGCGATTCGGTCGAGCAGCACCCGGGCCACCTCGGCGCGGCCCGCAGACTGCAGGCGGGTGATGCAGCGGCGTTCGATCGGCGCGAGGTTCTCTTGCGGCGTCCCGAGCGAGATGGCTCGCAGCGCTGCCCGCATCCGAAGATCGTGGTTGCCGCAGACCGAGTCGAACTCGAATCCCGCCCGGCTCCCCCAACCGCCCGAGAGCACTTCAACCACGCCTGATGGGTCTTGGCCCTTGGTCAGCAGGTCGCCGACGAGCACCACCTTCGCCCCGGCTGCCACCACGTCGATCCGGTCGAGCAGCCGCCTCAACGCGTCAGCGCATCCGTGAACGTCCCCGATCACCGCCACCTCTCGCGGGGCGGGCCGGGAACCGGCGGGTCGGGTGGAGGCGTGCATGCGAGGGTTCGATCCAGCGATTCGACGGAGGTGTCTTCGGATCGCTCGCCTCGATCTCCCGAGGAATCGCCGGAGGTTCGGCGATCCGGGTGCCGCGGCGGCGGGGCCGTAGACTGCCTTTCATGTCCATCCGCCGGCTGCCGCCGTCGCTCGTCAATCAGATCGCCGCCGGAGAAGTGGTCGAGCGTCCGGCGAGCGTGGTGAAGGAACTGCTCGAGAACGCGCTCGATGCGGGAGCAACCCGCATCTCGGTCGCGATCGCCGGAGGGGGCATCGAGTCGATCGAAGTCGCAGACGACGGCTGCGGCATCGCGGCCGCGGAGTTGCCGCTCGCCGTCGCCGCGCACGCGACCAGCAAGATCGGGGAGGCCGCCGACCTCGAGCGGATCTCGACGCTCGGATTCCGTGGAGAGGCGCTCGCATCGATCGCATCGGTCTCGGAGTGCTCGATCCGCTCGCGACGCCGCGAGGATGCCGCGGCGTCGAGTCTCGCCGCTCACGGAGGCGCCATCGGTGAGGTTCGGCCCGACGCCGGTCCCGCGGGCACGCTGGTCTCCATTCGTCACCTCTTCCTGAACACGCCCGCGCGGCGGAAGTTCCTCAAGTCCCCGGTCGCAGAGACAAGCCGCATCGCCGAGTTGGTGCGAACGATGGCGTTGGCTCGCCCGGATGTCGCCTTCCGCTTCGAGATCGACGGCAAGGTGGCGTTGGAGTGTCCGGCCACCGCCTCGCCTGAAGTGCGGCTCGCCGCGGTCCTCGGCGAAGAGGTTGCCGCGAGCCTCATCGCGCTCGAGCCGGTCGCGGGTGCGGTTCGGGTCTGGGGATTCGTCGGTCGACCGGCGCAGGCGAAGGGCTCGAGCCGATCGCAGCGGCTCTATCTCAACGGTCGCGCCATCCACGACCGGCTGATTCTCCATGCGGTGCGGGAGGGGTATCGCGGCCTCATGCCCGGCGACCGGCATCCGGTGGTGGCGCTCTTCATCGAGATCGATCCCGCCGAGGTCGACGTCAACGTGCATCCCGCGAAGACCGAAGTTCGGTTCCGTTCGCCCGAAGCCGTGCACGCGGCGGTGCGGCGGGCGATCAAGGCGGCGCTGGCCTCGGTCGATCTCACGCCCTCGATTGAAGTGGAATCGGCGGAGCCGGCCGCGGGTTTCGCCGGAGGCCGGGCCGCATCTCGACGCGATCCCGAAGCGCCCTGGCGACTTCGAAGCGGCGGCGGCGGCGGCGGCTCGGGACCGGGGCTCTTCGCAGGAACGGCGCGGAGCGGAGGCGGACCGAAGGGGTTCGACTTCGCGGCGCTCGCGACTCGGCTTGCGACCGATGCCACCGAGCCTGCCAGCTCGATCGCGGCTTCTGCGGTCGAGGGCCTTGAAGCGAGCCGCTCGGTCATTCAGGTCGGCGGTGCGTTTCTGGTCTCCGAGGACGACGAGGGACTGGTGGTCGTCGACCAGCACGCCTTGCACGAGCGACTCTCGTTCGAGTCTCTGCGCGAGCGAATCACCGCGGGACCGCTCGAGTCGCAGCGGCTGCTGGTGCCGGTCGTCCGCAGCGTTCCCGAGGCAACGGTCGAGGCGATCGAGGAGGCGGCGCCGCTGCTGAGGCGGCTTGGGTTCGAGGTCGAGCTCGCCGGCGATCGCCGACTGGCGCTGCTCGCAGCGCCGACCCTGCTGGCCTCCCGCGGCGTCGATGCCGCGGACTTCGTGGTGGAACTGCTTGGTCGGTGGATCGAGCAGGGCCCGATTCCCGACGAGGCTGCGGCGCTCGAACCCGTGCTGGCGATGATGGCCTGCAAGGCCTCGGTCCGCGCCGGTGATCGACTCAACGCAGCGGAGATGTCCGGACTCTTCGCGCGAGCCCTCGAGGTGGAGCGGGCCTCCAACTGTCCGCACGGGCGGCCGACCACCCTGCGAATCCCCTGGTCGGACCTGCGTCGCCGCTTCGGTCGCTCGAGCTGATCGCTCGTCGCGGGATGCGGTCGGTGGGCTTGAGTACGACTTCGTGGATCGCTATCGAGGGTCGTAGGCGGAATCGTCTTCGGAGAGGAATCCGTTCTCGGGCGCACCGAGGATGCCGACCACCAGATCGGGATTGGTCTGCGGCCCCTCATGCGATCGAGCGACCGTTGAGCAGTGGCCGTCGAGCCACGCGACGTTGGTGCGGCCCTCGTGACGGAAGGCCTGGCCTCCCGCGTACACCGTTCCCCAATCCTGTTCGACGTGGTTCGATGGGGCTCGCATGAACTTGTTGGCGCCACCCGACCAGCCGCCGTCGCCGAGGAGGGCGGTGGTGGCGGTGTGGCGGTGGGCGGAGAGGGGCAAGCCCATCCTCGCGTTGGCGAAGCCCTCGATCACCGTGCCGTCCGGCGCGATCGTCGGAAGCCGCCCCTCCGCGCCGATGAAGCTGGTGTTGTAGTTGTAGCCCGTCGCGGGGTCGGCCCCGAAGGTGGATGGCACATCGCAGCAGGGGCACTGCTGCACCCGCTCGGGGTGATCGGTGAAACCTCGCAACGCACCGGCGGTGACGGTGCCGCCGGAATGACGGAAGTCCCACGCGTGGGTCACGAGCCCACTCGGACCGACGAAGTAGAGGACTGCGGGGGGAGGCCGATCTCGATGGACGCCCGCGTAGGCCTGCACCGCGATCGAGAGCGAGCGCAGGTGGCTGCTGCACTCGGAGAGCCGGGCCTCGCCACGGGCTCGTCCGAGCATGGGCATGGTGATGCCGACCAGCATGACCATCACCGCAATGGCCACCAGCAACTCGACCAGAGTCACGCCGCGGAATGGCCGCGGCGCTGCGGCGCGGAAGCGTGCCATCACGACCAGTTCGCCAGCAGGATGGTCAAGTCGGCGCCGCCCACGGTGCCGTCGCCGTCGAGGTCGGATCCGCCTCCGCGACCCCAGTCCGCGAGCAGAATCGCCAGATCAGCGCCATCGACATCGCCGTCGCCGTCGAGGTCGCCCGCGTTCGAACCGGCCGAGGCCACATCTGCAAAGGCGTCGATCTCGATGGTGAGTCCGCGCTGCGATCCGACGGAGACCCGCACGAAGCGGATGCTCGCGAGTCCGACGGTGGCAAGGTCGACGCCCGCGCCGCCGCCACTTTCGCCGTAGACCGAGAGCAGTTGCTCATATTCGAGGCCGACGAGCAGCGGCGCCATCGCCGGATCGACCGGTTGGGTGAAGTCGCTCGGGACCATGCCGGGCGCTTCGGCGTAGGGGCCCACGTCGAGGTAGCCGAGCGTTGGGAAGAGCCCGTCGGCGTCGAGGTCGGGAATCTCGACGAACTCGATGCCGTCGGCGCTCACCTCCACTCGGCCACCGTCTCCGAAGAGGCCACCGACCACGCCATTGGGCCAGGCGACATCGATGAAGAACGCGTTGCCGAAGATCAGCAGGTCGATGCCGAATGGATTGTCGGGATGGTCCTCGACCGGATCTGCGAACTCGACCACGATCGAGCCGCCGCTGCCGAGTCCGCAGATGTCACTTGGCAAGTAGGCCGAGGAGAAGGGACTGACTACCGAGGGAAACAGGAAGTCGTCGACGAACCGAGTGGGGCTGCCGAGCACCGCGGAGGGATTGTCGTACCCCGCCGGGACGCCGACGCCGGGCTCGTACGAGACCACCGAGTTCGCGAAGGGAGGTTCGGCCGCCGCCAAAGTCACCATGGCGGCCGCGGCGATGGTCGCAGCAACCAGAGCGTCCGGGCGCGTTTGAGCATTGCTGAATGGTCGTGAAGGCATGGCAGATCCATGCGGCGAAGGGAGGACGACCGACCATGCCGCGGGTCGGCCGACGGGCCTGCCTTCGAGTTCGATGCGGAGCGAGCATGCCGGATCCGCAGCAGGGCGGACACATCCTCGGCACGATCGACCGCCCCGAGACGCGAGGGCGACGACCCAGTGACTCGAGGCAGGTCTTCCGGCTTCGGGCCCGACTTCGGATCCACCTTCCCACCGCGACCTGACGATCGCGGCAGTGGCCTTCGTTGATCCGTCGGTGCCCCGTGCGTGCACGGGGCTGCCCTTCACGGCGGCGCGTCCGCGGCGGATTCTCACCGCCTTCCCTCGTCGCGATCCTCGCGACGGCCGGAATCCGATTCCGGCGGACCTCGAGCGGGAAATCTATCCGGGCAGACTCGGGGTGCAAGCCGAGGCCCGACGCTTCGGTTCATTGACACCCGATTCGCACGGGCGGTATCTTCCGCGACTCGGGAGGATCCGAGGCTCGGCGGGATGCCGAGGCTCGCGCCGGCCCCATCGGCGGCGTCGACACACGGATTCTCACCTCGGTCCAGGAGCGAGCCCCCACGATGGCCATGACCCCAGGCAACGCCCGCCGCACGCGAACGATCACTTCTCTACTCGCGGCGGCTGCGGTCGCGGCTTTCCTCGCGGTACCGGCGTTGGCTCGTCAGGACGCCGGGAGCCAGCAGCGGCAACTCGAGAGCTTCATTCACTTCGTCATCGTCGGCCGCGGCGATCTTGCTGCGGCGAGCGCCAACGCATTGTTCGACTCGGGCATCACCGACGAGCAACTTGCCGAACTCGTCGACGAAGGCAACCTCGCCGCCCGGCTCGATCAGGCGTTGATCGCGGGTCGTCGGCTTCAGGGTGTCGAAGACCTCGTCGGCGACATGTCGGTGCGGGTCGAACGCGGCCGCTTCGTGCTCGCCACCGACCCCGACCGCATCCGAGACTCCGTCGCGATGCTCACCGGGACCGTGCGCGGGCGGATGATGGCCCGAGATCGCCTCGCCGAGGCGGGCCCCTACGCGGTGCGACCGCTGCTGCAGGTGCTCGTCGCCGGTGACGATGCCGTGCTCGTCTCCGAAGCCGAGGCCCTTCTGGTGCAGCGAATTCGCGAGGGTGCCGTGCTGCCGCTCTCCGCGGCGCTGCCGATCCTCGACCCTGCGAGTCAGGAGCGGGTCTGCTTCGTGCTCGGCGGCATCGGCACTCCAGCCGCGGCGGCGTCGCTTCCATTCCTGGCGGACCTCGCAGCCTCGACGTCGAGCGACACCACCGCCGCTCGAGCCTCTGAGGCGATCTCGAAGATCGGCGGAACCGCGGCGAATCCGGCGGGCCAGTTCACCGCCCTTGCCGATCGCTTCTTCCGCCTCGACGAAGCGCTGGTCTCGCTGCCCGCGATGCAGTCTCTCGACGGTGTCGACACCCTCGACGTGTGGAACTACGGCAACTTCTCCGGACTCGAGCCGGTGGCGGTCGCCAAGAGCATCTGGTTCGACGTGATGGCCATGCGGATGGCCAAGCGGGCCCTTGAACTCGACTCCACCGATCGTCGGGCGCTGGCGATCTTTGTCGCCGCGGACCTTCGCCGCGGCCTCGCGATGGCGGCCGAGGGCATCACCGATCCCATCTTCGGCGGCAATCGCTATTCCCCTGAGTTCTTCGCGACCGCGGCTGGTCCCTCGATCGGTCAGGACGTGCTGGCACTTGCGCTCGAGATGCGAGACACGCCGCTCGCCCGCAAGGCGATCGAAGTGCTCGCCGAGACCGCCGGCAGCGAAAGCCTCATCCGCAGCGGCGCCACCCAACCGATCCTCGACAGTCTTGGCTATCCGAGTCGTCGAGTTCGAATCGAGGCGGCGCTCGCGATCGCGGCAGCGATGCCGAGTACGGCCTTCCCTGGCGACTACGCAGTGGTGCCGACGCTCGCCTCTGCGGTTCGAACCGACGCGGTCTACGCGGTGGTGATCGCCGCCGACTCGGAGGAACGACGTCAGGTCGCGGGCTCCCTTGCCAATGCAGGCTTCACGGTCCTTCCCGGCGGCGGAACCTACGCGGAAGCCGAGCCGGGGATTCTCGACAACGTGGGTGTCGATCTGATCGTGGTGCGCGGCACCGCAGACGCCGTCGACGCTGTGGCCTCCGCGGTTCGCGGTAACGCCATGGTCAATGCCACCCCCATGGTGGCGATGACGACGGTCATCAACCTCTCCGCAGTGCAGGATCGCCTTCGCGACGACCTTGCCGCGATGGCGATGGTGGCCGGCGCAGACGAAGCGGTGATGGTCGCCGAGATCCGCGGCTTCATCGAGCAGGTGTTGGGAAGCGCGATGGATGCCAGCGAGGCCCGCGAGTACGCGATTCTTGCCCTCGACGCGCTCCGCAACATCGCCAAGGCGGGATCCGGAGCACTCTCGATCAACGATGCAGAGTCTGCGCTCTCGGAGGCCTTCGCGGTCGAGCAGGGTGCCCTGCGGGTGATGATCGCCGAGGTGCTCGCCCTGATCGGCACCGAGTCCGCGCAGCAGACGTTGATCGACGCTGCGCTCTCGGCCTCGGCGGCTGATCAGGTCGATCTGCTCGACCAGGCTGCCGCCTCGGCGAGGCGCTTCGGAAATCGCTGTCACCCGAGCCAGGCCTCGGCCCTGATTGGGTTGATTCAGGCCTCGACCGGCGATGTCGCAGACGCGGCAGGGCGGCTCTACGGTGCGCTCGACCTGCCGGTGGACGAGACGGTCCGCTGGATCCTGGAGTGAGTTCGGGTTGACTCGGGCGCGTGGCGTCCGGATATGCTCGCCGGCCTCGATCGAGGGATGGTTGTGGCTCTGCGGTCGAGGTGAGGGGCGATTCGAGCCGATTCCCTCGTTCCGGACGTTGTGCAAGCGGGCGGAGGTCCCGTCCGACCCGCCACCCTAGCTCAGTTGGTAGAGCGGAGCTTTCGTAAAGCTCAGGTCACGGGTTCGAGTCCCGTGGGTGGCTTCGACTTGAGGGCGGCACGCACGCGTGCCGCCCTCGTCGTCTCCGCCTCCCCGTGTCGGCTTCGCTCTGCTCGCCGACACCGGCGGGGCTCGCGCCCCGCCGCGGTACTGCGGCCCTCGCATTCGCTCGGAGCGAGTCCCGTGGGTGGCTTCGACGGCTGGCTCAGAGTTGGGGCGGCACGCACGCGTGCCGCCCTCGTCGTCTCCGCCTCCCCGTGTCGGCTTCGCGCTGCTCGCCGACACCGGTACTGCGGC